>JALYHQ010000055.1 GCA_030776455.1 Acidobacteriota bacterium | reverse complement strand
GAATCGGGATCTACAACCTGGCCGAGTACGAAGCGCGCTTGCGCAAGGTCCGGGAGAATCTGGCGGCCAAGGTGACGGCGATGAAGAAGAAAGGACTCAAGTAGCGGACATGTATGCACGTGCCAGTGATGCTCGGCGAGTGCCTGGAGTATCTGGACGTGCGTCCGAACGGAGTCTATCTGGACGCAACCGCCGGGCTGGGCGGACACACGGCAGCCATCGCAGCGCGGCTGGACACGGGATTAGTGATCGCGAACGACCGGGATGCGGATTCGCTCGCGCTGGCTCGATCGAACACCGAAGCGCTAGCCGGACGTATCCGGTACAACCTGGGTTCGTTTTCGCAATTACAGGCCTCCCTGGCGAACGTCGGAATCGCCAAGGTGGACGGCCTGCTGGCCGATTTGGGCGTCAGCCGCTATCAACTGACCGAGCCGGAACGCGGGTTTTCGTTTATGGCCGACGGTCCCCTGGACATGCGCATGGATCGCAGGCAGGAGCAGACGGCGGCGGACTTAGCGAATTTTACCGGAGAGAAGGAACTCGCCGATTTGATCTTTCAATACGGCGAGGAAAGGAGGTCGCGGAAAATAGCCAGAGCAATCCTGCGGGCACGGCCGATCCACTCCACCGCCCAATTGGCGCGAGTGATCGAGTCAGCCGTGCCCAGGATAGGCCGATTGCATCCAGCCACGCAGACTTTCATGGCGCTGCGAACGGTGGTCAACGACGAACCCGGGGAACTGGACGCATTGCTTCGGTGGGCGCCGGAGCTGGTGAGCGCGGGCGGAAGAATTGTGGTCCTCACGTTTATGTCCCTGGAGGACCGCAAGGTGAAACAGAGCTTTCAGGAATTGGGCAGATCCGGCCGGGTACGAATCCTGACCCGGCACGTGGTCCGGCCTTCGGAACACGAAGTACGAGACAATCCTCCGTCGCGCAGCGCCAAGCTGCGGGCGGTTGAGATGACATAGAGAGCACAATGGCGACACTGGCAAGCTTATTCGGTCGATTTATTACGGCGAGGGCTCTCGAACAGGCCGCGCCCAGGATGCACGCCCACCAGCATGAGGATCCTTTCCTGCTGCGCGCCATTCCGAATGAAGACGTGTACTTCTACGTCAAACGGATTGACAACGCGCGTGTGGTTCGCGAGGCCGAGCCGGGCGCTCGCGGCGCGGCGTGGAAGGTGATTGGATCCTCATTCGCCGTCGCCGTGCTGCTGGTGGGGCCCATGCTGCCTTCGGTCTATGGGCTGCTGGCGGGCTACCGCCTGGAGTCCTTGCGCCAGGAGAAACATCGCCTCGAAATCGTGCGCGCCGGTCTCGAACTCGAAGAAACACGTTTACTCAGCCCGGCCCGTCTGCAGGAGCTGGCCCGGAAACAGCAGTTCATCGATCCGGCGCCGCAGAAGCTGGTTTATCTGGAAGGCAAGCCGGAAGGCACGCTGGCACAGCGGTAACCCGCTTCCGGTGTTCGCGGCTCGGTAACGTTGCGGTTTCAATAAGGCCGAATTATGGATACGCCGTCTGAAAAACGCGTCATCTGGGTGGCCCGGATCGCTTTGATCTGGGCCATTCTGATTCTCGGCCGCCTGTTTCAGCTTCAGATCCTGCGGCATGACGACTTTCTTCGCCAGGCCCTGCAGCAACAGGAAAAGCTGGTGGAAATCCAGGCGCCGCGCGGCACCATACTGGACCGCGCCGGCCAGAAGCTGGCGCTCAGCCTGCCGGTGGATTCGGTTTGCATCAATCCGCTGCGGGTGAAGGATCTGGGCGTGGCATCTGACATTCTGGGACGCATCCTGAATGTGGACCGGCCGGCTCTGCTCGACAAAATGAAGGCCGCCGCAGCGGCACGGCGCGGCTTCCTGTGGGTGAAGCGGCGCATCACGCCCGAGGAGTCCGCGCGCTTGCGGGATCTGCAGCCCAAACCGGATTGGATCGAGCTTCGTCCGGAGAGCCGCCGTTTCTACCCCAACAAGACCCTGGCCGCGCACCTGATCGGCGGCGTTGATTTCGAGGAGAAGGGCAACGCCGGTATCGAGCAATCGCTGAATGAGCAGCTGGAAGGTCATCCGGGCGCGATCCGCGTCACCAGTGACGTGAAGCAGCGCGGTTTCGAATCGCAAGTGGCTACCGAGCCCCAGGCCGGACGTCCGCTGCGGCTTACCATTGACAGCCGCATCCAGTTCATCGCGGAGCGCGAGCTGAAGAACGCCGTCGAGACTCACCACTGCAAGACCGGTAGCCTGGTGGCGATCAATCCGCGCACCGGCGAAATTCTCGCGCTGGCTAACTATCCCACGTACGATCCCAATGAGCCTCCCACCCCTGGAGAAGAAGTGGAAGCGCGCATGAATCTGGCGGTCACCGCGCCGTTTGAGCCAGGCTCGGTTTTCAAGGTGATCACTTTATCGGCGGCGCTGGAGACCACGCGCCTCCGCCCGGAGAGCGTGATTCCATGCGGCAATGGCAGCTTGTCGCTGTTTGGGCGTGTAGTGCATGACCATAACAGCTATTCGGCGCTGCCCATGGAAGACGTGCTGGCGCGCTCCAGCAACATCGGCGCCATCAATGTCGGCCTCAAAGTGGGCGACGCCAACATGTATGACTACATCAAGCGTTTCGGGTTCGGCAAGACCACCGGCATCGCGCTTCCCGGAGAATCGGCTGGTATTGTGCGTCCCTTGAAGCGCTGGCAGAGGAGCTCCATCGGATCCGTCGCGATGGGCCATGAAGTCAGCGCCACTACGCTGCAATTGGCCCAGGCGGCCTCCATTATCGCCAATGGCGGGGTGCTGGTAAAACCGCATCTCCTCGCCGACGCGCCAGCCGATCCGCCGCGGCGCGTGCTGAAACCGGAGACCGCTATCACCATGCGCCAGATGATGGAAGGCGTCATCCTCAAGACGTACGGGACCGGCCACAAATACGCCCGCATCCCCGGCTACACGGCCGGCGGCAAGACCGGCACCGCGCAGATCTACGATCTCAAGACGCACCAGTACACGCACTACTACAACGCCTCATTCATGGGCTTCGCGCCGGTAACGAACCCGGCCATCGTGGTGGTGGTAACGATCAACGGGGCCACTGGACTCGCCGGATACGGCGGACCATCGTCGGGTCCCGTGTTTCGCGAGGTGGCCGCGGCCGCGTTGCGCCTGATGGACGTCCCCAAGGATCAGCCGGACTTGCCGCTGTCGCCGGAAGAGGCCGTCGACGCCGACGACAATGATCTGGCCATCGCCGAGATCGCCGATTCGGAAACCGCCGTTTTGGCCGCCGCGAAACCGAGTCCGGATCAGAACTTCCTGGCCGCCGCCTTGCCGGCGAATTTCGATCTGCAGTTAGCCGGTCCCAAGGTGCCCAACTTTCTGGGGTTAACCGTGCGCGCGGCGGTGGAGACGTCCTCGTCGCGAGGAATACCGGTCGAATTTATGGGCAGCGGGCTGGCCCGAGCCCAGTTTCCGCCGCCCGGCAGCATCCTGCCTCTAGGAGAGAGGGTGCGGATTCAATTTGGAAGGTGAGCGGCACAGGATGGAACTGTGGGAGGTCCTGGCCGGCGCGCGCCTGAAGAACGAGATTCCCGATGCGCTTTTGCATGCAGCAGTGGCCGGGCTCGATTACGATTCGCGTCGTATCGAGACCGGCCACCTTTTTTTTGCATTCGCGGGCGCGAAGGCGGATGGACGGGCATTCGCGCAGGCCGCGCTCGAGCGCGGCGCCATCGCCATCGTAAGCGAGCTTCCCGCGCCCGAGGGTTTTTCGGGTCCGTGGATTGTCGTCGAGCATGGCCGGAAAGCGCTGGCCATCGCGGCGCGCAACTTCTACGGCCAGCCCGACGAACGCCTCGGAATCACCGGAATCACCGGAACCAATGGAAAAACCACCACCTGCTTTCTCACCGACGCCATACTGCGAGCCGCGGGGAAGACCACGGCCCTCATCGGGACCATCCAATATCGCCTGGCGGATCAACTGCTGCCCGCCGCGAATACTACACCCGAATCGCTGGAGCTCTACCGTATTTTCGACCAGTTGATCCAACTCGGCGGTACTCATGTCACAATGGAGGTCTCCTCTCACGCGCTGGCGCTGGGAAGGGTCCACGGAGTCCGGTTTCACACCGCTGTATTCACTAATTTAACGAGGGACCACCTGGATTTTCACGGGACCATGGAAGACTATTTCGCGGCCAAGCAGATGCTCTTCATTCCCGAGGACGCACCGCCGCCCGCGTGCGCTGTGATCAACCATGACGACCCGTGGGGCGTGAAGATCGACGCGTCCGGATCGCGCGCGCTGCGCTACGGCTTCGAAGCAGGCGCCGGGGTGCGGGGTTCGGAACTCGAGATGACTTTCGAAGGCCTCAGCTTTACCGCCGAGCACGAAGGCCGCTCGGTTCGCCTGCGCTCTCCGATGGTCGGCAAGATTAACGCATACAACATCCTCGCGGCGGCCTGTGGCGCGTTGAGCTACGGCCTCGAGTGGGATGTAATCGCCGATGCCGTGTCGCGCGCCGAGCGTGTCCCGGGCCGTTTCGAGAGCATCGATGCTGGGCAGCCGTTCATGGTGGTGGTGGACTACGCACACACCGATGACGCGCTGCGCAACGTGATCGCCGTGGCTCGTCAGCTGAAACCCAAGCGGGTGCTGACGCTGTTCGGATGCGGCGGCGACCGCGACCGCGCCAAGCGTCCGCTGATGGGCCAGGCCGCCGGTGAAGGCAGCGATTTTGTGGCGCTCACGTCCGATAATCCGCGCTCGGAAGATCCTCTGGACATCATCAATGATGCGCAAATCGGCCTGCGGCGTTTCGATACCCCGTTCATCACCGAGCCGGACCGCGAAAAAGCCATCCGCGCGATTCTGGCCGAGGCCCGCCCCGGCGACATCGTGATCCTCGCCGGTAAGGGTCACGAACCCTATCAAGTCTTGAAGGACCGTACCATTCATTTCGACGATCGCGAAACCGCGCGCGCCATTCTGCAGTCCATGGGCTACGGGACCACGGAATGAACCTCCCATTGAGCGAAGTCGCGGCAGCGCTAGGAATGCAGCCGCCCGCATCAGGCGTGGTCACAGGATGGAGCACCGATTCCCGCACGGTCCAACCCGGCGACCTGTTCTTCGCTCTCCGCGGACCGAACCATGACGGTGGCGCCTACGTTGCATCGGCCCTGAAATCCGGCGCTATCGCAGCCATTGCGGATCGCCCCGTGGAGGGCCCGGTGCTTCTCGTTCCAGACGCTCTGCGCGCGTTGCAACAGCTCGCGGCTTGGGCCCGCGCCCGTTGGGGCGGCGACGTAATCGGCATCACCGGCAGCGCCGGAAAAACCTCTACAAAAGACGCTATCGCCGATATTCTTGGGTCGCAATTCCCCACCGGCCGCACCGCCGGCAACTTCAACAACCATGTCGGAGTCCCGCTGTCGATTTTGCGGCTCCCCGACGACGCGCGTTCGGCGGTCATCGAAATCGGCATGAATCACGCCGGTGAGATTCGGGACCTGGCGGCCATCGCGAAGCCTCGCATCGGCGTGGTGACCAACGTCGGCCATGCGCACATCGAGAATTTCGAATCGATCGAGGGCATCGCGGCTGCCAAGCGCGAGTTGATCGAAGCGCTGCCCCCGGATGGTATCGCGGTGCTCAACGGGGATGACCCCCGGGTGGCCCGTTTTGGTGACGGGTTTCCAGGCCAGGTGATCACGTTTGGGGGTACAGCGCCTTACGGAGCCGCGACCAAAGGAAGCGGTCTTACAATCCTCGCCGAAGACATCCAACTACTCCCCGACGGCTCCCGCTTCCGCGTCGGCGACACTCTTTTCGAGACAAGACTAGCGGGCCGCCACTCTATCTTGAATATCCTCGCGGGAATCGCGATTGCCGGCATCTACGGAATCCCTCCCTCCCGTCTGGTCGCGGCAGTCGCAAACTTGAAGCCCGGTAAGATGCGCGGCGAACGGCTGCAATCAGGCGGCATCCTGGTGTGGAACGATTGTTATAATTCCAATCCCGACGCTGTGCGGACCATGATCGATCTGCTGCGGGACACTCCGGCGCGGCGGCGCATCGCGGTGCTGGGAGAAATGCTGGAACTCGGCCGCTGGTCGGACTGCCTGCATCGCGAAGTGGGGCGCTATGTCGCGCACAGCGGAATTCCCGTCCTGCTGGGCATTCGCGGCGACGCGCGCGGCATGGTGGATGCCGCCGTAGAGGCTGGCCTTGCTCGCGAGTCGGCGTATTTTTTTGAAGATCCCGGGGCGGCCGGTGATCGCTTGCGGGAAATCGCCCGCGAGGGAGACGCCATTTTGTTCAAGGGATCGCGCGGCACACACGTGGAGGAAGCTTTGGAGAGATTCCAGGCGGCGAGCTGATCATGTTTTACTGGCTCTTTTACGAAAAGCTGTTCCAGACGCACGTGGTGTCCGGATTTCGCGTGTTCGGCTACAGCACTTTTCGAACGGCTTCCTGCGCTCTCACCGCGTTGTTTCTCTCCATAGCGCTGGGACCCTGGTTTATTAAGCGGCTCCGGCAATTTCAGATCGGGCAGTACATCCGCGAAGACGGCCCGCAGTCGCACATGAAGAAGGCCGGAACTCCTACCATGGGCGGACTGCTGATCATCATCTCCATCGTGGTTCCCACGCTGCTCTGGACCAACCTGCGCAACCCCTATGTCTGGGTGGCGCTGTTCGGCCTGGTCAGCTTTGGCGCCATTGGATTCGCCGACGATTATCTGAAAGTCCGACGGCGGAAAAATCAGGGACTCTCGGTAAAGCAGAAGTTCGGATTGCAAGTCCTGGCCGCGCTCTTCGTGGGTTTCATTCTGCTCACTCTGCACGCGCAAAAGCTCTACTCCACCAATATCAATGTCCCGTTCTTCAAGAACTTCAAGCCGGACCTGCTGATGGTCAACTTTATGCACAGCCCTTGGACGTATGTGCTGGCGTTCCTCGGATTTTATGGCTTCATGATCCTGGTGATTGTGGGTTCCTCGGACGCGGTGAATCTCACAGACGGCCTGGACGGCTTGGCGATCGGGCTGATGATCATCGCCTCCGGCGCCGTCACCGTGCTGGCGTATGTCACCGGTCACGCGAAATTCGCCGAGTATCTGGATCTGGCGCGGCTGGCCGGCGCCAGCGAGCTGACGCCGTTCTGCGCCGCCATGGTGGGAGCGTCACTGGGCTTTCTCTGGTACAACTCCCATCCCGCGCAGATTTTCATGGGCGATGTGGGATCGCTCGCGCTGGGCGGTGCGCTGGGCGTCGTGGCGGTGCTGATCAAGCAAGAAATCCTGCTGCTGTTTATCGGCGGCGTCTACGTGATGGAAGCGGTCAGCGTCATTCTTCAAGTGGGCAGTTACAAGCTGCGCCGGAAACGAATTTTCAAGATGGCGCCGCTGCACCATCATTTCGAGGCGCTGGGCTGGCCGGAATCGAAAATCATCACGCGGTTCTGGATTCTGGGCCTGATCATGGCGCTGTTCGCGCTGACCACTTTGAAGCTGAGGTAACTCGTTTGGAATTGGCCGGAAAACTTGTGGTGGTGGTGGGAATGGCCCGTTCGGGCATCGCCGCCGCTCGCCTGCTCCAGGAAAAGGGAGCACAAGTGCGCGCCGTCGACGAGCATCCGAATTCCGAAGCCACCGGCCTTCCGGTGGAGCCTCAGACCGCCGCGGCGTTTGAAGATTGCGACCTGGTGGTCCTCTCGCCCGGCGTTCCGGCCGATCTCGCGCTGCTGGAGCCCGTGCGCGCTCGCCGCATTCCGGTGATCGGCGAACTGGAGCTCGCCAGCTGGTTTCTGCAAGGCCCCACCATCGGCATCACCGGCGCGAATGGAAAAACCACCACTACGGCCCTCACCGGCCATATCCTGACAGCTTCGAACATTGCCTGCCAGGTGGGCGGAAACATCGGCACGCCCGCCGCCGCGATGGTGGAGACATCGCTTCCCGATCAATGGAACGTACTCGAGCTGTCCAGTTTTCAACTTGAAACGATAGAAAAGTTTCATGCCCGCATCAGCGCGGCATTGAATATCACGCCGGACCACCTGGACCGGCACCACACCTTCGAAAACTACGTGAATGCGAAGGCCCGGCTATTTGAGACGCAGGTGCCCGGCGACTTCGCCGTTCTGAACGCGGATGATCCGGTGTGCGTCGCGCTGGCGGACCGCACCCCTGCCACGCCGGTTTGGTTCAGCTCGACGCGGACACTGCCGTCGGGTCTGTGGGTGGAAGAAGGCCAGGTCCTTTATGACGGCGAGCCGCTAATGCGAACCGGCGAAGTCCCGCTGCGGGGCCGCCACAACCTTGAGAACGTAATGGCCGCGGCGGCCGCGGCGCATCTTGCCGGCGCGCTGCTCCCTCAGATTTCCGCCGCGGTGTGCACTTTCCCCGGCGTCGAGCATCGCTTGCAGCTGGTCCGGGAACTGCGCGGCGTGGCTTATTACAACGACTCGAAGGCCACCAACGTGGATGCGACGCTCAAGGCCGTGGCTGCGTTCGACGGCGGTTTGTGGATCATCCTGGGCGGCAAAGACAAGGACAGCGATTACCGGCCGCTGCGGAATCCGCTGCGCGAGAAAGCTCGCGGAGTGCTGCTAATCGGCTCCGCGGCGAAGATCATCGCCTCGCAGCTGGATGGCGCGGCCCCGCTGATTCACTGCGGCGATCTGGCCACTGCCGTCCAGCTTGCTTACGATGCCGCGCGGCCCCGCGAAACCGTTCTGCTGGCGCCCGCCTGCGCCAGCTTTGATCAGTTCCAGAATTTCGAGCACCGCGGACGCGTATTTACCGATCTGGTTCGCGGACTCGCCTCGCGTGTCCAGCATCCGTTCCGCGGAGGAAGGAGAAACTAGTGTCGCAGCGTCTCAAAACGGATTGGATCCTGTTCGTCACCATCGCGTGCATGGTGGCGTTCGGATTGGTGATGGTCTATAGCGCCTCTTCTGTGATGGCCGATCTGGTTTACAAGGCCAGTTACTACTTTGCCCTCCGGCAAGTGATCTGGGCGGTGTTCTCCTTCCTGGCATTGATGTACTTCATGAAGAAGGATTACCGTTTGCTGCGCGATCCGTTGTGGGCTTTCGCCTCGCTCGGCATAGTGATCGCAATGCTGGTGGCGGTTTACTTTGTGGATCCGAAATCGCACCGCTGGTTCCGGCTGGGCAGCGTTGGATTGCAGCCGTCCGAATTCGCGAAGCCCGCGCTGATCCTGTTCCTGGCGTGGTTTGTCACCCTGCGTTCGCGGGCCATCAATAACCGGCATACCGTGTTGCCGGCCACGCTCGCGCTGGTGATGCTGGCCGCCACGGTAGTGGTGGCGGATCTGGGAACGGCGGTGGTGCTGGTGCTCACCGCGGCAGTGGTGTTCTACGTGGCCGGCTTGCAGCGGCGCTACTTCGTGGTGGCGCTGGCGATGGCTCTGCTGTTCGCCACCGCGGCGGTCCTCTGGAAGCCGTACCGGCTGGCCCGCATCATCGCGTTCGTCGATCCCGGATACACCATGCTCGAAAAGCTGGATCCTTCGGGCCGCACCAAACGCTACATGAGCGAATCGGCCACGCGCGATACCAGCTATCAGGCGCGCCAGTCCAAGATCGCGGTGGGCAGCGGCGGCGCGCTGGGGCTCGGGCTGATGCAGGGAAAACAGAAGATCCTTTATCTTCCGGAAGCGCACACGGACTTTATTTACGCGGTTGTCAGCGAAGAACTGGGCTTCTTCGGGTCCAGCGCCATCCTGGCCGGATTCCTGATCATCGTCTGGCGGGGCCTTACATTATGCTGGAGCGCCCAGGACGACTTCGGACGCATGCTGGCCCTGGGCGTCACCGCCTGCATCACGATCCAGGCCCTGATCAATATCAGCGTGGTGCTGGACATGGGACCCACCAAGGGCATCCCGCTGCCCATGATCAGCGCCGGCGGCAGTTCGTTATTAAGTACTTTGATCTGCCTCGGAATGCTGCTGAGCGTGAGCGAGCACTCGGCATGATTCAGGACGGATGAAAGAGGAGCCCAAGACGTTCATGATGGCCGGCGGCGGCACCGGAGGACACGTGATTCCAGCCATCGCGGTGGCGCGAGAGCTGCGGGACCGCGGCCATCGCCCCATCTTCGCCGGCACCTCCACGGGCTTTGAAGCGAAATTGGTTCCGCAGGCCGGCTTTGAAATCGCGACCCTCGAGATCGGGGGTTTGAATCGCGTGGGCGTCGTGCGCATGCTGCGAACCCTGGTCCAGCTGCCGGTCAGCGTTGCCAATGCCGCGGGACTGTTGCGCCGGTATCGTCCGGCCGCGATTTTCAGTATGGGCGGCTATGTCGCGGGTCCGCTGGTACTGGCCGCGATCGCCGGAGGGTTTCCCATCGTCGCCATGGAACCGAACGCCATGCCCGGACTCGTGAACCGCCGCATCGGGCGCTTTGTTTCTCGAGCTCTGCTGGGATTTCCGGAGACGGCTCGCTGGTTTGCGAAGGGGCGCACTGAGGTAACCGGCCTTCCTGTGCGCCCCGAGTTTTTTGCGGTCCCGCCGAAACCGCGCGAGCGCACCCTGACGGTGCTCATCACCGGAGGCAGCCAGGGATCGCGCACGCTGAATGAAGCCGCGCGCGCGGCATGGCCGCTGATCAGTCACTCAGAATCGCCGGTGCGCTTCATCCATCAAACCGGAGCGGCGAAATACGAAAGTCTTGCTGGCGAGTTCGCTGCCGCGGGAGTCGATGGCGAGATCACGCCGTTCATTCAAGATATGGCGGCGGTCTTCGCCCGTGTCGATCTGGTGGTGTGCCGCGCGGGCGCGGGTGCTATCGCGGAACTCGCCGCGGCGGGAAAGCCTTCCATCCTGGTGCCGCTCCCGTTCGCCGCCGACGATCACCAGCGCCACAACGCGCAGGCGTTCGAACGCGCGGGGGCTGCGCGGCTGGTCCTGGATAAGGAAATGACCGGGCAGCGCCTGGTGGACGAGATTCAGAAGCTGGCCGCCGCTCCTGGGTTGCTCGAAGAGATGGGCCGCCACGCCCGATCGCTGGCGCATCCCGGAGCGGCCCTGCGAGCCGCCGATGTCCTGGAGGAGGTGGCCCGTGGCCGCGTCTGATCACGCCGCTCCTCCGCCCGCCGGCGGGTTCGCTCGCTGGCGCGCACGTCTCGCATTCCCGCTCCTGATTCTGGTGATCCTGTGCGGCTTCTATTGGAAGCTGCTGTTCACTTACCAGTACGACTGGGTGTGGGGGCCAGACCTGGCCATGCAGGTGCTGCCTTGGTTTGAGGAACAGGCGCGCCAGATGCACCACAGCCAGTTTCCAATGTGGGATACGCACGAATGGGGCGGCCAGCCGCTGCCTGGCCAGGCGCAACCCGGCGCCGCGTATCCGCTGAACTGGATTCTGTGGCTGTGGCCGCACAAGGGCGCGCACTTGCCGATGTCCGAGTTGCAGTGGTATTACGTCGCCATCCACTACATGGCGGCGTTGTTCGCGTATCTGCTCTGCCGCGATCTGGGCCGGTCTCGCGCCGCTTCGCTCGCGGCGGGAATCATCTTCGCGCTATCCGGCTATATCGGCACCAATGACTGGCCGCAGATGGTGAACGGCGCGGTTTGGACCCCGCTGATTTTTCTGTTTCTGCTCCGTGCCGTTCGCGGAGTTCGCCCGCTAGCCAGCGCCGCGTTGTCGGGACTCTTTCTGGGCATGGCCTGGCTCTCCGGCCACCATCAGATCCCGATTTATCTCACCCTCGCATCGGCGCTGGTCTGGTTGTATTACACGTTCCGCGCCGGCCGGCCCGATCTGCGGATGGGCCTTCTGGCTGGCATGGCGATGATCTTCTCGGTGCTGGTGGGCGCCCTGCAGATCCTCCCGGCGCGCGAGTTCGGACAATTAGCGTTGCGCTGGGTGGGCACTCCCGACGCGCTCGGCTGGCAAGATGTCGTCCCGTACTACATCCACCGCGAGCACAGTCTCCATCCCATTCAGCTGGCCGGTATTTTCATACCCGGAATGGATTCGGCCTCCGATCCTTTCCTGGGCGTGGCGGCCTTTTCGCTCGCATTGCTGGGCCTGGGCCTCGCCTGGAGGCAGCCCGGCGTGAAAGTCTTCGCCGCGCTCGCCATGGGCGGCGTTCTTTTCGCCATCGGGCCCAACAGCGTGTTTCACGGGCTGCTATATGCGGTGGTTCCGTTCGTCGAAAAGGCTCGCGTGGCGGCCATGGCATTTTTCTTGTTTCAAGCCAGCGCGGCGGTGCTTGCGGCCTTCGGGATCGACCACATGCGAGCCGCTTCCGACGCGCCCTGGCTGCGCAGCGTGATCCGCGGCGTTACCATTGCCGGAGCCCTGCTGGCTTCGGTGATCCTGTGGCTGCTTCTCAGCAAGAAGCTCAGTTGGGACATGGATGACCGCGTAGTGGTTACCGCCCTGGTCGCCTTCCTGCTGGCGGGTCTGCTCTATGCCTGGCGCTCCGGCGGACTCACGCGGCCGCAGGCTGTGACGCTGATCGTGCTGCTGCTGTTGTTCGAGCTCGGCAACGATGCGGGCTTCCGCCTTTCAGATCGCAACGATTGGGGCCAGCGGAACTTCATCGAAAAAGTGCGCGGCAATCCCGACCTCGCCGATTTTCTCCACGGCCGGCAGGAGGGCCCTTTCCGCATTGAAACCGCCACCGACGAGATCAACTCCAATTGGGGCGACTATTACGATGTGGATACCCTGCACAGCCAGTCCGGCGTCACGGCCAACAGCTGGAACCTCGAGATGCACACCTGGCCGACGCGCATGCTTTTCGGAGTCCGCTACACACTGGCTCGCGCCCCTACGCACGATGGCCAGCGCGAAGTCTACCAGGCCGCGAGCGGTATCAAGGTGTTCGAGAATCCTGAGGCGTTTCCGCGAGCCTGGGCGGTGCATGAGGTCATTTCGCTGCCCGAAGTTCCCCAGGGCCGCGGCTTTGTCAATGGCCACGGGAATGAGCTGCGCTGGAAGGCCTTCACAGCAGGCCCGGCTCCGCAGTTGCCGCACTGCCCCGACGCCGCCGATCAAGTGAAGGTGACGCGATATCGTCCTTCCAGCGTGGACATTACCGCCGATCTCACCTGCGATGGCATGCTGATCCTCTCGGACACGTTTTATCCGGGCTGGAATGCCACGGTGGACGGGAAGCCGGCGCAGGTGCGTGAAGTGGATTTCGCATTGCGTGGCGTCCTGGTCGCGAAAGGCCACCATGACATCCGCTATCGCTACCGTCCCTGGTCGATCTATCTCGGCGCGCTGCTGAGCTTCGCCGGCGTCGCCGGCGTCCTCACGCTGGTGTTCCTCGGCGGGAGGCGTCGTGATGGCATCGTCTGATTTCAGCTGCGCCCGTTGGCTAGCGCATCCCTGCGCGGCACAACGAGCCGCCGACGTTCTGGAGGAGGTGGCTCGTGGCCGTTCCTGACGCTGGCGCACCTCCGCCAACCAGTTGGCTCGCGCGCTGGCGTGCCCGCTTGGCGTTCCCGTTCCTGATCCTGGTAATCCTGTGCGGCTTCTATTGGAAGCTGTTGTTCACGTACCAGTTCGATTGGATGTGGGGACCTGACCTCACCACGCAGGTGCTGCCCTGGTTCGAGGAGCAGGCCCGCCAAATGCACCACAGCCAGTTTCCCATGTGGGACACGCACGAATGGGGTGGCCAGCCTTTGCCCGGTCAAGCGCAGCCGGGATCCGCGTATCCTCTGAATTGGATTTTGTGGCTGTGGCCGCACAAAGGTGCCCATCTGCCGATGTGGCAGTTGCAGTGGTATTACGTCGCGATCCATTACATGGCGGCGTTGTTCGCGTATCTCCTTTGCCGCGACTTGGGCTGTTCTCGCCCCGCTTCGCTCGCGGCTGGAATTATCTTCGCGCTGTCGGGCTTTATAGGAACCAATAGCTGGCCCCAGATGGTGAACGGCGCGGTCTGGACGCCGCTCATCTTTCTCTTCCTGCTACGCACCGTGCGCGGCGTGCGCCCCGTGGCCAGCGCCGCTCTGTCGGGACTCTTCCTGGGCATGGCTTGGCTCTCGGGTCACCATCAGGTCCCGATTTACCTCACCGTCGCGTCTGCCTTGGTTTGGTTGTCCTACACGTTCCGCTCAGGCAAGCCGGATGTCCGCATGGGCGCTCTTGCGGGGATGGCGATGATCTTCTCGGTGATGGTGGGCGCGCTGCAGATCCTGCCCGCCCGGGAGTTCGGACGCCTGGCCTTGCGGTGGGTAGGCATGCCCAACGCTATCGGCTGGGCGGATGTGGTCCCTTACTACATCCACCGCGAGAATAGCCTCCATCCGTTCCAGCTCTTCGGTATCTTCATACCGGGCCTGGACCAGCACTCCAATCCTTTCCTGGGCGTGGCGGCCTTCTCGCTGGCCCTGCTGGGCGTGGGTCTCTGCTGGAAACAGCCGGACGTGAAAGTCTTCGCGGCACTCGCGATCGGCGGCGTTCTGTTCGCCCTGGGACCCAACAGCGTGTTCCATGGCCTGCTGTACGCGGTGGTCCCGTTCGTCGAGAAGGCGCGCGTGCCGGCCATGGGGCTGTTCCTGTTCCAGGCTGGCGCAGCCGTACTGGCGGCCCATGGGATTGATCAGATGCGCTCCGCATCGGACGCGCCCTGGCTTCGCGGGGTGATACGCGGCGTAACAATAGCCGGAGCCATCCTCGCGTCGGTGCTCCTGTTTCTCCTGATCAGCAAGAAGCTCAACTGGGACATGGATGACCGCGTGGTGGTCACGGCCTTCGCCACCTTCCTGATGGCCAGCCTCCTCTACGCCTGCCGCTCCGGGGGACTGACGCGCCTTCAAGCCATGGTGGTGGTGGTGCTTCTGCTGGTATTCGAACTCGGCAACGATGCGGGATACCGTCTTTCCGATCGCAGTGACTGGGGCCAGCACAACTTCATCGAAAAAGTGCGCGGCAATCCCGACATCGCGGACTTTTTCCACGGGCGGCAGGACGGCCCCTTCCGCGTGGAGACCGCAACCGAGGACATCGCCTCCAATTGGGGGGACTATCATGACGTCGACTTTCTGCACAGCTATTCCGGCCTCACTATCAATAGCTCTAACCTCGAGCTGCATACGTGGCCTACCCACATGCTCTTCGGCATTCGCTACACGCTGGCTCGCGCCCCCACCAACGACCGCCAGCGCGAAGTGTATCAGGCCGCGAGCGGTATCAAGGTTTTCGAGAATCCCGAGGCGTTTCCGCGTGCCTGGGCGGTTCACGAAGTGATCTCGCTGCCGCAGGTCGCGCAAGGACGTGACTTTATGAATGACCATTGGAATGAGCTGCACTGGAAAGCCTTCACGACCGGCCCCGCTCCGCGGTTGCCGCACTGCCCGGACGCCGCCGATCAAGTCAAGGTGACACGTTACCGTCCCTCCAGCGTCGACATTACGGCCGATCTCACCTGTGACAGCATGCTGATGCTCTCGGATACGTATTACCCGGGATGGCGGGCGACGGTGGACGGGAAGCCGGTCCAAGTGCAGGAAATGGACTACGCCCTCCGCGGCGTGGCGGTTCCGAAAGGCCACCATGACATTGGCTACCGCTACCGTCCCTGGTCCGTTTATCTGGGCGCGTTGCTGAGCTTCGGCGGCGTCGCTGGCGTTGTCACGCTGGTGTTACTCGGGAGGAGGCCTCGCGATGGCAGCGTCTGATTTCAGCGCCGCGGTCGGCTTTAACCGGACGGCGTTGCGGCCGCGCTGGTCCTCGCGGCTCGCTTTCCCCGCGCTTCTGTTTCTGATCGTGGTGGGCTTCTATTGGAAGCTGGTGCTGACCACGCAATTTGATTGGGTGGCGGGAACCGACGTTGCCGGGCAAGTTCTTCCTTGGTTCGAAGAAGAGGCACGCCAGCTTCAGCACGGCCAGTTTCCACTGTGGGATCCGCACTCCTGGGGCGGGCAGCCCTTCCTCGGACAAACCCAGCCTGGCGCGGCTTATCCGCTCAATTGGCTGCTATGGATGATTCCAACTAAGGATGGTCACATCCAGTTCTGGACGTTGCAGTGGGTTTATGTTGCGACCCATTACATGGCGGCCTTGTTCGCGTATCTGCTCTGCCGCGATCTCGGGCGTTCCCGGCCGGCTTCGCTGGTGGGCGGACTCATCTTTGCGCTTGCGGGATACGTCGGCACCATTGACTGGCCCCAGATGTTGAACGGCGCGATCTGGACTCCGCTGGTGTTTCTCTTTCTGTTGCGCGCCGGCCGCGGCGTCGATGCCATCGGAAGCGCCGCGCTCTCCGGTTTATTTCTTGGGATGACGTGGCTGTCCGGTCATCATCAAGTACCCATTTTTCTAACGCTGGCCACGGTGGCCGCTTGGACCTGGTACGCG
Source organism: Acidobacteriota bacterium (assembly GCA_030776455.1). Classification (GTDB taxonomy): domain Bacteria; phylum Acidobacteriota; class Terriglobia; order Bryobacterales; family Bryobacteraceae; genus JALYHQ01. The sequence goes on along the minus strand of JALYHQ010000055.1, from coordinate 101,523 downwards.
CTGCGGGCCGGCAAGCCCAATTGGCGCATGGCGAGTCTGGGCGCGATGTCGATTGCGTGCAGCTTGCTGGCAGGCGCATTGCAGATTCTCCCCGCGCAGGAGTACGGCCGCCTGGCCTTGCGCTGGGTGGACACGCCTCAACCGGTGGGCTGGAAGGATACCATCCCCTATTACGTTCACGGCCAGTTCAGCCTGCATCCCATCCAGTTGCTGGGCGTCCTGATTCCGGGTTTGGACAATGAACCCGGCCGCTTCCTCGGCGTGGTTGGATTTACGCTGGCGCTGCTGGGCGCCATCCTGTGCTGGCGCCAGCCGGCGGTGAAGTTCCTGGCTGCGTTGGCGGTCGGCGCTCTCTTCTTTGCTCTGGGCGGGCACAGCGTCTTCCACGGCTTGCTCTATGGCGTGGTCCCGTTCGTCGAGAAAGCTCGCGTACCTGCGCGGGCGATGTTCCTGTTCCACACCGGAGCGGCGGTGCTGGCCGCTTTCGCCGTGGACCAACTTGCCACCTCCCCAATACGCGGCGTAGTGCGCGCCGTCGCGCTGTTTGCGATGTCCATCGCCGCCATCGTTCTGATGTTGCAGGTTTCAAAGAAGCTGCAATGGGACATGGAAGATCGCATGATGATCACGGTTCTGGCCGCGCTGCTCCTGGCTGCTCTGCTCTACGGATGGCCAACCGGCGCCCTCACGCATCCGCAGGCATGCACGCTGCTGGTCCTGTTGCTGATGTTCGAACTGGGCAACGATACGGGCTTCCAATTTGCCGATCGCAACAAGCCGGCGCAACACGCGGCGCTCGACAAAGTGACCAACAGCCCCGATATCGCCGCCTTTCTGCATCGCCAGAATGGCCGCTTTCGCGTCGAAAGCCGCACGGACGACATCTTCCTGAACTGGGGCGATTATCACAACCTCGATTTCCTGCAGACCTATACCGGCGTCACCGCCAACGTCATCCGGACCGATTGGCCTTCGTGGCAGACGCGCATGCTCTTCGGCGTGAGCTATACGCTGGCGCGCAGCCCGGTGCACGACGGCCAGCAGGAAGTGTTCCAGGGCGCCAACGGCATCAAGGTGTATCGCAACCCTGACGCCTTTCCGCGCGCATGGGCCGTGCAGGAAGTAATTCGCATCCCGGACGCCGCCGAGACTCGCCGTTTCATGAATGATCACCTGGATCAGATGCATTCAAAGGCGCTCACTGCCGGTCCAGTGAAGAGGCTGCCCGCGTGTCAGGGCGGCGCCGGCAAGGTGGAAGTAACACAGTATGCGCCGTCCGCCGTGAATCTGGCCGCGGACATGATCTGCGAGGGTCTGGTGGTGCTCTCGGATACGTATTATCCGGGCTGGCGCGCCGAAGTGGACTCGAAGCCGGTTCCCATTGAAGAAGTAAACCTCGCCATGCGCGGCGTCCGCGTCCCAGCCGGCCATCACGAGGTGAAGTTTGCCTATCGACCTGTTTCGGTCTACGCCGGCGCCGGCCTGAGCGGTCTGGGATCGGTCGCCGTCCTCCTGTTGACGATTTTTGCCCGCCGCAAGCGGGTTGTGGTTGACATCCAAGCCAAAAGCCGAAACAATACATAATAAAAATGTTTTTTAAGCAACAGCACCTCCACTTCACCGGCATCGGCGGCATCGGCATGAGTGGAATTGCGGAAGTGCTGCTCAACCTGGGCTATGAGATCAGCGGATCGGACCTGAAGCTCAGCCCGACCACCGCCCGCCTGGCGGCCCTGGGAGCGCGGATAGACGAAGGTCACTCGGCTGCCAACGTAACCGGCGCACGGGCGCTGGTGGTCAGCTCGGCGGTGGACGATCGCAATCCGGAAGTGGTGGAAGCGCGGCGTTTGCAGATCCCTGTGATCCCGCGCGGCGAGCTGCTGGCCGAGCTGATGCGCCTGAAGTACGGTATCGCGGTGGCGGGCAGCCACGGCAAAACCACCACTACCTCCATGACCGCTACCATTCTCAACGAAGCCGGGCTGGACCCCACCGTGGTGGTAGGCGGCAAAGTAGCGGCCATGGGCGGATCGAACGCCCGCGTGGGACACAGCAACTTCCTGGTGGTGGAATCCGACGAAAGCGATGGCTCCTTCCTCAAGCTCAGTCCGATCTTGGCCGTAATCACCAACATTGATCGGGAGCATCTGGACCACTACGCCGATCTGGCGGCCATCCGCCATGCCTTTGTCGATTTCGTCAACAAGGTTCCGTTCTACGGAGCGGCCATCCTCTGTCTCGACGATGAAAACGTACAGCAGATCCTGCCCGAAGTGAAGCGGCGCAATATCACGTACGGCGTCAATCCCCAGGCCTTGCTGCAAGTCCACGATTCCTCCTGCGGCCACTTCGAAAGCTGCTTCCGCCTGCGCATGCGCGGCCAGGATCTGGGCGAGTTCCGCTTGAAAGTTCCGGGATTCCACAATGTCCTGAACGCCACGGCGGCCATCGCGATCGCGCTCGAGCTGGAAGTGAAACCCGACGTAATCCGCGAAGCGCTGCTGACCTTCACCGGCGTCGAGCGGCGATTCCAGACCCGCGGCGTGGAACGCGGCGTCACGGTGATTGACGATTACGGGCACCACCCCACCGAAATTCGCGCCACGCTGGATGCCGCGCGATTGTGCAGCACCGGACGCATCCGCGCCATCTTCCAGCCGCATCGCTATACCCGCACGCAGCATCTCATGGACGATTTCGCTCGCAGCTTCCACCAGGCCGATTCGGTCCACGTCCTGGACATCTACGCCGCTTCCGAGCCGCCCATCGAAGGCGTCACCGCCGCCGCGCTGGTGGAGCGCATGCGCGAGTTCGGCCATCGCTGCGCCAGCTATCACGCCTCCATTCCGGAATCGGTGGATGCGGTTCTTTCAGAGATTCGCGAGGGCGACCTGGCGCTGACACTGGGCGCGGGAAACGTATGGCAGGCCGGCGACCTGCTGCTCAAGAAACTTCGCGGGGAGGCTGCCTGATGGCTGCTCGCGCTACGGACCGCACCCGCCGCACACGCGCCGTTCTGCGCGCGGCCTTCGCGTTCGCCCTGGCCAGCGCGGCGCTCACCGCCGGCATTTACAGCACCCAGCGTATCCAGGAGTTCCTGATCCGGGATGAGCGCTTCGTGCTGCCGGGAGCGCCGGACTACGGTCTGGAGAGTCCCAACCTCCGGATCGCCGGCGTCGAACACGCTTCGCGGCCCCAGGTGGTCCGCGTCTTCGGGCACGATTTCGGACGCAGCATTTACTTGCTGCCGCTCTCGGAACGGCGCAAGGCGCTGTTGAAGATCAACTGGATCAAGGACGCCGCCATTGTCCGGCTGTGGCCCAACCGGATAGTGGTCCGCATCACCGAGCGCCAGCCGGCGGCATTCATCCAGATGCGCGCCGAATCCATCTCTCGCTGGGCCTTAATCGATCCCGATGGAATGATTCTCGATCCTCCTCCGGGTCGCTCCACCTTCCGCCTCCCGGTGCTGACCGGCGTGCGGACCGACGAACCGCAGGCCATGCGCGGCGTGCGCGTGCGCCGTATGCAGCGCATGCTGGTCGAACTGGGATCGCTGGCCGATAAAATCTCCGAAGTGGATGCGGGCGATCTGGATAATTTGAAAGTAACCCAGCCCCTGGAGGATCGCGCGGTGGTTCTGATGCTGGGCGATCGCAATTTTCACAATCGCCTCGAAAACTTTCTGGAACATTATTCCGACATTCACAAGCGGATGCCCAATGCATCCGTTCTGGATCTGAGACTGGACGACCGTATTACTGCCGTGGAGCCTGGACGCAATGGCGAATAAGCCTCAAATCGCAGCCGCCGTGGACGCGGGAAGCTCGCGCACCCGCGCGGTTCTGTGCCTTCTGGAGGATTCGCGCCTCCGCTTCCTGGGCCATGGTGTGATCGAATCCATCGGCTGGAGCAAGGGCCGCATCGCCGATCCACGAGCGCTTGCGGAGTGCATCCAGGCCGCTATCCAGCAAGCCGAACACGAAGCCGGCGTATCGGTGGAAGCCGTGGTCGCCGGCCTCGGCGGCGAGAGCGTGGATGGTGACAATCACCACGGTCTGTACGAATTCGGACGTCCCCGCGTGGTTTCCAAGGAAGACATGGCTTACGCGGTAGAGCGCGCGGCCCGCGTGCGTCTGGAAGACGATCGCTACCTGCTGCACGTCTTCCCGCAGGATTTTACGCTCGACGGCCGTACCGGCTATCGTTTCCCGCGCGGCTCGTCCTGCGCCCGGCTGGAGGCCAACGTCCACATTGTTACCGCCTCCGCCCGCGAACATGAGAACCTCGTAGCCGCGGTCCATCAGGCGCACTTCGGCGTCGAAGAAACGGTGTATGAAGCGGTCGCCGCCGCCTATGCGGGCGTTTTGTCCGAGGACCGCGTGCGCGGCGTCGCGCTGGCCGATATCGGCGCGCACTCCACTGACCTTGTAGTGTATGAAGGCGATGCCGTCGCGCTAGCCAAGAGCCTTCCCATCGCTGCCGACCACTTTACTCGCGACGTCGCGTTCGGACTCAAGGTGGCCTATGAGGATGCCGAGCGGCTCAAGATCGAATACGGCTGCGCCATGCTCGGCCTCACCTCGGACAACAGTCTGATTGAGGTTCCCTCGGCCGAGGGACGCGCCCCGCGCGAAGCTCCCCGCCGGCAGTTGAACGAAATTCTGGAAGCCCGCGCCGAGGAACTGTTCTTCTACATAGGCAATGAAGTGGCCAAGGCCGGCATGGACCAGAAGCTGCTCGAAGGCATCGTCCTCACGGGTGGCGGCGCCATGCTGAACGGCATGTGCGATATGGCTGAGCGCGTCTTGAATTGCCAGGCGCGCAACGGCCTGCCCATTGGGATCGAAAACTGGCCGGACACACTGGACAATCCGTTGTGGACCACGGCCGCGGGCCTCGCCATGTATTCCGCGCGGCTCAAGCAACAAGGCTGGAAACCGAAGGCTCCCGGCATCGCCGGATTAGTCATGAAATAACACTGTGGGAGGTGTTTCGATGGACGCTCTGAAATTTGTCATTCAGGAAGAAGCGATGCTGAGCACCAAGATCAAGGTGATCGGCGTGGGCGGCGGCGGCTCCAACGCGGTGGCGCGCATGATGAGCGCCGGCGTCAGCGGGGTGGAATTCTACATCCTCAACACCGACGCGCAGGCTCTGAAAGCTTCCCCGGTCCCGAACAAACTGGCGATCGGATCGAAGCTGACCAACGGCCTGGGCGCTGGGTCCGATCCGGCTCTGGGCCGCCAGGCGGCATTGGAGGACACCGAGCGCATCATCGAAATTCTGGAAGGCGCCGACATGGTGTTTGTCACTGCCGGTCTCGGCGGCGGTACCGGCACCGGCGCGGCGCCGGTGATCGCGTCGCTCGCCAAGGAACTCAACGCTCTCACGGTCGCAGTGGTCACCAAGCCGTTCGCCTTCGAAGGCCCACGCCGCATGAAAGCCGCCGAACGAGGACTCGCCGAGATCGGCGCCACCGTCGACACCGTGATCACGGTCCCGAATGATCGCTTGATTGAGCTGGTCCCCAAAGGCACCAGTTTCTTCGAAGCCTTCAAAATGGCGGATGATATCGTCCGTCAAGCCGTGCAGGGCATCAGCGACATCATCACCACGCCGGGCCTGATCAATCGCGATTTCTCCGATATCCGCTCCATCATGCTGGGCATGGGCTACGCCATGATGGGCACCGCCAGCGCGCGCGGTGAGAATGCCAGCATTGAGGCCGCCAAACAGGCCATCAGTTGCCCGCTGATGGAAGACGGCGGCGTCAAGGGCGCCCGTGGAGTGCTGATCAATATCACCGGCTCCAGCCATCTGAGCTTGCACGACGTCAACGCGGCTTGCTCGCTGATTCGCGGCGCCACCGCCAATGAGGACGCCCAAATCAACTTCGGCGTGGTCCTGAATGAGGCCATGGAAGACGAGGTGAAGATCACCGTAATCGCCACCGGCTTCCAGCGTGAAGGCTTGCCGCACTTGACCCGCAAGAGCGACCCCATCCCCGAGCCCATCGAGGCTCCCGCGCCCGTGCTGCCTCTATTCGAGGTCCCAGTGGCCGCCGCTCCCCCCATCGTGGAAGAGCCTCAAATCCAGGTAAACGACATCGAGGTGCCGGCGTATCTGAGGCGGGAGCGGCGACTCTACCAATAACCCAGTCTTCAGCCGGCGTCTTCGCCGGATCGGGTAGCACAGGCTTCAGCCTGTGTCTGAAGTACCCCCCATAAACGCGCTCGAGTATCGAAACAAGTGCGCCTCAGCAACCAGCTTCGCCCGCACCGGATTGAATTCAATGTACCGAATAATATTTCCTCGCTCCTTCGGAGACCGCACCCAGCGATCAAACGACTCATCCTGCCAAAATCGCTGACCCGTTCTCCCCAGCAACTCATTCGCCCGTCTCGCGGAAACTCCCTTGATAAATTGTGTAATCTTAGGCGCCATAGCTCGGGGGTCGATCAGAAGATGAACATGATTCGGCATGACCACAAATGCGGCGAGGTCGTACAACGCGCGAGCTCGCGCGCCCTCTCGAATGATCGCCGTAACACACTCGGCAACTCGTCGATTTTTGAGCCCACAGGCGCCCAATGTCGAGCGCTCGAGTTCGCGATCGGCTGCGGCGAAAGCCAGTCCATCGCGGCCGGAACTCAGGGGAAGCGTGCCGTACAGTCGGAATGTAATGAACAGTTCGGCGCCGTCGGGTTGAAAGTGCGGAAGGTTGCGGCGGTACTCCAAGTAATTTCGTAGTGGCCCGAGCCTCCAGGAATTCTCAGTCTGCGCACAAGCTAAGCATGTGCTACCTGAACCCGGGTAGCACAGGCTTCAGCCTGTGTTGTTACCGCACCAGCCCGTCCCTCAATGCCTTCGCCACCGCTTCCGATCGCGAGTGCACGTGCAGCTTTTCATAAATCGATCGCAAGTGAAACCCCACGGTATGTATGCTGATACCCAGCTCCGCGGCGGCGGTCTTGTTTTGGTGGCCCTCAGTCAGCAGCTTCAGCAGCCGCAGCTCCTGCGGTGAGAGCCCAGTTCCGGATTGCCCGGGTGTTTGTGTCTTGCGGAAGAGCTCCACCACCCGGATGGCAACTTCCGGCGACATCACCGCGCCCCCTTCGGCAATCTCGCGGACCGCTTCCAGCAGCCGCGCGGGCGGAGTCTTCTTCAGCAGGTATCCGCAGGCCCCCGCGCACACTGCTCGAAAGATTCGGTCGTCGTCCTTGTAAACCGTCAGCAAAACGGGCGCGATGGAGGGCCAGCGCTCTCGCAGAATGCGGACCCCATTGATGCCGCTCATCCCGGGCAGCCCGATATCCACCAGAGCGACCCTCGGCGGATTGACGCCGATCCCCTCCAGCGCCGCCTCCATCGAGCCATAGACATGCTTGCACTCAAAGCGATCGGTGCTATTGACCAGGAAAGAGAGCCCTTCCCGCGTTTCCCGTTGGTCTTCGATGATCGCTACGCCGATCTCTTTCGATTGTTCTCCCGCCACGAGTTCGATCCAGTGTAAGGCATGCCGGCGCTCGGGCCACCTGCACAAACGCGCAGGGGTTGGCGGCGGGCTCAAACGAAGACGCCGCGGCGCAGCGGGAGCTGTATCAGCACCGAACAGCCTTCGCCGGGTTTCGAAATGAATTGCATCCGGCCTCCCAGGCTCTCCGCGCGCCTGCGCATGCCGGGGATTCCGTTTCCGCCAGTCCATCCCGCCGGCTTGCCCGCCGGATTCAATCCTCTTCCGTTGTCTTCGACGCCAAGCGAGATCTCCCCGTCCGCCACTCTCAGTTCCGCCTTCACTGCCGTGCAGCCGGAATGACGCGCGACATTGTGAATGCACTCCTTGAATATCAGGAAGAGCTCCCGGCGCGCCTGCAGGCTCAGTTGCGCGTTTTCTCCCGTCTGCGGCGCCTTCAATTGGAAGTCCACGCCTTGGGTGCCCAGCAAGTCCAGCGCGAATTCGCGCATGCGCAGGATCAGCGAATCGACACCGTGTGGTTCCGAGCGGATGGACCACACGATGTCGCTCATCGAATCCACCATTTCCCGGGCTAGCGCGGCTACCTTTTCCAGCCCCGGATTCTCTCCGCCCACACGAGCCACCTCGCTCAAGATGGCGATCTGGGAGAGGCTTGCGCCAATGTCGTCGTGCAGATCCGTGGCGATGGCGGTGCGCATGCGTTCCAGGCTCACCATCTGCGTCACGCGGTAACGGTGCGCGGCGAACACCAGCGCCAGCGCCGCTGCCAGCGCGAGGCTCAGAAACCACCAGCGCCGCCACATCGGCGGAAGGACCGTAAAATCTATCTCCGCCGGCTCGGCGCTTTCCACGCCCTCTGAAGTCACCGCCTTCACCAGAAACCGGTAAGTTCCTCCGGAGAGCGCAGCGTAGTTTACCGTGTGCTGCGCGCGCGGCGGGTTCCAGTCCGGGTCCGCGCCTTCCAGTTTGTACGAATAGCGGAGTACTTCTCCCGGCTCGTAGTCCAGACCGACAAATTCTACCTGCAGCTGGTTCTGCGACGGTTTTAGCTCCAGGCGCGAGAGCCGCGTCTCCCCCAGTTGCGATACCGGATACGGGCCCCCCGCGATGCGCAAATCCGTGATGAAAACCCGGGGTTTTAGCGCGGCGCGGTCGCCCCCGGGAATCAACCTCGACAGGCCCTGCTTGGTAGCAAACCACAGTGTGCCGGACCGGTCCCGCACCGCCGACGTGAATTCTCCGTGCGCCAAACCGTTGGCGTTCGAAAAATGACGGATATGGCCGCTCTCCGGCTCCAGGCGATCCACGCCTTTCGATGTTCCCGCGTAAATGCGTCCGCGGCCATCCTCCACCAGACACTCCACGATGTTGCTCGCCAGCCCGCGATTGGTGTTGTAAATCTCCACTGCGGGGTGTTCGTCTTTGGTGGCGTCCACGCGGCCCAGGCCGCCGTTCGAGCCGATCCATATCCGTCCCTCATGATCCGTGAGCAGCGCAAAGACGGTGCCCGCCGGTGCAGCGTCGATCTTTTGAAACCGCCCCCGGCCCCCATAGCGGTACAAACCGCCTTTATACAAACCCATCCAGATGTTGCCCTGCCGGTCTTCGGCAAACGCGCTCACCAGATCGTCGGAGGGCTCGCCCGGAATCCGCGGCGCCGGGAAATCCTGTACCGCGTCGGTCCGCGGGTCCCAACGCATCAACCGGTCGCCCCGTTTTGACTGCGCCGACGCCCACACGCCGCCTTGCGAATCCTCGAAGATTCGGAAGGCTTGCGTGTCCCGCGCATAGCAGATCTTCGGATTCCGGCCGGCAAGGTCCGCTGCCTTCACTGCTGGATAACGGCACAACCCGTCCTTGCTGGCGGACCACCATTCACCGCGACGGCTTTGCAGCAGGACCTGGTTCCATCCCCAACTAGCGCGTTTGGCGAACGCCCTGGGAGCCACATCGTGAAAACGCGCTCCATCGAAGATATTTACCGAGCGCCCACCGTGATCGGTCACCGTCACCGCCATCAACTCGCCGGCCCGATCTTCGAATACCGAAAATACACGGTCCGTGGGCAATCCATCCTGTTCGCGATAGGTGGTAAATCCGAGGGCGTCGATGCGCATCACGCCGGCTCCTTCCGTGCCGGCCCACATGTTCCCCGCCTGATCTTGGGCCAGCGCCCGGATATTCCGATCGCTCAACCCCTGCTCACGGCCCAGGTTCTTCAGCAGCTTCGGTTCGTCGCCCAGCGTCAGGCGGCTGATGCCCCAGTCGGTGCCTACCCACAGAGTTCCGTCCGAGGATTCCGCCAGCGCCGTTACTCCGCCGCTCGCCAGACCTGAATGAGAAGTAAACACTTTGTCCACGCCCCAACCGCCCGGCCTCCGCTGCCGGAACAGAGCCAAGCCGCCGCGAATGGCCGCCCACATCCTGCCCTTCGAATCGAGCAGCAACGCCTCCACCCACCCCTCGGGCAGACCATCGGTGACGCCAAAGCTCTGAACGGAGCCGTTTTCTCCCAGCAGGTAAATGCCGGCCGTGGTTGCGATCCAAAGATTGCCGCCGCGATCCTCCGCCAGGTCCCCGATCTGTTCGCCCGTGGGCAGCGGAAACGCCTGGCGGCGAAAACCACCGGCCGGATTCCACTCGAAAAGCGCGCGGCGGGTGGCGCACCAGATCTTGCCGTTACGCATCTCGTGCAACGCCACTACGGAATTCCCCGCAGGCTCGTGCTCCGGCACTTCAGTTGCGAACCGGACGCCTTTGCCATCGGGCCGGATCATCCGCGAAAGTCCGCGTCCCGTTCCCACCAGGTAAGCGCCGGACCGCGTTTCCATCACCGCCGAAACCACGCGGTGCGCCAGCCCTTCCTCGGTCCCATAGTTGACGAAGCGGTAACCGTCAAAGCGCGAGAGGCCCTCGGCTGTACAGAACCACAAGAATCCGCGCGAATCCGGGACGATGCATTCCACCCGGTTCGCCGCCAGCCCGTCGGCGCTGGTGTGCGTCCGCACCGGAAGCAGTTCTCCCCGCAAGGTCATGACGCCAAGAACAGTAAGTATCGCCAGCCGTCTCATCGCGGGTTCCGCTACCCAGACATTCTACTCTCAGCGCGGCAAATTAAGCGCGCACCTGCCTGAACGTGCGGGTTGTCGCGCCGTCGTCACGCGCTTAGTATTCCAGCATGAAGAAAATGTTGTCCGTATCCCTGTTAACCATCGCGGCATTGTGCGCGCAGGCCGGAGGCGGCAGTACTGACAAGAAGGACCCAGCCAGCGGCGGCGCGGGAAGCGGCAGAGTCAGAAAGACAAAGGCGCGCCGTAAAGGTACCGGAAAACCGTCTGACTACAACGAAGCGTCACAAAAGGCGACGAAGGACACCAAAGGGAAGCCGGCATCACCTACACCCCCGTAGCCATTCCTTAAGACGCCAAAGACAATATCAGACGGCGCGCCACTGTTAATTGTGCCGTCCCGGCACGAAAGGAGCGTCTCAATGAACTCGCATCGAAATCGCGATAACGGATTTACCCTCATCGAATTGCTGGTGGTGATCGCCATCATCGCCGTCCTCATCGGTCTGCTGCTTCCAGCCGTGCAGAAAGTGCGCGAGGCCGCCAATGCCGCCGGGGCCAAGGCCAGCCTCATGCAGGTTGCCAATGCGGAAACGCAGTATTTTTCCAGGCATAAGACGTATACCAGCAGCCTGGAGCGTCTGATAGAAGACGGCGACCTCAAGGCCGGCATCAATTGGGGCGACAACAATGGTTTTCTTTTCACTCTGACCGCGAACGCTACCAGCTTCCAGTTCCTGGGCACTCCGGCGGCCATCGGGAAAACCGGCACACAGACCTGTCAGATCGGCACCACGCCCGGAACGGCGGCAGCCACTGCCGGACCCGTCTGCAGCGACATAAATGGCGCCACTCAGTTTCGTGAAATGATGTTTCTCCAGATCGCCGCCCTGGGTGCGGCCCAGGTTGCCGGCGAAATCTTTGAATTCACCTATAGAATCGACTTCGGAGATGGAAGCGTGGTTCCCACACCCGACAGTATCCGGGCGTATCTGCGGAACAGTTCCACGGTGCCCACGGTCTTCCACGGCCTGGATGTGAATGGCGACGGCCGAGTGACTCTCGGCGAGATCTTTTCATCGCGGAACGAGGGGTTTGACCGGTTTCTCCCCGCGGTGCAGAGAATCATGGCGCTGGGGGCCGGACACGAAGACTTCGCAGGCTTCGGAGTCACGTTGAACCAGCTCGGATCCGGCCCCGCGGGTGCTCCGCCCATGTTATGTCCCGCGGATCCGGCGCAGCCCTGCCCCATATTCCCCGAGCCGCCCTCCTCGGCGCAATTCGGCTCGCTGAACGGAGGAAACTAGTGTAGTGCGGCAGAAGCACTGGGCATTAATTGCGGTGATTGTGGGGCAGGTTAGCTACCTGCGGGCCGATTAGCAATCGGCCCTGTCCGGTTTCCATACACTCCCCGCAGCGTGCGGCCAGTCCGATCACGCAGTTTGCGTGTCGTGGCGCCACTGGAAGATAATCGGCAATCTGCATGCCGCACTATAGCGGCGTCCGGACGCCACCTGCATGAATGCGCGGGTTGTTGTGCGGGCGTGAAAAGTCTAGTATTCCCTTGAGCTGTGGAGTAATCAGAACAAGGGAGATCATGAATCATGATTAAGAATCGAGTACTCGCCGCCGTGGCTGGTTTGTCGCTCTTTTTGGGAGGCATAGCGATCGCTCAGAGACCCAGGGAGAACGTTTCCCCTGGGCGTCATCCGAATCTCGCGGCCGCTCAGCGCTTGAGCCAGCAAGCCTTTGACAGAGTCACGGAAGCGCAACGGGCCAACGAGTGGGACATGGAAGGTCACGCTCAAAAAGCCAAGGAGCTGCTCGAGGAAGTCAATCGAGAGCTCAAAGTCGCAGCCGGAGCGGCGAACCGCAACGCCCGCTAGAGGAGACAGTCATGAAGAGACTTGGATTGTTGACTATCGCCATAGTTCTGTCGCTGCAGGCGCATGTGTTCGCACAGGCCACCGGTGGCTCCCCCGGCCGCGAGTCAGAAGACAAGACCGGAAAGCCCGCTGGAAAAAAAGCGGTCTCTCACGCGCGTAAGGGTCCCGCCAAAAAAGGAGCGAAGAAAACCGTCGAGGCCAAGGAACTCAAGAAGACCGATACCGGCAAGACACAGTAGATGCCTAGCATATCATTTTGGTTGAGCGCCGCGCTGCTTCTGGCGGGAGCCGATAAGAGTTCAGTCTCTAAATATAATCCGGCGATTTCAGGACTCACGCTGAATTCATCGCCGCAAACCACCGGCGTGTGTCCCTTCGTTAACGTGCTGGTCAAAGGCAGCTTCAATTCCACCGGCCCCGTGACCATCACGTACGCCTGGATCAAAGGCACCGGCAAACGCGAAACCATCGGCAAGTCCGCTCAGGAGAAATTCCCCTCTGGCGGCAAGCATCACATCGAAACCACTTGGCGCGTCAACGGGAGCTTTACTGGCTGGATGGCATACAAGATTCTCTGGCCAGTCAGGTTGCAATCCAATCGCGCGTCCTTTGTGGTGAATTGCGGGAAGTAGGGCAGCGGACTTGGTGGTGCTAATCCACCGCTCGATTCATCCCGGCCAGCATAATATTCTCTAAGTTGCTGATGGGACACTACTTAACATTGGCCATGCAGGTGCTTCTCCTACGGTGTAGTGAAGGAGACACACCGCATGAAACTCGTAAACAAAGCCAGATTGATGCAGGCAGCCTTGATCCTCACCGGCTCCGCTTTTCTGGCAGCCGTTCCAGCCATCGCTCAGGACTATCCTCAACAGCAGGCGCAGCAGGACTACGCGCCGCCTCCGAATTTCTCACCTCAGCAGTTGGACAATCTCGTTTCCAAGATCGCTCTCTATCCCGATCCGCTCTTAGCGCAGATCTTCGCGGCAGCGTCGTTTCCCGACCAGATTCAGGACGCCGCGAGTTGGGCGAACCAGAATCGCAATTTGCGCGGAAATGAGCTGGCCGATGCGATGTCTCAAGCGAACCTGCCCTTCGACCCCGCCGTGCAGGCGCTGATTCCTTTTCCGGCAGTTCTCGACATGATGGCCCGCGACCTGAATTGGACCAGCGAGCTCGGAAATGCCGTCCTTGCCGACCGGTCGGCTGTTATGGAAGCGGTCCAACAGATGCGCCGCTCCGCGCAAGACTACGGCTATCTGCGGAGCAACCAGCAGATGCGCGTTTCCGATAACGGCGGCGCAGTCGAGATCGAACCCGCCGATCCGTCGGTGATCTACGTGCCCGTTTACGATCCCTATGTTGTGTACGCGCCCCCTCGCCCGGGCTACTTTATTGGCGGAGCCATCGGGTTTGGACCTTTCTATTCCATCGGCGTGTTCGGCGGATGGGGTTGGGGCGGCGGCTTCAACTGGTATAACCACGCGGTCTTCGTCAACCATGTAGCGTGGGGGCGTACCTGGTACAACCGCGACGCTTATGTCCACAACTACGGCAACTGGGACCGCGGCGGATGGCGCAATTCCTATAGCAACCGCAATGCAGGATACAGCCGTGGATATTCGAACGCGGGCGGCAATTACCGCGGCGGCCAGTCCGCTCCGGTGGCGCCGAGCCAGAACTACAACCGCGGCAATTCAGGGAACGCATACTATCGCGGCAATCAATCCGCCCCGGTGGCGCCGAGCCAGAACTACAACCGCGGCAATTCAGGGAACGCATACTATCGCGGAAGCCAGTCCGCTCCGGTTGCTCCCATCCAGAACTACAACTGCGGCAACGCAGGAAACGCATACTATCGCGGCGGTCAGTCCACGCCAGTGGTTCAGAGTCGCAGCTATGATCGAGGCAATTCGGGCAGCTTCTATCGCGGTGGCCAGTCCGCTCCTGCAGTTCAGAACCGCGGCTATGATCGAGGCAATCGCGGCGGCCAGTCAGCTCCCGCCGCCCCGAGCCGCAGTTATGATCGATCAAACGGCGGCCACAACGACCGAGGGGGCCGCCGCTAAAATGTGGGGCGGGCCCCCCTGGCCCGCAGCCGGCCCCCCGGCCGGCTTCCCCCGGGGACGGGCACCCCCCTACTCCGCCAGCAGATGCAACACCACGCTCCGCCGATGCTTCCGCTCCCGATGCTCAAAGAGATACACTCCCTGCCACGTCCCCAGCGTCATCCTTCCATCTTTCACCGGAATCGATAGTGACGTCTGCGTCAGCGCCGTTCGAATATGCGACGTCATATCGTCCGGACCTTCCGCAGTGTGCCGATACAAGCGTGTATCTTCAGGAACCAACCGGTCCATGAAATCGCGCAGATCGGCAACCACATCGGGATCGGCATTCTCCTGAATCACCAGCGACGCCGACGTGTGCTGGCAGAATACGGTGAGCAGCCCAGCCCCGGCCTTCTGTGTATCCAGCCATTTGCGGATCTCGCGCGTGAAGTCATACAGCCCCTTCCCGTGCGTTTCAACGTGGATCTGATGGATCGCCTGGCTCACTCGACGGTTACGCTCTTGGCAAGATTCCTCGGCTGATCCACGTCGCACCCGCGCCGCACCGCGATGTGATAGGCCAGCAATTGCAGGGGCACAATTTCCAGAATCGGCAGCAGCAGTTCCGTGGTCGACGGCACATGCACAACATGGTCCGCCACCTTGCCCACCTCTTCTTCGTCGCCCTCGCACACCACCGCCACCACGATCCCGCTGCGCGCTTTCACTTCCTGCATATTGGAAAGCGTCTTCTCATATCGAAGCCGGCTCTCTTCGCTGCGCGGATCGCGGGTAGCCAGCACCACCACCGGAAGATTCTCGTCGATCAGCGCGTTGGGCCCGTGTTTCATCTCGCCCGCCGGGTATCCTTCGGCGTGAATGTAGGAAATTTCCTTCAGCTTCAGCGCCCCTTCCAGCGCGATTGGGAAATGCACGCCGCGCCCCAGGAATAGAAAATCCTTGGCGTTGTGCAGCCGCTTTCCCAGCTCTTCATATACCGAGTCGTGTCCCAGAATCGTTTCTAACTGCCCAGGCACGCGCACCAGTTCCTGCACCAGGTTGCGCGATTCGTCATCCGCCAGCTTCTCCCGAACCTGTCCCAGATACATAGCCAGAATGAACAATGCCGTAAGCTGGCACGTGAACGCCTTGGTGGATGCCACGCCGATCTCCGGGCCTGCGTGCGTCAGCAGCGTACCTGAGGCCTCGCGCGTGATCATGGAGCCCACCACGTTGCAGATTGCAAGCGTCTTCGATCCCTTGGCCTTGGCCTCCCGCTGCGCCGCTAGCGTATCGGCCGTCTCGCCCGACTGCGAGATCACCACCGTCAGCACATCCTTCGCCAGAATCGGATCGCGATACCGGAATTCGCTGCCGTAATCCACTTCCACCGGAATGCGCGCCAGCCTCTCGATCATGAATTTCCCGGCCAGCGCCGCGTGCCAGCTGGTTCCGCACGCGATGATCTTCACCGAGCTGAACGCCTGGAACTCGCGCGGCTGGATGTTCATCTCGTCCAGAAAGATACGCCCGGATTCCTGTCCCACGCGCCCCAGCATGGTGTCCCGCACCGCCCGCGGCTGCTCAAAAACTTCCTTGAGCATGAAGTGCTTGTACCCGCCCTTCTCGGCCATGATGGGATCCCACAGGATGTGCTGCACTTGCCGCTTCACCGCTTTGCCGTTGAAGTCCGTCAGATGCACGCCCTCGGGTGTCAGCACCGCCAGATCGCCGTCGCTCAGGAAAAACATATCGCGCGTGTGGCTGAGGATAGCCGGCACGTCCGAAGCCACGAAGTATTCACCCTCTCCCAGCCCGATCACCACCGGCGGGCCCGAGCGCGCCGCGACAATCTTGTTCGGGTCTGAGCTGGCGATCACTCCCAGCGCGAACACGCCGCTCAGGTCCTTCACCGCGCGCCGTACCGCGTCCTCCAGATTCCCTTCGAAATACTTCTCCACCAGGTGGGCGATCACTTCGGTATCGGTTTCGGTGACAAACTCGTGGCCTTCCTCTTGCAGCTGCCGTTTCAAGGCGAGGTAGTTTTCCACAATGCCGTTGTGCACCACCACGATGTTGCCGGTGCAATCGCGATGCGGATGCGCGTTCTCTTCCGTCGGCCGTCCATGCGTCGCCCAGCGTGTGTGTCCAATCCCGTAGGCGCCGTCCACCGGGTTCCCGCGAATGGCCTCTTCCAGATTGCGCAGCTTTCCCGAAGCGCGCCGGACGGAGAGCTGGTGGTCGCCATTCAGCACCGCGATCCCGGCCGAGTCATAGCCCCGATACTCAAGCCGCCGCAGCCCATCCAGAATGATGGGTACCGCCTTCTGGTTCCCGATATAGCCAACAATCCCGCACATCTTTCCAGCATACCGTTGTGGGGCAGGTTAGCAACCTGCGGCCGATTAGCAATCGGCCCTCTTGACGTTTCGTACAAATCCGAACAGGATCGATTTGCTGCCCCGCAAAGTATGCTACAAGGGTTTTCTCGCTCTTGCTAACTCGACACCCCCGCACGCTCGCCGTGGCCTGCACACTCGCCTGTTTGTGCATCGCTCCCCGGGCCGTGGCGCAACCCAAACAACTCGCCTGCCTCGCGCCGAGGGATCTTGCCTCCTTCGGCAAGATGTGCGTGCGCCTCGCCGTGCGCGATGGCCGCATCGTGGCCCTCGAAACCGCCTTCTGGATCCCGCCCGCTTTCACGCCGCCGCTGGATCGCGCCGAGCTTCTAACCCAACTTACAAAACTCCTCGCCACTCTGCCCAAGCCGTACATAGCCGCCCTCGCCCCCGGCGAGCAAGATGCAGCCCTCACTGACGCGGCCACCAATACACTCCGCACCTTCAACGGCTCCATCGGAGACTACGCCGTCCCCATGCAGGCCTGGAGCGATTCCAACCCCAAGCGGCTTCAGCCGGGCGATGTTCTCACGGATGGCAGCAACTTTTTCGCACCCATGGTCGGGTCCATGAAAAACTTCACCCTGATCTACGACCAACAACTCTCGAGTCTCGATCAAAGTCTGGCCATCTTCCGTTTTCCGAATCCGTTCCAGTCCGCCACGGTCGTCCTTCAGCTTCCGAACACAGCCAGCCCGGCCCAGGCCGCCCGCATCCGCGCGCTTCGCGGGGCGCTGGCGCCGCTCGATGGAACTCTGTGGAACGGCGCCGCCATTGTGGAGCGGCTTCAGGATTACTACCGGCGCCTCGGCTTGAACGCGCAGATTGCGACCCTGCCCTCCGGCGACAACACCGTCGTCATCTCCGAAGGCGCCCGCATTGCCTTGGTGATTCTTCCCGAGCCCGACGTCACCGATCATGACGTCGACAAGATCCTCTGGATGGTTCTCTCGCAGCGCGATTTCAATACCGCGATGAAGCACCGGCCGCCGCTAGTGGAGGGCGTGCGCACCATCGACTACGTGCGCGACCTCGGCTATCGCGCCGGCGAGGAGCCCTATGCGCTCGCCGGCCGCCTGCAGGATCAACAGACCCTGCTATCCGAGATAGGCTTTGTAGCGTCCGTAATCCCCGACGCCACGCGTAGCGGCACCACGCAGATCTACCAGGATCTGCGCGTTCAGAAACCGGCAACTCCCGCGCCCGCCGGCGGCACGACGACGCCCACCCGCGACAAGCCCTGGTATATCGGAGGAGGCGTCGAATACCGGCCCGGCCAGGCGCTGCGCGTCTTCGGAATTCTGCGGCGGTCGCGAGTCCGGTTCCCGTTTGAGCAGGGGTCCTTCTCCGGCCAGCTCGGTTATCCGTCCGGCGGCGTGCGATCGCTCAACTATTCGGCCGACTATCTCAACTTCGAGCGCTTCCACCAGCGTCTCTCAGTGCGTCTCAACGGATCCACTGACGTCAACCAGCATCGCTTCCTGCTCGGCAACAAGCTGGATGAGCGTCGCACCGGCGGTTTCGGGCAGCTCATGTGGGAGCCGTTCCACGATCTGAACGGCGGACTGCTCCAGATCACTACCGAAGTTCGCCGCGCCACCGTGACACTCAGCAGCAACACCGCCACCGCGTCGAAAATCAATCTCTCGACATTGCGCGTCGGCGGCCTGTACCTGTTCCAAAGCGCGCTTTCCGAGTTTCCGCGGACGATCAAGATCGAACCATTTATCCAAGCGGGCCTGGGATTCGCCGCCACCGAGAAGCCGTTCGCATTGGCCGGCCTGAGCGCCAATTACCATCAGGCCATAGGCGCCGTCGCGCCGGACATCACCGCGCACTTCCAAAACGCCAGCCCCGATACGCCGCTGGTAGAGCTGCCCACCTTCGGGGGCGCGGACGTGGTCCGCGGATTCCGCGCCGACGACGCGATTGGCCGCCGCGTCTGGGCTATGCAGAATGAGCTTTGGCTCCCCTTGCGCCCTGCCGCGGAGCAGCCCCCGACAAACAAGATTCTCGCCATCGTCTCGCAGCTGAAGCTGGCTCCGTTCGTCGATTTCGGCGGAGCGTATCAGACGCTGGCATCGGCCCCTGGCCTGCGCGCCGGACCTGGGCTCGGTCTCCGTCTCGCCCGCAGCAAGATCGTTTTCAAGCTCGACTGGGCTTATGGCGTCGGCGACGCCGCCACCAGCGGCAGCCGCGGCAAATTCTATTTCACTGTCGTCAGTAATTTACCGTTTTGAAGGAGAAACCATGGGAAGCTTCACCGTCACCTCAGGCAGCGACACCCTCACGCTGGACACCGCCGGCAACGTCACCTCCGGCAGCCAGGCGGCAGGATCGTGGACTACCAACCGCCAGAATCAGATCGCCATCACGATGGCGGGCGTCGTCACATGCATCGATGCCGTCTGGAAATTTACTGATCAGAACCAGCTCACCGTCCAGCCGACCGGGCTATCCACGGCGTTCAACTTTTCGTCCGATACGTCGATTCGAAATTCGTTTAGCACCCACAACGGCGTGCTCACCGTCACGCCCGATAAGGGGAGTCCGTTCGAGTTTGAGCTGCGCGGGGCGTGGAATCTGGATGCCAGCCACAATCTCACCTTCACCATCAACAACGTTCTCTCGCTGATCAACGGCTTCGTCAGCGATCCCGTGGGCCGGTTCATTTACCACTTCGCGAACAAGGAGTTTCCCCTCCAGACCAGCGTGCTGGGCTTCGTCGGGACATGGGACGTTCCGCGCGATGCCGCGGGCGCCCCCGTCAAGAGCGGCAGTGCGATGCTGGTCTTCAACTATAAGAAGGAGGATGGGACCGCCGGCACGTTCCAGCTTCCGAAATCCGCCGCCATCGAGCACACCACCAACCAGTTCATCTACACCTATCAGAAGGACAACAAGACCCTGAGCATCAGCTTCCAGGGCACGCTGATGATCGATCCCGATTTCCAGATCACTTACATCTTCAATCGCCAGCTCTCCTCGAGCGGCGCGGAAATGGTGGGCTCCACAACCATCGGCTTCGCGGCGATGATCTCCCGGCCCGATTTCACCGCCGACCTGCAGCTCACGCTCACCAAAAACGACGGTTCGGCCGGCGGCACAACACTGACCATCGGCGGCGACTTCACCGGCGTGCTCGGGAAAACCAAACTGCTGGTCGGCTTCAGCTACCAGCAAACCTTCGGAGGCACCGGCGCGCTCACCCGCACCGCCGGATTCCATGGCGATCTCACTTTCGCCAACGGCGAAATCCAGTGGAAGTTCGAGATCACCGGCCAGACCGTGACACTCGCCATCGGTGTCGACGTCAAGCTAGGCCCGGTGGCGCTAGATGCGCGCCTCAACCTGACATTGGATCACGGCCAGGTAGCGGGTGTCACATTCCTGTTAGGCATTTCGTTCTGACTCTCTGAACCCCGCGTCGACCAGCTGATCTGCGCGCCCCATCGTGCATACTGAAAATAGTGAGAAACAAAGCCCTGATCCGCCGTGCCCGAATTCGCGCAGCGGCAGTTCGCCAAGCCTACAACTGCCTAATGAAGGGACTGCGACACACGCGCCCCGGGCGCCGGTTCTCACGTGACGAGTTGAATGAACGCCGTGGGGCAGGTTAGCAACCTGCGGGACGCTTTCGAAGTGGCC
The DNA here is from genome assembly GCA_030776455.1 of Acidobacteriota bacterium. Lineage (GTDB taxonomy): Bacteria > Acidobacteriota > Terriglobia > Bryobacterales > Bryobacteraceae > JALYHQ01. The sequence goes on along the minus strand of JALYHQ010000055.1, from coordinate 80,991 downwards.
CTGTTCGGTTACCCACGGTTCCCTGCCTTCGCCGTAACGCCTCGACGGTCTACTTCTCGCTTATCCGCTTGATCTCAGCGAGCAGTTCGCCGACCGGCCGGTAGTGTCCTGCCAAATATTCCTCGTGACCCCTCGCGATAAACTCCTTGACTGCGGGATCCTGCAATTCCAAATCGTCTTCTATCTCATCAGTGTCCATAATACCCCTCAGTCCGCCGGCGCCGACCAAGCCTGCTCTGGAGCGCTCTCAATCAGCGCGTCTTCGAACGCGTAATCCGGTTTCGGATAGCCCTTGTGCCGCTGATACCACCTGTACGTCTCCCTCAGCCCCGCCGCGAAATCGACCGGCTTGAACTTCAGCACACGCTGCGCCTTGTTCACCACCAGCGTGATCGCCGGCATGTCCAGATAGAACCCGAAATACAGTTTCGGACCCATCGGATTCCCGCCCGCGCGCAGGATTCGTTCCCGAGGAATTCGCACGAACCCGGCTTCCCGGCCAGCCGCCTTGGCGAACGCCTCCACTGCCTCCACCTGCGTCAACGGCCTGGGATTCGCGACGTTGAATGCGTGTCCCACGGCCTCCGGAGTTTCCAGCACCTTTAAGCACGCGGCCACCAGATCGCTCACGTGCACGAACTGCATCAAGCGCCGCCCGTCGCCCGGCAGGATGATCGCCCGGCGATCGCGCAAGCGATCCCAGAAGAACGCCTCGCGATAATACGGATTCCCCGGACCGTAAATGAACGGCGGCCGAATCGTCACCGCTGGAAATCCATTGCGCTGGTGCATCCGGAACAGGCTCCGCTCGCTCATGGCTTTATTGCGAACGTAAGCCTCGGGATGATCGTCGGGCGCCAGTGCGTCGCCCTCATGATGGTTCAGCCCGTCGCCATACGCGGCCACGCTGGACATGAACACATAGCGCCGCAGGCGGCCGCCTATCGCCTTGGCCGTTGCTTCCACATGCGCCGCCGTAGTCCCGCGCTCCCAGTCGTAAACGTTGTCGAAAACTGCGTCAAACTCGCGACCCGCCAGCGCGGTTTTGAGCGATGCCGCGTCATTGCGGTCGCCAACCAGGTTCACGACCTTCTTCCCAAGATCGTTTTTCGGCTTGCGATGCAGGACGGACACCTCGTGCCCCGCCTTCAACAAGCCGGCCACCAGTGACCGGCCGATAAACATCGTGCCGCCGATAACCAGTACCCGCATGGGCGTCTTTTCGTCCCGGTTGAGACCGGTTTTAGTCGTAGTACTCGAGGCCAAGGTGCGTAATCAGATCCTCATTGCGCATCCAGCGAAGCGTGTTCTTCAGCTTCATCAACTGGATGAAAATATCGTGCTCCGGATACAGCCCCGGAGCGGTCATGGGCGCCTTGAAGTAGAAGGACAGCCATTCCTGGATGCCCTTCATGCCGGCCCGCTTCGCCAGATCCATGAACAGCACCAGATCCAGCACCAGCGGCGCGGCCAGTATCGAATCCCGGCACAGGAAGTCGATCTTGATCTGCATCGGATAGCCCAGCCACCCGAAAATATCGATGTTGTCCCAGCCCTCTTTAGAGTCGCCGCGCGGCGGATAGTAATTGATCCTCACCGCGTGATACAGATCTTTGTACAATTCCGGATAGAGTTCCGGCTGCAGAATCTGCTGCAGCACCGAAAGCTTGGTCTCTTCCTTGCTCTTGAACGATCCCGGATCTTCCAGTACTTCGCCGTCGCGATTGCCCAGGATGTTGGTGGAGAACCAGCCCGACATTCCCAGCATGCGCGCTTTGAATCCCGGCGCCAGAAGCGTCTTCATGTACGTCTGTCCGGTCTTGAAGTCTTTCCCGCAAACCGGAATCTGGCGCTCGCGCGCCAGCTCCAGCAGCGCCGGCATGTCCGCGGTCAGATTGGGCGCGCCATTGGCGAACGGCACGTCCGATTTCAACGCCGCGTAGGCGTAAATCTGGCTGGGCGAGATCTCCGGATCGTTCTTCTGCAAGCCGCACTCGAAGTCGCGCAGCGTCTGATGCACCGCAGCCGGGCGATGGAACACTTCCGTCGATCCGCACCAGATCATCACCAGCCGCGATGCGCCGGAAGTCTCCTGAAAGTTCCGGATATCCTCCATCAGCATCTCGGCCTTGTCCATCTTCGATCCGCCCTGCTTTACGTTGGGCCCGTCGATGCGCTTCACATATTCTTTGTCGAATACGGCCTTCATGGGCTTGATGGCGCTGAGCGGTTCCTTCAACTGTTCCAGCAGCGATTTATCCAGCACCTTGGCATTGGTCGCGGCTTCATAGGCATCATCCTCGAAGATGTCCCAGCCGCCGAAAACCAGGTCGTTCAGACCGGCCAGCGGGACGAAATCCTTGATCTTGGGAGTCCGCGCCTCCGTCCGTTTTCCCAGCCGTACGGTTCCAAGCTGCGTGAGGGATCCCACCGGCAGTCCCAGCCCCCGCTTTACCGCCTCCACTCCCGCGATAAAGGTGGTGGAAACTGCGCCGATTCCAGGAATCAGAATGCCAAGCTTGCCGTCGGCGGGCGCAATTTGGCCGTTTTCGTTGGTGGACAACTAGATTCTCCTCACCTTGATGTGGGTAGCCCTGTATTGCCTCGTCCAGCGAGGCCCGGCAGACGCTTATCCTAAGTTATACTAACATTTTATGGTGACCCGCGGCGCCAATGCAATATCCAGCAGCGTCATTACCGCCGTCCTGGTGGATGACGAGCAACTCGCTTGCGAGGAGCTCGCTTATCTCCTGAAGGAATTCCCCGACGTGGAGGTGCTCGCCACCGGCGCCAACGGCCTCGAAGCAGTAAAGCTGATCGAAGATCTGGAGCCCGACCTGGTATTTCTGGACGTCCAGATGCCCGGCCTGGACGGTCTCGGCGTGATCCAGAAGCTGAAGGAAAAGAACGTTCCGCTGCCCTACTTTATTCTGGCCACCGCGTATGATCAGTACGCCGTGGAGGCGTTCCGCTGGGATGCGCTGGACTACGTGCTGAAGCCCATCGAGAGGGAGCGGCTGGAGCTGTCGATTGATCGCGCCCGCAAGGCGATTTCCGAACGCGCCAAGCCGTTAGAAGCCCCAACGGCCGCGCGCTCCGCCGGCATGCGCACCAAGCTGCTGGTGAAGAGCAACAGCCGCAATTTCATACTCGATGCGCAGGACGTAGTGTATGCCACCATCGACGATGGTTTGATCACGGTAGTCGGCACCAGCGTGGAAGGCGAATCCAACTATCGAACTATCGAGGAGCTGCAGTCCAATCTCGACCCCGATATCTTCTGGCGCGTCCACCGGTCGTTTCTTGTGAACATAAACCGGATCAAGGAAGTGATTCCCTGGTTCAAATCCAGTTTCCAACTGCGCATGGACGACAAACGCCACACCGAAATCCCTGTCAGCCGGGTGCAGACCAAGCGTTTGCGCGCCCTGCTGAAACTGTAACCCTCAAAATATGAACCGTGAATATCACAAATGGCACAGTAGTGCCCTGCGCCGCGACATGGAACTGCTGGTATTCGGAACCGGCGGCACTCCGGTGCTGATTTTCCCCACCTCCATGGGCCGCTTCTTCGATTATGAAAATCGCCGGATGATCGACGCGGTGGGCCATAAGTATGAGAGCGGCCAGCTACAGGCGTTCTGCGTGGATAGCGTGGATTCCGAAAGCTGGTACAACAAGAAAATCCACCCGCGCAACCGCGCCATCCGCCACAACGAATATGACCGCTACTTGACCGACGAAGTGGTCCCATTCATCCGCGCGCGCAATCACTCGCCGGGTTTGATCGCCACCGGTTGCAGCTTCGGCGGCTACCACACCATCAATTTCGCCCTGCGCCATCCGGACATCGTTACCGATGCCATCAGCATGGGCGGCGCTTTTGACATTCACGATTTTCTGAACGGCTACTACGACGACAATTGCTACTACAACTGCCCGCCGGATTTCCTACCGGGACTTCATGATGGCTGGTATCTCGACCAGATCCGCCGTCAGCGACTAGTGTTGGCCACTGGTGAAACCGACATCTGCCGCGACGATAACATCCGCCTCTCAAAGATCATGAACGCCAAACAGATCCCGCACTATCTGGACGTCTGGCTAAACGGCACCGGCCATGACTGGCCCTGGTGGGAGCAAATGGCCCAAAAGTTCCTATAAATCGCTGTGTGGGGCGGGCCCCCCTGCCCGCAGCCGGCCCCCTGGCCGGCTCTTCCGCCCAGCAATAAATTCCGCGCCCGCGAGATTGTCATTGGATTCGAAATGGAGACACGTATCATCGTGGATGCCTTTGGTCGTTGGGGAAATTGTCTGACACTTGACGTCTTGCACTCGCTTTGGGATCATCGCTCTGTATGCAGAATGGGTCAGGCCCACGCATTGACGGTGTCAGGATTCTCAGTCTCACGACGCACGAAGATGATCGGGGCGCGCTGACCGAGGTGTTTCGGGAAGTGCCCGGTCTCCTCGTTCCGGTGCAATGGAACTATGTGAGAACCCACGCGGGAGTCTTGCGAGGTGTTCATGGGCATGTTCGCCATACGGATTATCTTATTGTGCTGGAGGGTTCGGCGATCGTTGGAATGAAGGATCTCAGGCCGGGTTCGCTGACCTGGAACGTCACCATGCTATTGCAGCTGGACGGAGATAAACCTCAGGCGCTTGTCATACCTCCTGGAGTCGCGCACGGCTTCTACTTCGAGCGTCCGGCTCTGCATCTTTACGCCGTCGATTGCCGCTGGGATCCGGCGGATGAATTGGGATGCGCGTGGGACGATCCGGCTCTCAACATTCCTTGGCCCTGCACCGCGCCGCGGATTTCGCAGCGAGACAGCGAACTCCCGGGATTCTCAGCGTTTGCCTTTGAAATCGAGCAGGGACTGGCCGGAACGGCTGCGTCTCCAACCCCCGTCTAATCGCAGGCGGACAACGTCCGGCGGCATACCTCGAAAATATCACTGTCCCAGGCTTCATACTTCACATTTGCGCTCAGCCGCACTTGCTCCCCGGGAGTCGTGATATCGAACGGGGGAAGCAAAATCTGCGGATCGATTCCTCCGTTGATGATGCTCAGTGTGCCTTCGTGATAGTCATGCGCGAGAGATCCAAAGATCCGCAGGCGCTCGACGTTGGTTTCGGATAACTGCCAGGCTATACTCCCGTCCATTCTTCGGACCGATATCTGTCGTATCTGAATCAGGCAGGGTTCGGTTGCCGGATCGATCCGGATGGAGAAGTATGGTTGCCGGCAAGCAAAAACAAACTCGATGGTTTGCCAACTTCCCACGTTGAGGAAACATCTGGCGCTAGCCTCTTCAGTGTGGCCACCGTGCCCCGCGGGGAAGAACACTTGAAACATTTCAAGGTGTAACGAACACTTCGGAGACTCTCGGTCACTGAGAACCATTCCTTGGGACTCGGCCGACGCGCGTACAACCTGCTTGAAGATCGCCGTATCTACCTCGGCGGCCGAACCTCTCTCGGAAATTCGATCTAGCCATGTCTCCAACTCCTTGGCGCGCTCGGTCAAAGTCCAGATCTTCCGGTCTGGCGCTGGAAACACGAGGACAGTAGGGCGCCAGCCTGCTCGAAAGCGGCATTGCGGATGCCGTATGAATTTCTGCCACATGAACAAGTCGCTCGGCAGATCCGCGGGCGCACTCGTCCATCCGTGGGCAAGCGCTCGATACGCGGATAATGTGTGTGCCCCGGCGGACAAAGGAATCCGGTTGCGGCCGGCAAGCAGTTCGCGTTGATAGATTGGCAGTGAAAGATCGACCGCCCACGGTACCAGCGCCCCGTTCGGTTCTATTTTGGTGGCCAGCGCGTGAGCAAAATCGGCTTCCTCCAGAAGCGCGCACATATGCTCAACGTGATCGGGAAAGTATAGATCGTCGTCCGACAGGTAACAGACGATTCGGCCTCGCGCGGATTCGAGCGCAGCGTGCCGGTGGAGTTCTCCATGGCGTTCTCCCTTGGGATTATCGAAGAACAACACGCGCTCATCCGTCTTCATGATCTCGAATGTGATCTCGCGGGTCTCCTCAGTTACTCCATCGCCGATTACAAACACTTCGATTCCCGAAATCGTCTGTCTAAGCACACTCGCCACGCTGGCCCGAAGCGTCGGTCCATGGTTGTGCGCAGGAATAAGAATTGTCGCGGCGAGTGTGGCGCTTTCCATCATTCCAACCCCGCCAGCCCTCGGAGATCGTGAATTCGATCCACCATCAGAGCGCCTTCCTCCGCGCTGCTGCGGGGCGGTGGGCCTCCATCTAGATATTCAATGAATGCACGGAGCTCGCGCAGCAAAGGGAGTTCCCCGGAAATAGTGCGCCTTTCCACTTCAGCGGCATCACCGCCTGTCACGCCAGTTCCCCGCGCGATCTTGATGTGGTTGGCCCAGCCCTCATCCAGCCACGCGACGCCCTCCGTGCAGTGCAATCGAAATTCACGGCGCTTTACCGGACTTCGGGCTGAAACCTCAAAAGAGATCCAAGGATCGGGACCAAGAACTCCAGCTAAGCCCACCACGTGTCCGTTCAGGCGTTCTGCAAACGCAGACCTGACGGGGGGTATCCGGCCAAATACTTCTAGAGTGATGGCAAGGCAGTGTGGAAGAAGAATCCATGTGACGTCCACATCTGAATGAGCGTGACCCCATCCGATGTGTTGTAAATGCAATCCGAGCGGATGCCCAAGTTCCCCGCGGTCTCCGATCAGCCGCAGTTGCTCGATGCCCGGATGGTAGCGCCACTTGTCCATCACGAACAACCGTCCCGTGGCATGCCCAAGCAACCGATGCGCATCCCGTGGATCGCATGTCATCGGCTTTTCAACGAAAACAGGCACGTCGCGCGCAAGGGCGCCTTCAATCATCAGGGAATGCGTCGATGTCGGCGAGGCAATCACAATACCATCGCTGTTCGGAAGAGACTCCACACCGCAAACAACGGTAGCAGCGCCGGCCGCTCGTGCAAAATCCCGCGCCTCCTCGCTGATGTCGGCGACTGCCACCTCACAGCCAAGCGTCAAGAGGTCACGCAGGATGTTTCTGCCCCAACGTCCGCAACCGACTAGAGAGATTCGTCGCATCTTGCTTCAATACGTGAGCATCCAGGACCCGAATCTCAGCCGAACACCCGAAGACCTGGCGGCGTTCAACATTTATAAGCTATGCTACCGCGGCCCCTACACAATCGCGGGCGAAACCGGGTTACCCCGCGCGGAACTGCTGCGCGACGACGAGCCAGCTCGCCCGCAGAAGTTCCTATAGCTTGATTACTTCAGCGCGACGGTCTTCGGCGCATACAGGCGGCGGTAAATATCGGCGTTGCGCAATACACTCTGTACGTAGTTGCGGGTTTCGTTGAACGGGATGCTCTCGATGAACTCGGCGGGTTCGCGGAAGTCGCTCCAGTGCAGCCAGTTCACCACGCGGCTCTTGCCCGCGTTGTAGGACGCCAGCGTCGGCTCCAGGCGGCCTTGCAATTGATCCAACATCGCGCGCAGATACCAGGTGCCGATGCGCAAGTTGACGTCCGGCTGATACAACATGGCTGTATTGAAGCGGCCCATCTTCAGCTTGCGGCTGACTTCGCGGCCGGTGGCCGGCATCACTTGCGTCAAGCCGTAAGCGCGGGCGCGAGAGAGGGCCTTGGGATTGAACTCCGATTCCTGCCGGATCAGCGCGGCCACCAGATAGGGATCCAGAGCGTGCTCGCGGCTATACAGCTCGAGCGGCTGGCGGAATGGCAGCGGGAAGGCGAGGCGCCAGAATTTATCGGGCGTGCCTTCCACCGGCATCAGCATGTAACCGGGCGCGAAGTGTTTAATAAGTCGGATGCCTTGCTCCGGCGCATCGCGGCGGTTCGCCATTTCGGCCAGCTCGAGCGCGATCACTTGCGGCTGGCCATCAGTTCGCGCTCCGAAGCGCAGCTCGCTGTCGGCCAGATCGTCCAGGCCGGCCGATGCCAGCAGTCGAGCACGCTCGATGCGCTGGCGGGTAGTCGGGGTGGCGTCAAAAGTGTCGCTGTGCTTGCGCGGTCCGAAGGAGATTCCGGCCAGGAACTGACGTACGGTTTCCGACGGCTGGGCGGACGCTACCGAGGACTGCTTCAGCCGCTCCCGCGAGAGCACGGCGTAAAAGTAATTCGGATAATTCGAAGCCACTTCGCTGTAGTACGCGCGGGCGCCGGCCCAGTCCTTTTTCGATTCGGCGATGCGGCCCAGGAAATAGAGCGCCGTGCTGGTTTTGTCGGAATCCGGCCAGCGCTGTACATGCAAGCGCAGTGCCTCTTCGGCGCCCGCGTGCGTGGCCAGATAATCCGCCCAGGTGACTCGCCAGTGGCAGTATTCGGCTTCCGGCTCGGACCCGAAATTGTCGTAGCATGCCTGGAACAGCGGGCGGTATGACGAGACTTCATTGTGCTGCGAATACGAATCGCCGGCGGCGATCAGGGCCTGCATGCGCCACTTGGATTTGGGATGCTCGCGCTGGAGTTTAGCGAGCAGCTGAGGGATATCGGAGTAGCGATCCAGCCGGCGCGCGCATTCGATCAGCAGGTAGAGGCGCCGCGCATCGGCTTCGGGCGAAGAAACCTCGAGCGTTTCAAGATACCGCCACGCGGGATTGCGATCGCGGTTGCGATACATGGCTGAGCCGATCAAGACGCGCGCCAGGTCGCGATCCGCGCCGGTGAGCTGCGGGGCCAGCGCTTCCAGCTCGCGCCGGGCGCGGCCAAAATCGCCGCCCTCCATCAGTTTCTGAGCGCGTGCGAATCGGGCGGCGGGAGGCGGCATTCCGATGCGGGCGAGCGCGGCTTCGGCATCGGCCGATTCGGTGGAGAGAGGATACTCCAGATATACCTTGCGATAGTGCGCGGCGGCGCCGGCATCGTGCTGCGCTTCGAGGGCATGCGCGAGCAGCGATTCGGACTGCGCTTCGCTCATTTCAGCGTTGTGCCGGGCCACCAGATCGAGAGCTTTGCGCGGGTTCCCATCCTGCAGATAGGCGTTGGCTCCGAGCACGGCCGCCTTTCCATTCAGGGGCGATGGCGGCGTCTGGCTGAATACCGGCGCGAGCGCATGTTCGGCGTCATGGAACTGGTGCAACTCAAATTCGGAAGCGGCCGCAAGATAGGCGGCGTAATCGGCGAGCTTGGGGAGCCGTTTGCCGGCGGCTTTGAAGTGCGGGATGGCTTCGGCGAATTGTTTCTGATCCATCTCGGTGATGCCCAGGGCGAGCAATGCGAGTGCGCCGGTGGTGTCCTTGGGGTGAGCGGCGGCATAGGAGATCAGGCCGGCGCGGGTCTGGGGGAGTGGGGGCTGCGCGGATACGCAGAGTATCGTGAGCAGTACGGCGGCGGCTCGAAGACCGCTTCCTATGGTCGCGGCTCCGCAACGGCGACACGGTCGGATGCCTACCGGAAGAGGAACGTGGCAGGCGAAACCGCCTGCCTCACGGGCTCTACCGCGCCAGGGGGCCGGGATAGTCTTCTCCAAGCAGTTCAGGATTGTCATGAGCCAGAGTTTGCAACAGTTCCGTATGATAATGATCCACCATCCGCGCGCGGGACAAAAAGTCGCGCCGGAAGGCGTCGCGGTCCGCGTCGATCTCCTCTCTTAGAGACGCATACAAATCGCAATTCGCACGTCCCATTTTCACCGCGGCGGACTTATGCAGCCGGAGCCTGGCTACGCGAACGCGGGCGAACCGGCGGGCCTTCAGATCGAGCGCGGAGCTTTTCGGTGGCGCTATGCGGATAACGCTTCCGGCCACCGTCGCCAGCAACTCCAGCGCTTCGGTTTCGATGGCGTCAGTGTCTGAATCCGCGTAGAGGATAGCAACCACGCGTTCGCCCGTCGAGATGGGGAACAAGTGGCACTTGCGGTCCGGGGCTTCGCCGACCAGGGTCGCGAACTCGGCGGAAAGCTCGCCGCGCGTGCGCATGCACACCACCGGATCGCCGGATTCCACCGCGTGGGCGAAGGCGGGAGCGGTAGCCAGATTGCGTCCCGCGACCTCAAAGAACATGGCCCGGCCGCAGAACGGGCCGGCGGCATCCACCAGCGCCCGGCCATTGTCGAATCGGCGCAGGCGGCGAACAGCCTGGTTGAGGCGAGCGGCAAGCTCGCGGCGGGATTCCTCAAAGCGGCCCGCGATGCGGGTTTCGAGCTGGGCGAAGCGATCGTCAAAACCGTGCAAAATAGCTTCGCGCGCGGTCTCTCTGGCGTCGGTCAGGGCGTCCTGGAGAGACATATAAAACAGTTTACAGGATTTGTGTAGTGGCACGGATAAAGAAAATGCTCACCTTGATGAGAGGTGAGCATTTCACATCTGCCTGAAGACAGGCCCCCGGTAAACCAGGGTGATGTTCATGGGAGAATCAGATCCGACGGCAACGCGACCGTCAAAACCTGTTTGTTGATAGGATCATATGGCTTGGCTGGTTGCGAGTCAAGGGAAAAAGCAGAGGTTTGAGAATGGCTGCAACTGTAAGATTACAAGAACCTTGCATGCATAACAACTTTTGAAAAGTTGTGGGAAAGGTTGTGGAAGACCGCCGGCGCGAAGGGCTGTTGGTTTCTAACGTGGAGATTTGCGGACAGTTATTTCTCCCGAAGATGGAGAAGGATCATCGCCCCTCCAGCATCTGAAGGTCCATAACGATGGCGGAGCAATTTCGTGACGCCGAAGACCAAACCGGACAGAAAGCAGAAGGCGATGATGATCCCGGCCAGGGTGATGGCCCCCATCACGATCTGGCCAGCGGTCTGGGGCCGTATGATCAAGGGGATAGGAACGCTCCAGGATCCGTTGGCTTCGTATTGCAGATTTGCCAAGAGCTTCTGGGCAGCGGAGGGGTCCTGGACGCCGGTGACCACGGCCACCAGGGGGCCGGTGCGCTTGACGACGGTTCCAGGCAGCTTCTGGAACTCGGCAGCCTGCTGGCGGGCCATGCCGGGAGTGGGGTACGAGAAGATGGCGAGGTCCAGGTCGCCGGTTTTGGAGCGGTAGCGGCCGGTTTGGGCCTCGGCGCCGAACTGGAAGGCGGCGGCCTGGGCGGGAAGGGCGGGTTCGAAGCGTTGGAGCGAGGCCGGGCCGAGGATATACCGCTCGGAATTAGGGATTAGACCCTGGGAGGGCAAGTACCCTCGGACCACCGGGAGGGCGGCGAAGGACTGGCCCGGGAAACGGAGAGCGTCGATGACCTGACGGGCGGGCGGTTTTCCTTCGAACCGGAGCAGGTAGTTGCCCGCGGCGATGACCTGGCTTTTGCGGAGCCACTCGGAGGCGGCGAAGGCGCCGGTGGAATCGCGGAAACGCCACGCGGTAGCGGTGAAATCGCCGTAATCGGCCTGCTCGGACTCGAGGAGGCCGAACTCATCCCAGAGGGGGCGGTCGGCCGGATCGAGCGTGGCGGGCTGCGCGGAAACGCGCTGAGCGGGTCCGATCTGGCTGGGAAAAATAGCGGCCGATGCGAGGACGCCGGCGGCGATGAACAGGGCTAAGAAAGTCCGTGGCATTTCTTATACTTCTTTCCGCTGCCGCACGGGCAAGGGTCATTACGGCCGGCCTTTTTGTCGGAGACGGCTTGCTTCTTGGCGGCAGCCGAGCCGTCGCCGCCCACCATTTGCAGGTCGGCTAATTCTTTTTCCTTCTTGCGCTGAATGTGGCGGGTGAAGTCCTGCACCGAATTCTGCGCGGCGCGCTGCTGCTCGCGGCTGGCGGCGGCGACTAACGCGTCGCCGTCATCCTCATCGTCGTCATTCTCTTCCTCGGCGAAGGGAAGCACGGGACGCGCCTGAGCGCTGAGAGAGTCGCTGCCCTCATGCGTTACCTGGAGAAAGAACAGGTAGCGGATGGTCTCATCCTCGATGCGGTCCATCATGTCCTGGAACATGGTGAACGATTCCTTCTTGTACTCGATCAGCGGATCCTTCTGGCCATATCCACGGAGGCCGATGCCTTCCTTGAGGTGGTCCATCGACAGCAGGTGATCTTTCCACTGATTGTCAATGACGTTGAGCATGATCATGTGCTCGGCATCGCGCATGATTTCGGGCGTGACCAGGCGCTCTTTCTCTTCGTAGCGGGCGACGACGTTATCGTAGATTTCGTCTTCGAGCTCGGCGCGATTCAGACTGGCCAGCTCCTGCGGGTTGATCTTGACGCCGAACTGGCTGAGCACGTCGGACTGCAGCGCGGTTAAATCCCAGTTGGAAGCATGCTCGCGCTCGGGACAGCGCATATCGACGAACGAACCGACGATGCCGCGCACGATTTCAAGCATGTGCTCGCGCTGTTCGGTGCCTTCCAGCAACTTGCGGCGCATGCCATAGACGGCTTTGCGCTGCTTGTTCATCACGTCGTCATACTCGAGCAAATGTTTGCGGGCGGCGAAGTTCTGCGCTTCGACGGCCTTCTGAGCGGCCGCGATGCGCTTGGTGATCATGCGGCTCTCAATGGGCACGTCTTCTTCCATGCCCAGGCGGAGCATGAGGTTCTGCATGCGCTCACCGCCGAAGATGCGCATGAGGTCGTCCTGCAGGGACAAGTAAAACCGCGATGACCCGGGATCGCCCTGGCGGCCGGCGCGGCCGCGCAGCTGGTTATCGACGCGGCGGGATTCGTGGCGCTCAGTGCCGACGATATGCAAGCCGCCGAGCTCGACTACTTCGTCATGCTCGGGATCGGTTTCCTGCTTGAACTTCTTCATGGCGGCGTCCCACTCGGTACGCTCGGGCGTGCCGACGGCGCTGATCTGCATGGCGTCGGGATCCTTGCCCTGCTTGCGCAGGAAGCCCTTGGCCATGTACTCGGCGTTGCCGCCCAGCAGAATATCGGTTCCGCGGCCGGCCATGTTGGTGGAGACGGTGACGGCCGACTTGCGTCCCGCCTGGGCCACGATTTCGGCTTCGCGCTCGTGATTCTTGGCGTTCAGGATCTCATGCCGGACGCCCATCTTTTTCAGAATGGACGAGAGCTTCTCGGACTTTTCCACCGAGACAGTGCCTACCAGAACGGGCTGGCCCTTTTCGTGACGCTCCTTGATTTCCTTGCCGGCGTTGCGGAACTTTTCTTCCTCGGTGCGGTACACCATGTCCTGCTGCTCAATGCGCCGCATGAGGCGATTGGGCGGGATCACCACGACATCGAGGTTATAGATTTTCTGAAATTCGGCGGCTTCCGTTTCGGCCGTACCGGTCATGCCGGCGAGCTTCTTGAACATGCGGAAGTAATTCTGGAAGGTGATGGTGGCGAGGGTTTGATTCTCGCGCTCGATTTTGACGCCTTCCTTGGCTTCGATGGCCTGATGCAATCCGTCTGACCAGCGGCGGCCGGGCATGATGCGGCCGGTGAACTCGTCGACTATCACCACCTGGCCTTCCTGAACAAGATAGTCCTTGTCGCGATGAAAGAGAACGTGGGCCTTCAGTCCTTGCTGGACATGGTGGTTGAACTCGATATTGGCGGGCTCATACAGATTGCCGCAGCCGAGCAGCTTTTCCACCTTGAGGACGCCTTCTTCTGTGAGTGCGACGGACCGATGCTTTTCATCGACGGTGTAATCGCCGGTGGTGTATTTTTCGCCGGGCTCCTTGCCTTCGATCACTTCGCCGCGGACCAGGCGCGGGATGATGCGATTGATCTTGTAATACTTGTCGGTGGATTCTTCGCTGGGTCCGGAGATGATGAGCGGGGTGCGGGCTTCATCGACGAGGATGGAATCCACTTCATCGACGATGGCGTAATGGTGGGCGCGCTGGACGCAATCCTCGAGACGAAACTTCATGTTGTCGCGAAGATAATCGAATCCGAACTCGTTGTTGGTGCCGTAGGTGATGTCGCAGCGGTAAGCGTCATGGCGCTGTTGATCGTCGAGATCGTGAACGATGACGCCGACGCTGAGGCCGAGGAATTTGTAGAGACGGCCCATCCACTCGGAATCGCGGCGGGCGAGATAGTCATTGACGGTGACGACGTGCACGCCTTCGCCGGCGAGCGCGTTGAGATACACGGGCAGAGTGGCGACCAGCGTCTTGCCTTCACCGGTCTTCATTTCGGCGATCTTGCCGCGGTGGAGGATGATGCCGCCGATCAACTGCACGTCAAAGTGCCGCATGTTGAGAGTGCGGCGTCCGACCTCGCGCCCGACGGCGAAAGCTTCGACGAGAATATCGTCGAGGGTGGCGCCGTTGGCAATGCGTTCCTTGAACTCAGGAGTCTTGGCGGCGAGCTCGGCGTCGGACAGGGCCTGCATCGCGGGCTCGAGATCATTGATCGCCGCGATCATGGGACGCATGGCTTTGATTTCGCGCTCGTTCTTGGTCCCGAAAACTTTCGCGAGGATGGCGTCGATCATGGTGGTGGCACTTCTATTTTAGCGCGGTTCCGGCGGGGAGGCGAGATTCGGGGCGGGGGGCGCAGTTCTCCTTGTAGTTCAGTCAGGGGTGTGCCGGCTGCCGGCTCGTCGGCTGCGGCCGAAGACAGGGCATGGCCCTGTGTTACAACGGACCGGAATTGCGGCGGAAAGAGTTTCCGATGTGGGGTCGTATGGTCATTCGGCCTTCCATTCCAGACCGGGCACGATTCGCTTCATGAATTCATCAAACAGGGGCACTGTGAACGTTATGTCACCGTGGCTTGGACTCCAGATCATCCCTTTAGTGATGAGACTTTGCCGGAGTGGCCCCAACGAACTAACATTCTTGTTTAGCGTCAGTGCAATATCTCCGGAACGATGCGGGCCTGGTCCAAGCTCGGCCATTGCGCGCAGGTATTTTTTCTGCGCAGGCGTGAGGCGATCGAAGCGCACGCGGAAAAAACTCTCATCGAGCGCCGCGATGACTTCGACAGTAGCCGCCGAAACATCGGCCAATGTGATTGGACTCTGATTAGCAACATCCCATGAGTGTTTTCCCCATTCTTGGAGAAAGTAAGGATATCCTCGGGTGGCAGACACGATCTCGGCGAGCGCCTCGGGGGTAAAGTCGACGCCCTCTTTTTTCGCAGGTTTGACGATAGCGAGCTCTGCTTCAGGATCAGCCAGGGGTCCGATGGTGGGGTAGTCAAACAATCTTTCAGCGTAAGATTTTGCATTGCCCGCCAGGCCTCTCAGTTGAGGCAAACCGGCACCAACGACGGTCAACGGGAGGGTGCCTTGTGCGCACCGGTGGAGGGCAGATATTAGAGCCGCAAACTGACCCTTGTCGATATACTGAAGTTCATCGAGAAATAGAACCACCGCGGTTTGAGCCTGCCGCGCGGCGAGACCAACCTCTTCAAGCAGCGCGGTCAAATCTGACTCGAGATCGCCATTGTCGGCAAGCCCGGGTTCCGGAGCGAAATCCAGGCCGACTTGGATGTCGTTGTACTTGATCTTGAGCGCCTTCGCAAAACCGGCCAAAGCGCGAAGCCCGCGCTGGGCTAAATCCTTGGCGGCTTGAACTCTACTCAATCGCAGCAGCACTTGACGAAGCTGGGGCGCCAGCAGGGCCGGCAGAGAGCGGTTCTCCGGAACCTCCATTCGAAGCGTATAAGCACCTGATTCCTCGGCATCTAGCCTCATTCGATCAAGGAGCACAGTCTTTCCAACGCCACGCAGTCCAACCATTAAGACGCTCTTTGATGGGTTGCCACGTCGAATGCGCGCTATCGCAACCCGCACCTTTTCGCGCAGACTGTCACGTCCCGCCAGTTCAGGAGGGGGACTACCGGCGCCGGGGGAATAGGGGTTGTTTACGGGGTCCATGAGTTGAGAGCTCTAGTCAGCATATCGATATTAGCATAGTATAGCTAAATTACATAATATCGATAAGTTTGGTATAACTGGCGTCGGCAGACGGGTATGAGAGGGCAGCTCGTGATGCGGCACCCATATTTTAGCGCCGGCTGAGGATAGATGCGCACTGTCCGCAAATGGCTGAGTGGGAGCGGGTTGTTCGCCGAGGATGGCTCCGGGTGTTACACGCGGCGAGATTCGGCGCGTGCGGGCGCAGTTCTCCTGTTCGTTTTGAGTGATGGGTGCCGGCAGGCCGGCTCCGGGGCCGCTAGCCTGCGGCCCGGAATCGGTCAATTTCTAGGAGGCCTCCACGCACACCGTATTAGCAAGCCCGGTGGCAGGCCACTGCCGCGGGATATCGGCAGCCGAAGACTTGTCGCTAACCGTCGCCCAGGGTTGCTCGAGTGCTTCCAGGCGAGAGCGGTGACAGGGTTCCGACAAGGGAGAGCCCTGCTCTTTCGATATCAGGATAACTTGCATACGCGCGACTTATGCCCGGTCGATTCTTTTAAAACACTGTAATCGTGGAGGAAATAAATATTTTTGGATGGGGATCGTCGCGCTCAGCAACTCCGGCGCAGGCCTTGCTACACTTTCTTTGGCGAACGATGCCACCCGAAAAAACGAAGCCACCGCTCAGGTCCTCGCTCCCAGTGCCGGTCGAGATGATCGAGCGGCGGATTTCCTGATTCGTGGTCAGAAGGTCATGCTCGATGCCGACCTCGCCGAGCTCTACAGAGTACCCACCAAGCGTCTCAATGAAGCTATCCGGCGGAATCGCGGTCGTTTCCCCGAGGGTTTCATGTTTCGCCTCTCGAATGAAGAGGCATCGGTTCTAAGGTCGCAAATTGCGGCCTTAGAGACGAGCCGCGGCCGGTACTCAAAGTATGCGCCGACACGCTTTCACCGAACACGGTGTCGCGATGCTCTCGTCGGTGCTCGGTAGCGCCGGCGCCGTGCAAATGAACATTCTTATCATCCGCGCTTTCGTAAAGATGCGTGAGCTGATGGCCAGCCACAAGGACTTGGCCGCGCGTGTCGAGAAGCTCGAAGCCAACCAGAAGGCCCCCGCCTCCGTGATCAACATCTTAGCCGACGAAATCGACCGTCGTTGTTTTTCCCCTCAGAACTTCAACATCGGCCCTATACGCCGGATACTCGCTAACGTTCCAGCTACAGCCACCCTGACGGTTTCCAGACTCCGACTCAGAGGACTTCTACTGGCGTGTTGGACCTCCCTGGAAGAGAACAGGCAGTTTGTTCAATTTGTCCACAGATCGATGTTGCAATTAGTTTATTGGGCTTAGTTTTCATACGCCGTTAGGTTTAGCACAAGAGCGATACCAGTGCAACATTTGACCGCTTCGCGGTCGCGTGATAGTTCAATGAGGTTTCTTCGCCAGCTCCTTTCGGCTGGCAACTACATAGGGGAAGAGGCTGAAATTATTTTCGCTACATCCGCACCTCTATGAGGAAGCCTGCTCTTACAGGAATAGCGGCCGATGGGAAGCATGAAGCCCCTGACCCCCGTAAGGCTAGCCCATTCAATGGGATACAAGAAACTTACATTTACCTATTGACAGGGACGTGGATGTGTTCTAATTCTTTTGGATGCCGCGACTCGCAGGCTGGAGGATTTACCTAAATGACAATTGGGGCAGAGTACCAAAAGGTCGAAGAGATTGTAAGGCGATGCAGGGTAGAGTACCGGGGACTAAGCGTAGAACCATTTCCGACAGATGATAACCCGGCGGTCGGCCATGTAAGAATCCGGCCCGAAATGGGATTCGTTTACACCCTCGCAATCCACTCTGAACGCTTCAATGCGACCGAGGCTGAAGCTGAGATTCGCCGTCTGATCGAGTTTGCATTACAAGTCCCAAGGACTATTCAGGGCTGACGTTTACCGCGTCCCTGAGGGCTTCGCTTCCTTCTAAGTCAGAACTGCGTCCCGTCGTCGGCCAGATTGCCGGTGAGACGAACTCAAGTGAGCTGATCAGTTCCGCCTCGACGTGGTCGCACTGGGCCTCGTTCTCGCGGCTTGTTGGGCAAGTTGCGCCCGAGGTTCTGACTGTTGTTCCGCTCCACAGAACCCTGCATTCAGCGAAGCGAAAGGTTCACTGGAGGGGCCATGCTGGTACCAAACGCCACCACCAGAGGCAGACTACTTGCTATGGGCAACGAATCCGGAAGTTGGATATTGATCTGTAGCAAGCCAACAAAGCCCGGAGTAAGCCCGGCGAACTGGACATGAGCGAATGAGCCGCCAATCGTAACAGTCGGGGTAACGAGGGATCTTGCAAGCGGTGAAAGTAAGGCTCCCGCACCAGTGGGCGGAGGATGGTCGAAGCTACCGACACCGGTTCCGTATATAACCAGAACCTCGCTTGCGACAGCTGGATTGTCTGGGGTCACCAGTTGGTTGTCGGAGTGAACGATGACAGGATCGAGTGTTAAAGCATTGCGCGCGTATGTAAACACTCCCGGTGCATACTCTGCCATCGAGACGGACTGAGGAGCGCTACGCGTACCGTTTAGCGTAGCCACTACTGCGGCACTGCCAGTAACTGGGGCCTCAAATGGCACCTGAAAATTAATCTGCGAAGGAGACACAAAGAAAACTGGAGCCAGTTGCCCAGCCACAGTGATTTGCACCTCGCCGAGCGTGGTCGGGAGCGGTAGCGGAGGAGCTTGAGCCGTTATAACGGAGAGATTTGATCCGAAGATCGTTGCCAGTGCACCGCGGGTGAGTAGTGCCTGGAAAGAAGCTGCGTTGACGATCCCTCCCGCGTTGATTTGCGGGCCCGTCACTCCCAGGCTGACCGACACCGTTTGTGGGCTGTTACTGGCTCCAATCGCGCTGACAGCGATCGAACCGTTGTACGTGCCGGGATTGAGTCCCGCCGGATTGACCGAGACAGTCGGCGATGCCGGAGTGGTACCGCCTGTCGGCGTGACCGACAGCCAAAAACCGGATGTTGCAACAGTGAAGGCCGCGGCCGTCGTGCCGGATAGCGTGACCGTCTGCGAAGGCGGTGGCGTCGAACCTGCCCGAAATGAGAATGTCAGTCCGTTGGGTGTGGCTGAAATCGTTGGTGCGGCCAGGACTGTTAGACCTACCGAAACGAACTGCGGTGAATTAGTAACGTCGGAAGAACTGATGGTGATTGTGGCGCCGTAATTGCCGGGACTAAGGCCGGAAGGATTGACTGAAACGGTCAATGCTGTCGGTGTCGTCCCGCTCGCTGGCGTGACCGAGAGCCACGCGCTGCTTGTGCCGGCAGAGAATGTGACTGGGCGCTAGCAGAGATTGAAAGAGACTGAGCTGCTGGCAGACCATGTCCTATCTGGTAAATGAACGGTTGCAGGCCCGAAGTAACGGATAGCGAGACAGGAGAGAAGAGCACGACGTCATCTAACCACATATCGGTCTCGCCCCCGTAGTTGGCACCCAAAAGATAAAACCCAGTTGCTGATTGCAATGTCTGTTGCAGATAACTGCCAGATGCGGGGTCACCTACGCCTCTGATTGTGCAAGAACCCGCGGTGCTAAGTGGCACCGTAACTGTAGTCCAATCGGATAAACTGCGGCCAAAATTACAAACGACGCCAGAGCCACCACGAGAATCGACCGGTTTCACAATATGGAAATTGAGGAACGTGGTATTCGGGGCCTTTATGCGAAAGCGCAGACCGCCGCCGTACGACTGAGGCAACGAAGCGATAAAATTGGCTGGTGCGGTGAACCGAACGTAGGTATCTCGAGCGGTCGGATAAGGCAATGCCGTCGCCCAAATGAACCCACTTGGATCCCACCCGGACGAGCCGGATGGGTCTCCGTTTGTGTTGGTTTCACTTGCGGTCCAGCCCTGAAAACCGCTGCTGAAATCGTACGAAACAATCGTTGCAGCCTCCGAGCCGGCGCCCGAAAATAAAACGATCCAACCGAGAAGGAATGAGATTGGCCTCCGCACAGTGTGATTATACTCGGGTCACCTCTAGAATTTGCGTCTCCGTCCCTTCGCGGATGAACGACCCACAGGACTGGCTGCCGAGCTTCGCCACCTCGGCCATCCTCGCCGATCTCAAGACGGTGGAGGGCTCGTACCGCGAGTCGATTTGAGAAGTCGGGATGCTGGCGCCTCTGAAGGATTCTCCTCTAGAGTAGTCAATCGGAGTTGCAGAGCAGTGCGAGAAATATTCCATGACGCGCGGAATTTGTCTCGATCTCCTCAACCCGAAGCATCTCGTTCACATCCTCTCCTGTTAGGCATCGGCACAACCGTCATCCTTGCCATCAAGCTGTGGAAGTTCATCCGATCCATCCTTACGAACCAGTCTGTCAACCAAGGAGGGCAACAGCGAAGAAGCCCGAGGGCGGCTGCCGATCGGGGGGCTACCCATCGACCGTGGGACAATCGAAGTTTCGCAAGAGGCGGTATCGCTATAGTGAAGCCGAAACTCATTCTCGATACTAACGTATGCGACAAGGTACTGAATCCCGATCACGGTTACGATACTGACCGAATCCGAAAGAAGATGAATGGCGAGTTCGATGTCTATATCTCACCGCAGACCTTCACGGAGCTTTTGAATGCCATTCTCGGTGGTGAGAGCGAAAAGCATTTCCGCTGGGATAAGGAACGCATCCGGCTGGTGGCAGGAAACGCTAAGCCTCACTTTCTCGAGTTGCCGGGTGCGTTTGCCCTGTCGAAGATTCTGGGAATCCAAACGTCAGTGTCACAATTCACACCCGCCCGCTACAATCAGTGTTTTCGTGTGGTTCTCGCTGCGAAGAGACGCAGTGATCTAGTAGAAGGGCGCGTGAAGCTCTCCAACAGCATCAGGAGTTTTGGAATCAATCTTGCAATGGTAGCTGACATGCAGAAGGAAGGCGTCGCATCACACCACGAGTGGCTGACGGCTGTAAAGGCGAAGAATCACTCGTTCCCGGAGCGCTCGAAGTGGCAACAATGATCGCGAGTGGAATGGGATGCGAAATTACTGCCGGGCAAAGTTCGTTGTTGGGCGCGCGTCTTGACGCGGCATATTGCTATCAAAAGCAGACGTTTAGAACAGTCTTTACCGATAGCAAGTACAACGTTGCAAACCACGATGGCGATTGGGTTGATAATCAACAGCTGTTCTATCTTTGCGATCCGGGCATGCACTTGTTGACAGATGACGACGGCATCGTCAAGAAGTCCGCATCAAGCACGCAGTGTAAACGGGTTCTGCCCCTTAAGACTTTTGTGTAGTGGGAAGGGAATGGGCGACGAGTATTCTAGCCTGTAGCAAGAAACCTTTTTCTGGCCTACAGACAGTGTGCTTGCCGAGCTTGGCCAGCAAGCTTTAGAAGCACTGAAGCCGGTCACGCCAACAGAGGACGGTCGCGGCTGTAATCACCGGCGAGTTTGCCCGCGCCGACGAAACCGCGCGAGGCTGCACGGAGGGCAGGGAAGGCTCGCCCGCTAATCGTGGTAGACCAGATCATGAAATCGGCTGACAATCGCCCATGCGTAAAGCAAGACCTCCACGGCCAAATATGCTTTGTGGTCGCCATTTCTGATTGTCATTTCAGGATGGTTGAGCATCAGGGCGCTCGGGTGAATGAGCTTCGAGCATAGTTTAAAATCATAATCGACCGTTTGACCGATATGCGGGGGTTCAACGCGTTTAGCCTTCGGAACGTTGGGGAGAGCAGCAAAAGGAGCGCCGGGAAACGCCTTCCTCATCTTCTGGTCGAGTTCATTGGCGTCAATAACTACCTCATCATTCAAAAATCTTGTCGCCTGTTCCGGATTTTCGGATACAAACTCGGCCCATCCTCTCAACTCGACTTCACTGCGTAAAACCATAGCTAGTAAATCAGTCTCACCATCGGCCCATGCCATCGCACGAGAAAGCTGAAGGTCGAGATACCGCAAAATATTCACGCGGGCGATTTGTTGATCCGAACTGTGGTCGTCAGCGATCAGTTGGGCAACGACCTTACGACACTCACCCACTGCGAAGCGGAAGTGCGCAGTGCTGTAGTCTGCTTGCAGGTCGTAAATAGCCTGAATGTGATAGGGGCGCTCTTTCGCTGCTTGCATGACCCCACTGTAGCAGCGCGGATCAGTTGGCGAGGGGGCACAATCCGAGAAGCGCAGGAACGATACTATATCTGACCACGACACAAAGGAGGTTCCTTTTGAAACTGATAATGGCGGGACTGCTGGCAGTGGCCACTCTGTACTCGGCAGACGACCCGATTATAGAGCCGTCGCAAAGAACAGATGCCACTTTTCGGTTGTTCAGAACGCCGAACATCTTTAATTTTCTAGAACTGGACACCAGAGATGGCAGGGTCTGGCAAGTTCAATGGAACTCAGACGCGAACAAGAGAATCGTATCGCCGATCAACTTGGTGCGTCTGGCAAGCGAGTCGATGCCTGGTCGATTTACGCTCTACCCGACAAGCAACCTGTTCCTTTCATGCTTCTCGACCAAGACAACGGCTCCACTTGGCAGGTTCAGTGGGGCCTTAAGCCGGAAGAGCGGCTCATACGTCCTGTTGAGGCATGGGCTGAAATAGCCGCGGAGAACGCCCAACGAGAACAGGCGGAAAAGCCAGCAGCGAAAAGGATGCCGCCGCCATCTTCGACTAAGCCCAAGGTCGTGGTGAAGCCACCGCTTTCTCCCAAGTAAATAGAGCCAAAAAGAACTTCCGGCGCGGCTCGCCGCGCGGGAAACACGGCGGGCCTATTCCTCGGATAGCCTGGTAAGCCGGGCGCGAAGCGATTTCCCGTGAGCCCGGAGCGCCGTCTGAGCTCCGGGCCGCTGAGGCGGGGACATCCCTGAAACACCACCTCCCAGGCCAACCGGAACGGAATGATATATAACGGTTACATGTTTATTTAGCTGACCAAAGGAGTGACGTTGCGGAACAGTTTCGTGCCACTGGCTGGTCTCGCAGCCAGCTCTGTTCCGTCCGCTTCGAGATCAGACGCGATGACGCGGGCGCAGGAAGAGCAATGCTATGCCGAAAACATCTAGGAGAGCACGCACTGCCGACGAGATCACGGGGATGGCCTCGCGCGGGGAGGATGTGTCCGCGCACTTCACTAATAAGTTCACTGTGGTCCGGCCGGTCCACAGCGTCAAAGTGGACTTTACGCCAGGGATGCTACGTGAGATCGATGAGCGGGCGGCCCGCCTGAATGTCAGCCGGCAAGCGGTCATCAAGACCTTACTGGGTTCAACCTTCGGATCATGCCCGGTCAGGCAGGACTCGAACCTGAGCCTACGGGTGCCGGGCTCGCTTGTCCGCTACGGATTCTAAGACCAGCGCCTCCAACACCTTTTGATCCACGTCGGAGAGCTTCTTGATGTGGAGGCAGGAACCGCTGACGGTGTGCTTGCCGAGTTTGGCCAGGTCCACTTTGGAGGACTGTTCCCGCGCATGGGGTTCATCGTGACCAAACACGAGACAGAAAGCCGGGCGATGACACAGCCAAGAACCAAGCAGACCTGGAACGGGATCGGAGAGGCGGGCCCAACGGGGGGCTCCCGAGAAAAAGTACCAAGAAACTGCACTTAGGAGGGTCACAAGTTGGCGGTCTGTGATAAGCTGTCCTGGAGCTGGGAGTCAAAATGGACATCCTGGTTAGATGGAGGAATAATGAAGACACTGTCGTCCCGGATAAAAAGCGCTCTGCTGGCAACGGTTGCTGTGGGTGCTATTAGTGGAAACGCGCAGGCTGCAATCTCGCAAGTCATCACCCGGGCTGGTATCACGGAGACTGACTTTATCGCCTGGGCGACGATTGCTACCCAGATGGGCACCAGTTCACCATCCAACTTTTCGGGGCCCGCGGCGCCCCTCGGCACCGTCACTACAAACAACGGTGTGGGGTTTGGTTTCTCACAAACCCATTTTGGCGGTCAGTTTAACACCATGCATTTTGAGACTTTCGGCGGCCTGACCGGAACTGCATTAGCTGGGGAAAACGGCAACTCGAATTTCATAGATTTGATTTTTAGCAGTCCGTTTCAAACGCTTGGGTTTGATTTTCAGGGCAACGATGGCTTTGGATCGTCTTATAGTGCGATCCTCGACGTTTTTGGTTCCGGGGCTACTTCACTCGGCACTTTGACGTTTGTCTCTCCAGGACCTAACCAAATATTTGTCGGCGTTCATAGCACGGCGCAAGACATCTTTGAAATCCATATCCGCACCACCGGTGCGACTCCATTTGCATTTGACCGGGTGAGTCTAACTGGCGCAACAACGGCCAGCACTCCCGAACCAGGCACGTTCGGGTTGCTTCTAATTGGGAGTGCTCTGGTATTTGGCTACACGCGCAAGCGGTCGCCTAAGCGCCAGTCAAGCGATCTTACATAAGCCCGATTACAAGACGACGTTCCCGCGAGCAGTGCTGAGCGCTGCATCGAACACTCGCCCGGCTGAATTGTTGTGGGTTTTACGCTTCGGCGCTCAGTAGCCAACTAACATACCACGCGATAATCGCGACACGTTCGTGGCAGTCAATAGCTTATAAATTCCTACTAAGGCCTGTAGCAGTTCCCGTTTTTCTGGTTTCACGTTCCTCTTACAATTCCTCTTCTCTTGTTGGTTGTTTTCGATGGCATTGAGGTAAGGGTTCTCGCGTTCGACTAAGGCGGGCGAATGAACGGAACCTCAGAAGTTCGTACCGCCGCAATCGGCACGTAGCAACGATGCGCAATCGATTTCAGCCTTCCCGGCCTCGTAGCACTATCGCGCCGCAGTGTTCGGATCATGCCCCATCAGGCAGGAATCGAACCTGGAACCTACGGGTGCCGGGCTCGCTTGTCCGCTACGGATTTTAAGACCAGGGCCTCCAACACCTTTTGATCCACGTCGGAGAGCTTCTTGATGTGGAGGCAGGAACCGCTGACGGTGTGCTTGCCGAGCTTGGGCAGCAACGCTTCAGAAGCGCTGAATCCGGTCATGCCATAGAGAACGGTCGCGGCCTTGCGCGGTGAAAAACCGGCGAGCGGCATATCGCCCTCGCGCCCGCTCTCATAGGTGTAGTGGTAGCTGCCGAAGCCGATGATTGCGGGTCCCCACATTTTCGGCTTTTCGCCCGTAGCGCCTTGCATCAACTTGACGAGCGCCTTTGCATCGGCGCGCCTGGTATCGTCCTTGAGCGCATCGACAAATGCCGCGACGCTCAGATTGGTCGGCTTGGTTTTGTTGTCTGCCATCAACGCACAATCTCCGCATTGCTCTGTTCGAGCACGACTGAGTTATCTCCGGGCTTGAGATCCACCTTGATGTCCCAAACCAAAACGCTGTTGCCGTTTCGAGCGGTTACTGAAACATAGTAGCGTCCGGGTGGCACGGGCGGGGTGATGGCAGCTCGACCTGTGCTGTCGATCACACCCCGGGCCGCAACGAGGGGCTCCATAGCAGCGGCCAGGGCGCTGCAGTCGGCGGGTGGCTTGCATGCCATCACTGTCGCGCGGACCGCTTCGCCCGCGGTGGCGCCGGGCGCTACCGATGCTCCGGCTTTCCTGAGAACATTTGCGAGGCTGTCTTTATAGAGGAAGATGGTTGTGCCTGCGAGCGGGTTAGCACCTGCGGGAAAGGCGCTGGATACGATCAGGCGCGCGCTGCCGGCCGTGGGCGTGGGAGGCGCCGATGGCGCGGGCGACTCGCCCGCGGGAGCGAAGGTTCCGATCTCGCAACTCTCGCTGCGCGGTGCGTAAGTGACGTTGTCTCCTTGCATGCCGGTGACCAGGCGGCCGTTGACGGTGGCTGATCCGGAGCCGCGGAGGGTGTTGTTGGGACTCAGCGTCAAGGTAAATGGCCCGCCGCTGTTCTGGATGTGAATGCGCACATCGGCGGGGGTGTTTTCCACTGTGTAGGGCTGGCGCGCGTGGGCCTGGCCGCAGTCGAGGATGACCGAGTTCTCGCTGAACTCGAACAGGAGACCGGAGCTGCCGTACTTGCCGGTCATGCGCAGGCCGGGCAGAGGTGGAGGCCCGACCGCGTCTGCGACGCCCACCAGCAGGCCGACAAGACCGGTGTCGATGCCGGTGGACGTACTCGCCGCGGGCACGGGTGGCGGAGGATTGAGCGGTCCGATTGTGCAGCGCTCGATTTTAGAGGCGTAGTCCGGCACGTTGACGCTCTTCGAGCAGACGCCGCCGCAAGACGCGTCTACGACGGGCGAGCCGTTCCGATACAGCGTGCTGGTCTCCGTGTGATAACCGACAATCACGCTGCCCTTCACGTCCACCAAGCCGGGCCCCGACAGGCCGCCATCGGCGCGTGTTGTCAGCACCAGAGGGTGGGGCTCGTTGGATACGGTCACCACCAACGAATTGGGACCCTTGGTAATGCTGTAACCACGTCCCTCCTCCACCAGTTTGCCGCAGCCCCCAATGGTAGCGGTGTTGGTTCCGAAGTTGAGGCTGGCAAGAGCCCTCGGGTCGCGGAAACGGCCACTGAGGACGAGGCCGGCTTTGCGCGGACCTTCCATGGCATCCAGGTTGATGCCGACCATACCGATTAAGCTCGATAGGCCCGACTTGAATCCTTTGCTCAGGCACGCGGTGGAGGTACCGCCTAATTCGAGGCAACGGCGGGTGGCGACGGCGGTAGGGTCGGCGGTGCGGTCGGCGGTCGCGGGCGCCTTGCGCGCTTCTTCATTGGCGCGCTTGATGGAGTCGACGTGCGAGGCCTGCCGCGCGCCCAGTTCGCTTTCCGTGCGCTTATAGGCGGCTTTGGATTGCGGACCCATCAATCGTTTGTTCCAGTCCTGGTTGAAGGCGATGTCGAATTCGTAGTGGCCCTCGAGACGCGTGAAAGCCTGGTTTTCAGCGGGAGTATGCGACTTCGCGTAGTCCTGCGTGATCTGGTATTTGGCCAAGTCATAGGCGCCCATAACGCGCTGCTCTTCCGGCGTGTAGGGGCCGTCGATGGTGCGGTTGTACTTGATGCGCTGGATGTAAGTGGAGAGGTAGGTGAAGACTGCTACCTGGCGCGCGAGAGTGTCGGTTGGGTTGGAGCCCTGGATTTCGGCTTTGACGCGCTCGACGGAGGGCATGTCGGCGGTGTAGTTGGGACCCGGCGGCTGCGCGAGGGCTGCGGCAGGGAGGATGCACAGCAGAGCTACGGCCATGATCCGGGGCGGGATGTGGATCAAGGTAACCATTGGGACATTCTCGCACCGGAAAACGGTGGCGTCCAGCTGGGTTATTTCTGGGAACTGAAGGTAGCCGGCATCCATTCGTCGAAGACGAGCGGGGAAATCACGGACGCCACTCGCTGATCCTTATGTTGACAGGTGTGGCTGTCACCGGCGCTTACAAGAAAGGCGCTGAGGGAGGAAAGCGCTACCAATGTTTGGCGGCGTCACTACGCTTCCTGACGACGCGCCTGCCGACATCGTCACGGTATCGGTGCCGGCGTTCGTAATGTCCGCGCGTTTCCATGTTGTGCATTCGCTCCACGCGTGCATCCTGCTAAGAGGTTCCGCTGAGGCTGGAAGTTATACAGGACGGCGGACCGGGGCCTTTGGTGTTCTCTTTTTTTATGATATTCTGCTAGCCTGCATGGTCCATGTAAGGGCCGATGTCTTGAGGGGGCAAATGCAAGTCAAATTCTTAACCAAAGGCGCAATGTTCTCCGTGCTTGCTGTGGCTGCATTCAATGGGATGGCGCAAGGCGCAATCATAAGGGTGTTCGCCAGGGCCGTCATCACGGAAACTGACTTTATCAGTTGGAACTCGGTTTCGAGTCAATTGGGGGACCCCTTCGCCCCGCCAAATCCGGGCACGGCTCTCACGAACGGCGGTGTTAGTTTTACGTATTCGCAAGCGCAAGTTGGTTCAGCCAGCAACACGATGCACTTTCAGCATTTCGGAAGCCTGGATAGCGGTGACGGCACGCAAAAGGACTTAGTAGGAGAGAACGTTGATTTTAATTTCATTGACCTGTCGTTCGATCCCACCAAGCCCTTCCAAATGCTTGGATTTGATTTTCAGGGTAATGATGGTTTCGGCTCTTCCTATACTGTAACTCTTGCGGTGTTCGGGGCCGGGCACACGTCGCTTGGATCGCTGATGTATGTCTCGTTAACGCCTACCCCGAGCTTCATCGGAATTTCCAGCGATATGGCCAACATCACAGAGATTCAAGTAAGTAGCTCGGGCGCGGCTCCTTTCGCAATTGACCGGGTGAGCTTGAATAATGGAGCGCCCCTCTCGGGCGTACCTGAACCCGGCACGTTCGGATTGCTAGTTCTCGGTGGACTCGGGATATTCGGGATATCAGTATACGCTCGAAGGCGATCCGCTTAACTACGGCTGGTGAACCTGCTGCCCTCGAGGTTGCCATCTTCTTTTCGCGAGCGAGATATTAGGCTGGCTTCGGGCGGTCATGGAAGATGGATACTTCATATCGCTTTACGGGAGTGAGTTGGGAACCGAGGCAACGTTTGCAGCGGGGTTCTGGAGGGTCGCGTGTCATCCTCGATGATCTGGCGGGTACGCGGCCGGTCACGCTAGCGAGTGGCCTTGTGAGAAGGCTCCGGCCCGTTTCGTGCGGAGGATCTTGCGCACCCGCTAATTTGCGGTGGGTGCGGGATGGCGTGATGTACACGATTCAAGTAAAGTTCAAGAGCGGCATGAGAGAGAGACCAGGAGCGAGTGCTGGTTGACACGGCAAATTCGAGTGTGGCCGTCAGGCAATCACGCTAAGATTCCTTCCAGGCGAACGTAACTGGTTTCCATTCCACGCTCCATGCCGGAGGCAAGCATGGTTGCGCGGGTTTGGGCGTCGGGGAAGGTCATGCGCATGGTCATGAGCGTGCCCGTGCCATCGGGGTCGAAGCGCGTTTCGACGTGGTTGTCCGGGGTTGGGTCGGGCAGGTGCATTCGCTCCACGCGTACGATCCTGCTGTGAGGCTTCAGTTCGACATATTCGCCGGTCAGATGAAATGTGCCGCCTTTGCCGTTGGTCCATTCGAAGCGGATCTTCCCGCCTGGGCGCGCATCGCTGATGCAGACGGGCATGGTCCAGCCGTCGGGGCCGAGCATCCATTTTTGGATTAATGCCGCCTCGGTGTGGGCGCGGTACAGAGCCTCCGGGGGCGCGGCGAAGCGCCGGGTCACGATAACATGGGTGTCACCTTCGGTGGTAAGGGTCATCTTGCTCATCGTTTTTTCCTGCCTTTCTTGGGTTCCATGCCAGCCAGGACTTTGTCCAGCCGGTCATAGTTTCTTTCCAGAGCCTTTCGCACCATCGCGAGCCATTGGTCCATCGCGTCAATGCCGGGCTTCAACAGACGGCGTGGACGTTTTGTGCCGTCCACTCGACGGGCAATGAGTCCCGCGTCTTCAAGCACCTTAAGGTGCTGGGAGATGGCCGGTTGCGTCATCTCGAACGGCTGCGCCAGTTCCGTTACGGTGGCTTCGCCCTGTGCGAGACGGGCGAGGATGGCCCGTCGAGTGGAATCGGCGATAGCGGAGAAGGCGGCGTCGAGGGTCTGCATTGTAAGGGTCTATATAGTTAATAGCTTATATAAGAAAGAAGTTATTGTAAAGCGGAAACTTCGTCTGGTGTATACTGGCCCGAAAAGCGCCCATCCGAAATCCTTCCGATCCCGTCTGGGCGCGAAAGGAGGGCCCTATGGATCCCATCAAAGCGATCGGTTTGATCCTGATTGCTTCATTTCTGGTCGACAGAATCGTTGCCGGCCTCTTCTTCCTGCTCGACTTCAGCGCGAGCTGGCGCAAGAAAATGCCCGATCCGGATCTGATTCAGAATCTGGAGGAGCGCGCCGGCGCTGCGCGCAAGCGAAAACTGGTGTACTCCCTGATGGCCGGGTTTCTCGGAATCGTGGTGATTGCGTGGTACCTCGATATCCGGCTGCTCGCGCTCACGAACCTGCTGACGCCGGACGCCGCGACAGGCAAACTCAAGCCGCGGCTGCTGCTCGATATCTTGCTCACAGGCCTGATTGTGGCGGGTGGTGCGGATCGAATGGCGGAAGCGCTGAAGATGCTGGGCGGTCCGGGCGTTGAGAAACCTGGGGCGGGGGCGCGCCCTGTCGAGATCACAGGCAAGCTGGTGCTCGAGCGCGAAAAAGAGCACGAGCCCGACAAAAGCAGAGCGGTCTCGTTCACCTGACCGGGTGCGCCATGGAGAACGCCCAGTTTCGAATCAGCGGTCTGACCGAACGCGACCTGCGCCGCTGGAAGCGCAGGGTCGGCGCGGGCCGCGTTCCGAAGATCGCGCTGATTGTGGCAATGGCGGGTTGTGGTTTGTGTGCGTTGAGTTCGCGCAGCCCCGGCACAGGCGGGGGACGCGACATAAAAATTACCAACCAGGCGGGCCGCGTGGCCGGCTATGCCGGCGCGGATTCAGTGGACTGCGATTGCCTGCATGTGGACGCGGGCTTGCTCACGGGATCTTATCGCCGTCAGTGCATTCAATCGGAAAAAGGACTCCGGGCACTGGCGGCGGCCGGAAAATTCCAAGTCACGGTGGGGCCTGCTCACACGCTGATCGCGGGGACTTTTTGCGATGGTATTACTGCGGGGCCCGCTGCGTGGCCGGTCTACGGAGGTCCTGAGAAGCCTCCGCCCAAGAACGATGCGCCGCCGTGCGTCTTCGTCGGCGGATTGCGGCAGTGGTACTGTCCGCCGAAATAGGAGCGGGCGGGCCAGCCCTTAACGCTGGAAAATGCCAGCGAAGGCGGGGCGGTAGCGGGCGAAGACGAGGAACCAGCAAATGGTCGCGATGGCGCCGGGGACTATGCCTGCGGGCGCCATCAAGATGTGGAAGAGCAGTATGTTGACGATCACGGGACCGATCAGCGTGAGAGCCAGGGGCACGTAGCGATTCACCAGAAAGAGGAGCCCGCAGACGACCTGGATCGCGAAAATGGGGACCGTGTAGTGGGAGGCTAGCAGCACGCCGTAGAACTGGCCGGCCAGTGGCGGCAGTTGCCCCGCCGGCAGGAATTGAAGGAAACCGTTGAGGCCGAAGACTGTAAACATGATCCCCAGCAAATAGCGGGCGATGGTGGAGGCGATTTTCATAGAGTTCTCCTGATCTTAGATGGTACAGAGGAAGCCAGCCGGAGGGCTGGGAACTTCCATACTACATGTGATGCTTACACTACTTATGTAGCTTCAGGGAAGCTTAAATGGTATTCTGGGACGATGCAGGAAATCGGTGATCCGCGCGTCCGCCGGACTCGGCAGCTTTTGCAAAAGGCGTTGCTGAAGTTATTGGAGACTAAGGACTTCGAGAAGATTTCCGTGCAGGATATTGCGGATGCGGCTACCGTCAACCGGGTGACCTTTTACGATCACTATACCGATAAGTCTGCCTTGCTGGAGTGCGTGGTGGGGGATCGCTTCAACCAGCTACTGGCGGAACGGGGGGTGAAGTTTGACGGGACATGCTCGTCTGCTCTTACGGGGATCGTGCTGGCGGTGTGCGATTACCTGGCGGGGACGCCGGGGATCGAGCGGCATCTCGAGTCGGCGGTAGTTGCCGTGGTGCGCCGTATGGTGCTGGAGGGGTTACAGCAGCATCCGGCGGAGAGACTCGTGTCACCTGAGATGGCTGCCACGGCCTGGAGCTGGGCGGTTTACGGGGCGGCGCAGGAGTGGGTGCGGACGCCGAATCGGCCTCCGTCGGAAGAGATTGTAGGGCCGCTGGTGGATCTGGTTTCGCCGCTTCTCCGGTAGCACCATGGCCAATTTGCGCTGGGTTCTGGCCGCGACCATTCTGGGGTCGAGCATGGCCTTTATCGACGGCACGGTGGTGAACGTGGCGCTGCCGGCGCTGCAATCGGACTTGCATGCGAACATCGCGGACATTCAGTGGGTGGTGGAATCGTACGCGCTATTTCTGGCGTCGCTGCTGCTGATTGGCGGGTCGCTGGGAGACCGGTACGGACGCCGCAAGATCTTCGTTTCGGGCGTGGTCCTTTTTGCCGCTGCGTCGGCGTGGTGCGGGCTGGCGCCGAATATCTCGCAGCTCATTATCGCCCGGGGATTCCAAGGGGTGGGCGGGGCGCTGCTGGTTCCGGGCAGCCTCGCTCTGATCACCGCTAACTTTCCGGAGAAGGCTCGGGGACGCGCGATTGGGACATGGTCCGGGTTTACAGCGATCACGGCCGCGATCGGCCCGGTGCTGGGGGGATGGTTTACCGAGCACGGGTCGTGGAGGTGGGTGTTTTTCATCAACCTTCCGGTGGGCCTGGCGGTGCTGTTGATCGCATTGTGGAAGGTGCCGGAGAGCAAGGCGGGCTCACAAGGCCAAAGTTTTGACTGGCCGGGCGGATTGCTCGCTGCACTTGGGTTCGGCGGGATTGTATTCGCGCTGATTGAATCGGCGCCGCTGGCGGGCGCGGTGGGGGCGATGGCGCTGATCGCGCTGTTCCTATGGGAAGCGCGCACGGACTCGCCGATGATTCCGCTTCACCTGTTCCGTTCCAGGAATTTCACGGGAGCCAATCTGCTGACGCTCTTTCTCTATGCGGCGTTGAGCGGGATGCTGTTCTTTTTCCCGATGAATCTGATCCAGGTGCAAGGCTATTCGGCGACGCAAGCGGGGAGCGCGCTGCTGCCCCTGATTCTGTTGATGTTCTTGCTGTCGCACTGGTCGGGCGGACTGGTGGACCGGTATGGCGCCAAGGTTCCGCTGGTGGCAGGCCCGCTGGTTGCAGCCGCTGGATTCGCGCTGTTCACGAGGCCGGGTATTGGCGGTACGTACTGGACTACCTTTTTTCCCGCTGTAGTGGTGCTGGGGTTGGGCATGGCGATCAGCGTGGCGCCGCTGACTACCACCGTGATGAACGCCGTGGAGCAAAAGTACGCGGGCACGGCATCGGGGATTAATAATGCGGTATCGCGCATTGCGGGGTTACTGGCGGTGGCGGTATTCGGGGCGCTACTGACCGGCGTATTCTCGGGAGCGCTCGCGAGGCGGATTGAGAGTAACGGGGTACCGCCGGAGGTACGCGTGCAGATTGAGGGGCAGCGCGCCAGGCTGGCTGCGGTCGAGACGGGCGACGCGCGGGGGAGGCTCGCGGTCAGGGAAGCGTTTGTGGCGGGGTATCGGATGGTGCTGTGGGTGGCGGCGGGGCTGGCGGTGGCGAGCTCGGTGAGTGCGGCGGTGATGATTGGGAAGGAGACAAGATACTGAAGTATTCGCTTGACAATCGGGTTTGCGCGGGGGATACTGAAGTTGCCACTTCACTAATGGGGTGGGGGAAGGAATTCAAATGGTTTTACACAGTACGTTCGTGATTGAGCGCAGCTATCCCAAGGCGCCCGCGGAGGTGGCTCGGCGTTCGCGGATGCGGGGAAGACGCGGCGCTGGTTCGCGGAATCGGAGACTCATGAAGTGGAGGAGTTCACGATGGACTTTCGAGTGGGAGGCGCGGAGCTGTTGCGGTATAGATTCAAGGAAGGCACGCCGTTCCCGGGAGTTGAAATCGCGAACGAGGGGAGTTATCAGGACATCGTGTCCGGCGAGCGTATCGTCAGCGCTTCCACGATGGCGCTGGGAGGCCGGCGAATTTCGACTTCGCTCGTTACGATGGAGTTCTTGCCAACGGAGGCAGGCACCGATCTGATCTGCACGCATCAGGGAGCGTTCTTTGAGGGCTCGGATGGTCCTGAAATACGCGAAGCGGGATGGCGGTCGACACTGGAGAAACTTGCGCAAGATCTGGCGCGGCGCGGGTAATGGCGAAGGCGAAGATCAATATCGACGGGGTGTTTCACGCTCTGGGGGATCCTACCCGGCGGGCTATTGTGGACAAGCTTAGCCGAGGGCCCAGTTCAGTCTCCGGGCTGGCAGCGCCGCTGGACATCACGCTGACGGCGGTGGTTCAACATCTGCAGATATTGGAGGAAAGCGGACTGGTGCGTACCGAGAAAGTGGGCCGGGTGCGCACTTGCCGGATTGAAACTGCGGGTTTTTCGGCGCTGGAGCAGTGGGTCCGGGAGCGGCGGTCATTGTGGGAGCGCAGGCTGGACCGGCTGGGGGATTTGTTGGGTGGCTAATTGGCTGGCCGACTAATAGCCTGCCCCACGGTTTACAATCGTCGTTTGCGGCTGTGGATAACTTTCGTGATGATGGGTGGGCTCGCGGTGGCGGGGGATGTGAGCTATTTTCGAGACGTCCGGCCGGTGATCCAGCGGCAGTGCCAGGGGTGTCATCAGCCGAATATGAAGTCTTCGGATTTGGATTTGACCTCATATGAGGGGTTTCAGAAGGGCGGGAAGCGCGGGGCGGCGGCGGCGACGGTGGTGAAATATCTCACGGGCGAGAGCAAGCCGCAAATGCCGCTGGGGCTGGCTCCGCTGGGGGCGGAGACGATTGCGATGTTTCGCGAGTGGATCGCGACGGGGGCGAAGGACGACACGCCGTACGTCATGGCCGACAAACCCATCGTCTACTTGCTGCCGCCGGTGATCAACGCGCTGGCTTTCTCGCCGGATGGTAAGACGCTGGCTGTTTCGGGGAACCACGAAGTATTTCTGCATTCGCTTGACGGTTCGGGGGCGGTCCGGAGGCTGCCGGGGAAATCCGAACGTATTCTGTCGCTGGCGTATTCGAAAGACGGATCGCTGCTGGTGGCTGCGGGGGGCACGCCGGCGCAATTCGGCGAAGTTCAGATCTGGGATGCGAAGACGGGCAAACTGGTTCGCTCAGTTGTGCTGACGGGCGATACCGTGTTCGGAGCCTCGCTAACGCCGGATGCGTCGAAGGTAACGGTGGGTTGCGCCGATAACACGGTTCGCATTCTGGATGTGTCGACGGGCCAGGAACTGCACAAGATCGGGAATCACGAGAACTGGGTGCTGGGGACAGTTTTTGGAATGGACGGCAAGCGCGTTGTCTCGGTGGGGCGCGACCGCGCGGCGAAACTCACGGATGCCGAATCGGGCGCGTTTCTCGAGAACGTCAATTTGCTGCGCGGAGAGCTGGCGGCGATTGCGCGGCATCCGTCGAAGGACATCGTAGTGATCGGGGGCGAAGACCGGACACCGTATATATATATGATGGACCGGCCGAAGAACATGAAGATCGCCGACGATACCACGCTGGTCCGCAAACTG
The DNA here is from genome assembly GCA_030776455.1 of Acidobacteriota bacterium. Lineage (GTDB taxonomy): Bacteria > Acidobacteriota > Terriglobia > Bryobacterales > Bryobacteraceae > JALYHQ01. The sequence continues at coordinate 46,078 of JALYHQ010000055.1, read as the reverse complement.
GAGCGCCAGGACGGAGCGATTGCGGCGCTGGCATGGTCGCAGGATGGGACGCGTATCGCGGTTGGCGGCGCTTCTCCGGAAGTGACGATTTACGATGCGGATTCGGGAGCGCGGGTGGCCGCGTGCAAGGGTCACAGCGCGGGGATCTATGCGGTGGCGTTCAGTCCCGATGGCGAGACGCTCGCGGCGGCGGGATTTGACGGCCAAGTGCGGCTGTACCGGGCCAAGACGGGTAAGCTGGAACGAGCGATGATTCCGGTTCCGCTGGGGAGTGAACGATGATGCGGGCGCTTTTGGCTGCTGTGCTGTGCCAGGCCGCGTTCGCGGGAGCGCCGGTGATCACGGAACTGCAGCCGCGCGGGGTGGAGCGCGGGCATCCGTTCACGCTCACCATCAACGGGCGCAATCTGGGCAACGGGGCGCGCATCTCTTCGACGCTTCCAGCCGCGTTTACACGGGTCAACCCGGCGTCGCAATCGGACGGGATGATGCAACCCGGACGGTCGGTGGCGTTTCTGGTGGAGCCAAAAGCGGATGCCGCGCCGGGAGTTTATCCGATACGAGTGGAAGCCGGCAACGGAATTTCGAACGTGCTGCTGTTTACTGTCGGCACTTTCCCGGAGGTGACGGAGGAAGAATCGCAGCCGTATGCGAAGCCGAATCGCAATGACACTATCGAAACGGCCGAGCCGACTCCGCCGGCGCCGGTGACGGTGAACGGGACGCTGCGGGGTCCGGAGCGCGACATGTTTCGCGTGTCGGGAAGAGCGGGGGAGCGGAGGGTTTTTGAAGTGGAGGCTCGACGGTGCGGGTCGGCCATCGATCCGGTGTTGCGCATTCTGGACGGCAGTGGGCGGCAACTGGCACGCAGCGATGACGCGCCTGGGGCGGCGCTGGATGCACGCATCGATTTCACGTTTCCGCGCGACGGGAATTATTACGTGGAGATCCACGATGCGCGCTTCAGCCGGCAAAGTCAGAATTTCTACCGGCTGAAGATGGGTAACTATGTTTACGCCGATGGGATTTTCCCCCTGGGCGGAAGGCGCGGCGAGGCGACTGAAGTAACATTCTTCGGCGCCAGCCTGAAGGAGCCGGTGAGGGCGAGAGTGGATTTGCGCGCTGCCGCCGGGGACGTAACCAGCGCGATGCTTCCGGATTCACAGGCGCTGCCGCTGCGTTTCGCCGTGAGCGATCTTCTGGAGCTGACGGAACCGCTGAGCGGACCACTGCCGGTCCCCAGCGTGATGAATGCGCGGCTGGCGAAGCCGGGTCAGGTGGACCGATACAAGGTAAAGGTGGAACCGGGGGAGAAGCTGCTATTCGAACTGCAGGCTCGCGAACTCGGCACGTCGAGGCTGGAAGGCATTCTCACGGTGTATGACGAACACGGCAAGAAGCTGGACTCGGCGGGAGACAAGCCGCTGCCGGAAGATGTGTTCGCTGTGCAGGGGACCAGCCGCACCAGCAGCGATCCGTTTCTCAATGTCACGGCGCCCAAGGATGTGCGGGAGATTACGGTAACGGTGGAGGATCTGGCGGACCGCGGCGGTGCGTTGTACGCGTATCGCCTGATAACGCGACGCGTGGCGGAAGATTTCAAGGCGCTGGTGTCGATTTCTTTCGTCAACATCCCGGCGGGTGGCACGGCGTTGGCTCCCGTTGCCGTGGACCGGCGCGGATATGATGGTCCGGTTCAATTCTCGATCCCGGATTTGCCGCCGGGCATCACACTGGAAGGCGGCTACATTCCGCGCGAGTATGTGGATGTGAACAATTCCCGGAGCTTCAATCGCCGCGGTGTTCTGCTGCTAACGGCGGCTTCCGGCAGTGAGCTGCCGGCGCGGGAACTGGTGGTGTGGGCCGAAGGGAAGCTCGCGGATGGGACAACATTACGGAGACGCGCGGGGGGGGCGGGGATGCTGGTGGATGTAGCGGGAGCTTCCGATCAGGGAGTTGTGGACCGGCAGCGTCCCATCTCGGCGCGATGGCTCGGCTTCGACCTTCCGGCGGCGCTGACGGATGCCTCCATCGCGGACCTGGAAGTGAAGCAGACGGGGATTGTGCGGCTGGCGGAAGGCGCGCGTTATGAATTCGAGTATGCGTGGAAGGTGCGCACCGGGACGCTACCTAAGGAAGTGGGAGTAGAAGTAGTGGGCGCGAAAGATCTGCGGGTGATCGATATGAAGCAAGCGGGCAAGGGCGGCACGTTCGCGGTCACCACTACCAAGGCAACCGATCCGGCACGTTACGATATGTACATTTCGGGCCGGGTAAAATCGGATAGCGGAGATGAGACGATCGTCTCGCGGCCAATCCCATTCGAAGTGACGGAAGGAAGCGCCAAGTGAGATTCTGGATCGCGCTCTTGCCGGCAGCCACCCTGCTGACGGCGGCGGAAGCGCCGAAGGTAAATTACCTCCGGGACGTGGCGCCAATCTTCAACAAGACGGGCTGCACTTCAGGGCCATGCCATGGAGCGGCGAAAGGCAAGAACGGATTCAAGCTGTCGCTGCGCGGATACGATCCGCAGTTCGATTATGAGGCGCTGCTGTACGATCTATCCGGCAGGCGCTTCAATCGCGCCGATCCGGCGCAGAGCTTGATGCTCGCCAAGCCGACGCAGCAGGTGGCGCATGCCGGCGGTCTCCGGTTCGAAACAACTTCGGACTACTACCAGACGATTTTCAACTGGATTGCGCAGGGCGTGCCGTATGGCGACGCGGTCAAGGATTCAGTTTCTCGTCTAGAGGTGGAGCCCAAAGAGATTTTCATGAGCAAGCCGGGCGAGACCAGCGCCGTCAAGGTGACCGCCGTGTTCGCGGACGGCGAGACTCGCGATGTCACGCGCGAAGCGAATATCGAGAGCAACGTGCCGGACCTTGCGGCCGTGGGCTCGAACGCGGACGTGAAGGGCGCACGCACAGGCGAGGCGACGCTGCTGGTGCGCTACCAGGGGAAATTCAGCACCGTGCCCGTGACGGTGCTCAATCCGGCGCCCGGATTCGCCTGGAAGCAGCTCACGCAGAACAATTACATCGATCGCTTGATTGACGCCAAGCTCCAGCGCCTGAAGATTCAGCCTTCCGCGGCAGTGGATGACGCGGGATTCTTGCGGCGTGTCTCTTTGGATCTGACCGGCCAGTTGCCCGACCCCAATGAGGTCCGAATTTTTCTAGCCGACACCTCAGATACCCAAGTGAAGCGCGGCCGTATCATCGACAAGCTGATCGCAAGCCCGGCTTTCATCGACCATTGGACGTTGAAGTGGGGCGACCTGCTGCAGGCCAATCGCAAATATCTGGGCGAGAAGGGCGTTTACGCCTTTGACGAATGGATTCGCGACTCCATCGCCGCCAACAAACCTTACGACAAGATGGCGTACGAGCTGCTATCGAGCGGCGGAAGCTCTTATGAAAATCCAGCCGCGAATTTCTTCCGCGTGACGCGCGATCCCAAGCCGACGATGGAGAAGACCACGCAGGTCTTTCTGGGCGTGCGCATGGTCTGTGCCCAGTGTCACGATCATCCGTTCGAGAAATGGACTCAGAACCAGTATTACGAAATGGCCGCATTCTACTCGGCGCTCGGGATCCGGCCGGGATTTGAGGTGGGAGAAGAGATCGTATACAACCTGCGCGAAGATTTTGAGATGAAACACCCGAAGGACGGGCGCGTGATGCAGCCGAACTTCATGGTGGCGGCGTCCTATGGCGCCTCGGGGCCGGTTCCCACGGATGGCCGCCGGCGCATGGCGCTAGCGGCATGGGTCACGGCCAAGGACAATCCGTTCTTCGCGAAGTCCGCGGCCAATCGCATCTGGAGCTATTTCTTCGGACGCGGGATTATCGAGCCGGTGGATGACATCCGGGCTTCTAATCCGCCGAGCAATCCGGCGCTGCTCGACGCGCTGACCAAGGATTTCATCGACCATGGATTCGACCTCCGGCAATTGATGCGCACGGTTACGAACTCGCGCACGTATCAGGCGAGCCTCGCGACCAATGAATGGAATGCCGGCGATACCGAAAACTTCTCGCATGCCGTGCCCCGGCGGATGAGCGCCGAAGAGCTGGAGGATGCGCTGACCATGGCTACCGGAGTGCGGCCCAACTTTGCCGAAGTTCCGCCGGACACGCGCGCCGAGCAGTTACCCGATCCGCATATTGGCAAGGACGGGTTTCTGGATCTGTTCGGGCGGCCGTCGCGCGAATCGTCGTGCGAATGCGACCGGCGCAGCGATCTGAGCCTGCCGCAGGCGCTGAACCTGGTGAATGGCTCGACGATTTCCGATGCGGTGGCGGAAGGTAACGGGCGGATTGCGAAGGCCATCCTGAGCGGCAAATCGGATCACGACTTGATTGAAGAAATGTATCTGGCCACCTTCAGCCGCTTCCCCACGCAATCTGAACTTGATAGAGGCTTAAAGTATCTGCGCTCCGGCAATGCGGGCCGGGCCGCCCGCGCACAGGATCTGCTGTGGGCGCTGGTGAACAGCAAACCGTTTTTGTACAACTTTTGAGAAGGTGATTCCATGCTGGTAATTCCTGGACGCAAGTGCCACACGTGCGAGGGTCCCACGCGGCGGGAGCTGCTGCGCAGCGGCTCCATCGGGCTGCTGGGGTTGAACCTGGCCGATTTTCTGGCATGGCAAGGGTCGGCGCGCGGCGGCACGAAGCTGGAAGGCTCGCGCGGATTCGGCAGCGCGAAATCCGTGATCATGGTTTTTCTGCAGGGCGGACCGAGCCACATCGATATCTGGGATCCCAAGCCCGATGCGGCGGCCAATATTCGTGGAGATTTTAAACCCATCAAGACCAAAATCCCCGGCACGCACATCAGCGAGACCATGCCGATGATGGCGAACGCGCTGGACAAGGCCACGCTGATTCGCTCGATGAGCTACACGCCGAATGGGCTGTTCAATCACACCGCCGCGATCTATCAGATGCTGACGGGGTATCCGCCGGATCGCGTGTCGCCCTCGGGCCAGCTGGAGCCGCCTAACTCGGCGGATTTTCCTACCGCGGGCAGTCACATCTCAAAGATGAAGCCACCCAAGGACGCCGTGCTCCCGTTTGTCGAGATGCCGCGGCCGCTGCAGGAATCCGGCGTGATCGGCAAAGGCGGCGCGGCTGGTTTCCTGGGCAAGGCGTATGATCCTTACCGGCTTTATCAAGATCCGGCCAAGCCACTGCAGATCGACGATCTTTCGCTGCGCAAGGATATTCCGCGTGAGCGTTTGAAAGATCGCTTCGAGCTTTTGAAGGGGATCAACGGGTCCATGCCCGATCTTGAAAAGGCGCTGAACTCGCAGGCCATCGACGAATATTACGGCAAGGCGCTGGATCTGGTGCTGTCGGGGAAGGCGCGAGACGCGTTCGATCTCACCAAGGAATCGGAAAAGATGCGCGAGCGGTACGGGATGACGACGTTCGGGCAAGGACTGCTGTTATCGCGCAGGCTGATCGAAGCCGGTACGCGGTTCGTGCAGATGAACTGGCCGGCGGTGGCGAACGGGAATCCGGAGATCGACTCATGGGATACGCACGCGGCTAATTTCGCGCCGCTGAAGAATCTGCATTGTCCGAAGCTGGACCGCGGGTTGTCGGCGCTGCTGGAAGACATGCACGCGCGGGGGCTGTTGAAGGAGACGCTGGTGGTGGCGGTGGGAGAATTTGGGCGCTCCCCGCGCATCGGTGTCAGCACTTCGGGCAACTCGAACGCTCCCGACGGGCGCGATCATTGGCCATATTGCTACAGCGCCGTGGTCGCGGGGTGCGGCATCGGAGCGGGGCGGCAATACGGTGAATCGGATCAGACTGCGTCATCGCCCAAGGACAAACCGGTGCATCCGAACGATTTGCTGGCGACAGTTTATTATTCGCTGGGGATCGACCCGGATATGGAGATTCGCAACCATTTGAATCAACCGCGGGAGCTGGTGAAGGGGAAGGTTGTGATGGATTTATGGGGGTAGGACCGCTATCGAGGAATGCAAGGTCCAGCTTGTGGGGCAGGCGGTTCCGTCTGTCAGAGGCCGATTACTAATCGGCCGCAGGAGAATATCCTGCCCCACACGGCGGCAGAAGAGAATCGCCACGTTCCTCTCCTGTTTTAAGGAAATGTGGTAGCGGACCGACCGCTCCCAGTGGTCGCGGCTCCGTAGGGCAGCGGTAAGGTTCGGGATTTATCAAATGGCTGCCGCGGAGTTGGTAGCATAATGCGCATGTCCAAACTCATCGCGGTGGTTCTCACCCTCATTCCGCTGGCGGCTGCCGCTGACCTTCCCACCAGGAAATGGCTGAATCTGGCAGCCATCAAGGCGATGGTGGCCGGCGCCGAAGCCGAGGCGGAGAAACGCAATGTGCATGTCACGCTCTGCATCGTGGATGAAAGCGGCAATCTGCTGTTCCTACAGCGAGGCGACGGCGCGCGGCTGGGCACTGTGCAATTCGCGCAAAAAAAAGCGCGGCACGCGGCGCTGTACGGGCGTCCTTCAAAAGACGCAGCCGACCAGGTGAAAGGCGGCGACGTTCGGCTGCTGGTGTATCCGGATGCGTTTCCGAATCAGGGCGGACTGCCGATACGCGTGGATGGGCAACTGCTGGGCGGCATCGCGGCCAGCGGGGCCGCATCGGAAGTGGATGAAGCCATCGCGCAAGCCGGGCTGGATGCGCTGCTGAAGAAGTGAAGGCCGCGGGTGCGGTAGAATGGGTGCTTCGGGCCGTGGCGCAGCCTGGCTAGCGCGCTTGCTTGGGGTGCAAGAGGTCCCGAGTTCAAATCTCGGCGGCCCGACCAATTCTTCTGTTTTTCCGATGCTCGTGGGTTAAGTATGAGCTGTTGAAGCCACCGGGAGATTTTGGATGCTGCAAACCGCCACAAGCCTGCGGTACATTTGCATCCAATGAGCCTGGCTGCGCGATATTGCGGCATATTGCTGGCAGCATCTGGGTTGCTGACCGCTGAGCGGTTGCCGATCCGCGTGTTTACTGCCGACGATGGCTTGCCGAGCAATCAAATCACGAAGATCCTGCGCGATTCGCACGGGTTCTTGTGGTTCGGCACCCGGCAGGGACTCGCCCGTTTCGATGGGTACAACTTTACGTCGCATGGCGCCGCGGAAATCCTTCGCGACAGTTATATCTCGGACATGCTGGAAAGCTCAGCCGGAGATCTTTGGATCGGTACCGGCACCGGCCTCTTCCGTCTCCGTCCAGCCTCGGGCAAATCCGCGCAAAAAGTGGACGGCGTGAAGCCGGTTTCGTCACTGGCCTTGGGGCGCGATGGAACACTTTGGGTGGCAACCGAAGCGGGTTTAACGCGACTGCCGGCGAATGCCGACGCTTCCATTCCTGAAGCCGTGGACCTGCCGGTCCCGGCGCCCGCCATCTTTGCGGTTCTGGCCGATCATCTGGGAGCCTTGTGGCTCGGAACGGACAGGGGGCTGCTCCGTCGATTCCCCAACGGAAGATTCGAAGACTACTCCAAGGACGGCGTGGCCCGTGGAGTGGGAACTCTATTGGAAGACCGCGCTGGGCGGATATGGGCTGGCACCGAAAACGGTCTGTTCCGTCTCTCGCGCGCAAGTGCGGGGGGCCGGTGCGTGACGGAGTTGATGTACCGCGACCCCGCCCGGTCCCGAACCTGGGTGCAGACTTTATATCAGGATGCGCGGGGCCAAATACTGGCTTCCATGCAACCACGCGTCGGCGAATTCTCTCCCGACGCACGCGCCGGCGAACCCCCCAACTGGCGGTACACCAACGTCAACGGCGTGGTAGACACGAACCATCAAGCGATCGTCGAAGACGTTGCCGGAAATCTGTGGATTGGTTGTGAGAGCCGAGGGGCTATCCGGATCGCGCATGGCGGATTTGTCTCCTTCGACCGGCCTGATGGGCTGGCCGGCACCCGCATCGCATCGCTTTTTGAGGATAGAGCCGGAGAACTTCTGGCGTTGACCGGCGAGCCCCCGATGCTGAACCGTTGGAATGGAAGCAGATTCACGGCGTCGGGCATTCGTCTGCCGCCTGGCGTGGCCATCGGCTGGGGCCGGAATCAAGTGGTTCATCAGGATCGGCAGGGTGACTGGTGGGTACCAACGCAACGAGGATTGCTGCGATTCGCTCCCATGCCAGTGCCGGATCTTGCGCACGCCCAGCCAAAGGCGGTGTACGGGAAGCGCGACGGACTCTCCGTTACCGATGTGCTTCACGTTTATGAAGACCAGCGCGGAGATATTTGGATTGCGTCAATCGATTACCACCTGCGCCGCTGGGACCGGGCGACCGGACGCATTATCGACTACGGAAATACGCCCGGACTGCCAGCGGACCGAGGCACACCTACCGCTTTCGCGGAAGACCACCAAGGCTCGCTGTGGATCGGGTCATTGGGCTGGCTGCGGCGGCACCGGAACGGAAAATTTGACGTCTTGTCGCTGGAGACGAAGACAGAATACAACTATGTTCGAGATCTTCACGTGGACCGCAAAGGCCGAGTTTGGATTGCCTGCCGCCGGGGCTTGCTGCGGATCGACGATCCGGCGGCTGAACAGATCAAGGTCCGCGCTTTTACCACAGCCGACGGTCTGTCGAGCGACGACGCTCTATGCATTACGGAAGACCGTTCCGGCCACATCTACGCGGGCACCTCGCGTGGGGCAGACCGTCTGGATCCGGTCACGTTCCCTGGACCCGGCTCGGTGCGCCACTTCTCCAGCGCCGACGGATTACCGCCCGGCCAGTTGACCGTCGCCTTTTGCGATCTCCACGGAACGCTGTGGTTCGGCAGCCTGTCCGGTTTGTCCGCGCTGGTACCCGAGGCCGACGCTCCCAGGCCCCCGCCGGCCGTGTGGGTCAGCGGCATGCGAGTCCGCAATACCGCCATCCCAATCTCGGCATTGGGACAGACTCGCGTTGACCGGCTGGTCCTCGAACCCTGGCAAAACCAGGTGCAAATGGATTTCAGCGCTCTCAGTTTCTGGCCCGGGGAGTCGCTGAGTTTCCAGTACAAGCTGGAGGGAATCGATCCGGATTGGAGCGTTCCCACGACGCAACGGAGTTTGAACTACACCAATCTCGCTCCGGGCCGCTATTCGCTTCGCGTGCGCGCTACTGGCGCCGATGGGTCCACCAGCCCGCAGCCGGCGGAGGTGGAGTTCACCGTACTCCGGCCGGTGTGGCAGCGCTGGTGGTTTGTCACCGGTGTTATCTTGGCGATTGCCGCGCTGGTCTTTATTTTGCACCGCTATCTTCTCGCGCAGGCCCTCGCGCTCGAGAGGATGCGGACGCACATCGCGCGAGATCTCCATGATGAAATCGGATCCAGTCTTTCGCAGATCGCGATCTTGAGCGAGGTGGCGCAGCAGCACGAACGTCCCAGCCAGACCGTGCCTCAAATCGCTTCCATTGCACGCGAGCTGGTGGACGCCATGAACGACATCGTATGGGCCATTAACCCGAAGCACGATCGCCTGGGAAACCTGCTGCATCGCATGCAGCGTTTTGGCGAAGAAACCCTGGGAGCGTGCAACATCGTGTTGCGATTCCGGGCCCCGGATGCGGACGCCTCACTGCGCACGCGCCCGGAAGTGCGGCGGCACCTTTTCCTGGTGTTCAAGGAAGCTGTGACGAATGCGGCCAGGCACTCCGGGGCGAGTGCCGCCGATATCGACCTGGAGCTTGACGGAAAATGGTTTCGTTTGCGCATTGCCGACGATGGGTGCGGTTTCGATCCGAACGAGGAGACCGAGGGCGACGGCCTGGCCAACATGAGAAAACGCGTTGAATCCCTGGGGGGCCGGTTCGATCTGCAGTCTTCTCCGGGCCAGGGCACGTGCCTGTCAGTAGCGATTGCGCTGGTGCCGCACCGTAACTCCGCCATGGCTTCGCAGTCCTGACGGTGTCCGGCGGCCCCCTCAATTTAGAGGGTCCGCCCGAGGTTGTTTTCGACTACTCTGAATTGTGCCGGACCAGGAACCCTTTCGCATCGCGATCATCGAGGATCAACGGCACATTCGCAAGGGACTGGAAGCGCTGATCTCCGGAACTCACGGCTTTGAGTGCGCGGGTGCGTTCCGGAGCATGGAGGAGGCGCTGGCACACTCATGGCCGCGGCACCCGCAGGCGTTTCTGGTTGATCTGGGACTGCCTCGCATGTCTGGCCTGGACGGGCTGCCGCACCTGAAGCAGCGCCATCCGGGCGTGCCGCTGGTGGTGCTCACGGTGTTCGAGGACGACGATCGTATTTTTCGCGCTTTGTGCGCGGGAGCTTGCGGCTATCTGCTCAAGAAGACCGCCCCCGCAAAGCTGCTTGAGGCATTGAAGGAAGCCATTGGGGGCGGCGCCCCGATGTCGCCGGAAATCGCGCGGCGCGTGGTGGAACTGTTCCGCGCCATGCGGCCGCCGCCGTCGGCGGCATACAATCTCAGCGTCCAGGAAATGCGGCTCCTGCGATTCCTGGTGGAAGGCCACAGCTACAAAACCGCCGCGGCCGAAATGAACATTTCCGTGACCACCGTCGCGTTTCACGTCCAGAACATTTATCAAAAGCTGCACGTGCACTCGAAATCCGAAGCGGTTGCCAAAGCCCTCCGGCACGGTCTGGTATCGGGCGCCGCCCCTCAATTTTGAGAGCTAGTCTCGACGCAGGCCTTCGTTTACACTCCTTGTGAATCGGTTGAGCGCAACCGGACCGATAGAGCTCGGAGGAATGAACGAATTGGGCACCTGGCATAAGATTGCGAGTCTATCCGCGCGACGCGGCGCGACAAGAATCATCGTCCTGATCGCAACTCTGTCGGGTGCCAGTTCATTAATCGCGAGCATGATTGGCGACCCGGTCACGAGTACTCTGCATATCTCCAGCGGCGGGTGGGACGGCAGCGGCGCAGCCATCGTGGGACCGGGCATTGAATTCTCCAGGACGTTTGGATCCTTTGCGCACCTGACGCTGGATATTGCCGCTTCATCGTTCACGTTGACCTACATCAAGGACCAGCCTTCTAACGGTTTTAACGCGGGCCTGGACGGATTCGAGTTCACGGACCTTATCCAAACATTCGCAGGCGTATCGCTGGTTCCAGGCAACACCTTTCCTAATGGAACGTTCACCAGCACATCGGTGAGCGCCAATAACATTCATATCTTCATGAACCAGCCGATCATTCCCGACGGAGCCACTTGGATGGCCACCTGGACTGTGAATTCCAGTTCCTCCGCCACACCGGAGCCTGGTACGTTCGCGCTGCTGTTCCTGGGGCTTGCAACGCTCGCGCTGCCGGCCCGATTCAAACGAAAACAAGGAAGACTATGAAACTACTTAACATCTGTTTTGGAGTGATCGCCGGAACCACGCTGGCGCAGGGACAGAACGTTGTCAGCTGGGTCTCAAGCACCGGCAGTGACGCCGCCAACTGTACCAGGGTGGCTCCGTGCAAGACATTCGCTGGCGCTTACTTGAAGACCAACTCCGGTGGCGCGATTCACGTCATCGATGCCGCCGACTATGGGGCTGTCATAATCTCCAAGCCTCTTACAATCGATGGGGCGGGAACGGCGGCAGTTATCGCCGGAGCCAGCGGCGTGCATGTCGTAAAGGTGGCACTTGGAAGCTCCGATGTCGTCACGCTGCGTAATCTAACAATCTACCCAAGACCCGGCGGTCAAGCTGACCCCGTGGCTTGCGGCATCGCGGAAGATTCGGTGTCCGGGACCGTCAATGTGGAGAATGTGGCCATCGTCATGCCTCCCGGTGCAAACACTATAGGTGTTTGTCTCGGTCAGGTGAACCTGCGAAATGTGAGCACCACAGGCGGCACTTACGGAGTGAGCTCGAGTTTCGGTGCGGTCACCGCTGAGCGCCTGAGCGTGGCCAACGCATCCCAATCGGGTCTGGCCGCGGGGAATGGTTCGTTGACGGTGCGCGACTCCGTTTTTCGTGGCAACACCGGTTCCGGCATTTTGGTGCAGGCCTCATCGGTGCCCACCTCGGCGCTGATCGAGCGCTCGGAGATGAGTCTCGGCGGTACGGGCCTGATCGCCAGCCAGAATGGAGCTGCCGTCACGGTTCGAGTTTCGGACAGCGTAATCACAGGGAACAACCTGGGCGTGTCGGCGCTGGGAGGTGGCACGGTGATTACGTTCCGCACAAACATGATCGCGGGCAACACCACCGATGGCGCACCCGCACTGAGCACGTCGTTGAAGTAAGGCGGGGAACGCTCCAATGAAATCACTGTTGACGCTGCTCGTTATAGCTGTATTCGCCGCCACCGCTCCCGCAGCCACCATTTGGAACCAGACCCCGCCCAATGATAATGCCACGAACATCGTCGATTTCCGGCTCGCGGATGACTTCATCCTGAGTACGCCGGCCAGTCTTACGAATATATCTTTCTGGTATCAGGCGCAGTTGCAGACTGACCTCTCGATGGTCGCCTGGGCGTTCTATGGCAATTCCGGTGGCGCGCTGGGCGGCCTGTTGCAGTCGGGCACGGCCGTGCCATCCACGTCGGTGGACGGCAACGCGTTTCTTGCGACGTTCTCAATCTCATCGCTATTTCTCGGTGCTGGAACTTATTGGCTGGAGTTGCACGCAGGGTCAAGCCTGACCGACACTAGCGGGTTCGCAGTTTATTGGGCGGCCACCGGCGACAACGCAACCAACGCCGCATTGCTCGCTGCCACGCCCGATAGTCCTGGATCGCCGATCGGAAACAGCGGCTTCGAACAGTATGCATTTCAATTGGGCGGCGCCGCGGCTGTGCCTGAACCCATCACCGCAGTACTTCTGGGGACTGGCTTCATGGTGCTGTGGCGCCTCAGGAAGAGAATCCGTTCCCGATCGCGCTAAAAGGCCGCTTTCCCGAAACTCACGCGAAGCGCATACACCTTAAGGCCTTCGGCTGAATGCGACCCAGCACCTCCACATGCGCCGTACAAACCAGCGGCGTCCCGTCCGCGTTGGCGCCGTAACGCCGATCGTCCCGGGCGAATGCGAATATTACGGTTTGAAGCGGGTCTCCATCTTTTCCATCTTTCGGAAGGAAGCTAAGCACAACCTGGAACGCAACCACCTCGGGACCGGCCGCCGTGTAGACAGAGAACAGCCATGGTTCTTGACCCGGGGGGAGGGCAGGGAATGGCGGGAACAATATCGCAAAGAGGCCAGCCGCCGGCGGGAACCATGCTGAAATCGAACGGCGGCGTATCTTGCGTGGCGGGTATGGGCTGCGCTGCGAGCATCGAGATCCCCAGCGCCGCTGCGAGCCCGATTGCCTTCCATCGAGTGATGTTCGTCCGCATGGAATGGGAAAGGCACTTGGTGGACCGTTTTCCCAAAGGCAGTAAGGTGTTGAAGATCCTGGCAGGCCGCCAAGCGGTTGTGAAACGAAAGAACCAATCGGATAGCCGTCACTCACCAAACTGTATCCGGAACACTCGTGTGCGAGCCCGGGCGAGGGACGCCCGGGCCTCACGCAGACAAAAAGCTATGCCTTCTTTTTCTTTGGCTTCTTGGTTTCCTTCTTGCGATTCATGCCCTTGGCCATCGGTTTGATCTCCCTTCATCTAAAATCGCACGCCGGCTGAAAAGCCAGCGGCCGTCTGTAATAGACTACCAACATGTACAAGTTCATGAATGGGTTGATAGTGATTGCGGCGCTGGCGGCGCCGGTTTTTGCTCAGAGGAAAAGTCCCTTCGCGGGACGGTGGGATTTCAACATCACTACGCCGAACGGCACGCGCGCCACCTGGCTGGGTGTGACGGAGATCAAAGACAAGCTGGTGGTATGGTTCCAGCCGACCGGCGGCAACGTTTACGAGGTGAGGGATTTCAAAGTGGAGGATTCGCATCTGGTGCTGACGCTGGCCGCCGCAAAGGCCGACAGCCCAGCGCTCACGTGGGACCTGCAGGCAGTGGATGGGAAACTCACCGGCGTTCAGAAGCGCGGCGACAACACGCTGGCGCTGACCGGCGTTCCGGCGCCGGCGTTAAAGCGCAGCCCGCCCAAGAGCTGGGGGAATCCGGAGCCGCTGTTCAACGGGAAGAATCTGGATGGCTGGGAGCCGCTGGGAAATCCTGCGAACAGCCACTGGGTGGTGCAGGACGGCATGCTGGTGAATCAGGCCCATGGCGCGAACTTAAAAACAACGCGCACGTTTGACGATTTCAAAGTGCATTTCGAAGTGAACTGTCCCGACGATGGCAACAGCGGCTTCTATCTGCGCGGGCGCTATGAAGTGCAGATTGAATATGAGCCTCTGACCAGCAATCCGGTGGAGCGGCGGATCGGGTCCATCTACGGGCGCATCGCGCCGCAGCCCGAACAGCCGCGCACACCGGGAAAGTGGGAGACGTTCGACGTCACGCTGGTGGGCCGGACGGTGACGGTGGTGCGCAACGGCGTCACTACCATAGACCGGAAGGAGATTGAGGGCATTACCGGCGGGGCGCTGGATGCGAATGAAGGGGAGCCGGGGCCTTTCTATATCCAGGGCGATCACACGGGCGGGTTGAAGTTCCGGAACATTACAGTGTCGGTGCCGAAGCACTAGCGGCCGGCTTCGCTACTCTCTTTGCGGGATCAGCGATCGCGTCCGCAAATCGATTCGCGTCTCGACGCCTTTGGGGGCGACTTCCAGGTTTGTGAATTGCCATCTGCCGGCGGCTTTGACGGCCGTCACGTAGAGCGTGGCGGAGCTCTTGGGACCGGAAAGAGGGATGGAGAAGTCGGCGTTGCCGGAAGATCCGTTGACCTGAAAATTTCCGCTGGCCCAGAATCCGGGCTGAATCGGTTCTCCGAGCAGGGCCTTCACCCGGTCATCCGCTCGCGCCCGGGCCAAGGCTTGGGTGTATGGATCGGACGACCTGATCGCGCCAAAAACCAGAGACACCACCAGAAACACGATCCCGGAGCCCAGCACCAGCGGAAGCAGGCAGCCTACTGGAACCGCCCATTTCCAGTTGCGTCCCCACCAGTTGCCTTGCGAATGCGGCGACATATCAGGTTTCACTTACTGTATCGCAAGCGCGCGGCGTGGAGGACAGCATCGACGGTGATCTCGCTCCAATCGCCTTGAAGCACCGCGACGTCGCCGCGGGGGGCCCAGACAGCGGGATCGGTGGCGCCGAACAGCGCCAGTACGGGAGCGCCGGCCGCGGCGGCGAGGTGGGTGATGCCGGAATCATTGCCGATGTACAGGCGCGCGGACGCGAGCCAGCCGGCCAGATCATAGAGATTTTCGAAACGAACGGCGCCGGCCAGGTCTTCATTCGGGCCGGCGCACCATTCCACTCGGAACGGCAAGCGCGCGGCGAGGTCGCGATAGCGGTCCAGCGGCCAGTTCTTGCGCGCGCTGCCCGAAAAGGGATGAATCACGATGGAATCGCGGCGCGGCGCCGGATCGGTGGGGATGCGAGGAATCGCCGGACCCTCACCGCCGGCCGAGCGCAAGAAGTAATCGGCGGCGTGGATACGTTCGTCCGCGGGCGGCAGCGCCGGCAAGAACACGAACGGCAGACGCGCAACGGCCTCGCGGAATTCTTCGCGATTCGCGCCGTACCACGAGACGATCGAGTGGAACGATTGCAGCCGGTCCATCAGCTCTGGCGGAGGCTCGACTCCCGGCAGTCCCAGGAGATCGAGACCGGTGGAAGCGAGCGATCGCACGCGATCGGCGAAGCGGATGAGCGGGACCACGGCGGACGGCGTCCAGACCTCCGTGTATCCGGCGCGAAGGTACTCCAGCGCGGGTAGCGACAGGATGCAATCGCCTATCCCGCCGGGGCGAATCAATAAGCGCCGCAATAGGAGTTCTATCATGAACACTGGTGTTTCGCAATCGGGGGGACGCATGATTCGAATTTCGATGATGCTGCTGGCGGGTGTAAGCGCCTTCGCGCAGCAATACGATGTGGTGCTGGCGGGCGGCCGGGTAATGGATCCGGCATCGGGCCTGGACGGGGTGCGGAACGTAGGCATCCGGGGCGGGAAAATCGCCGCCGTTTCGGCATCGCCGCTGCAGGGCAAGCTGGTGGTAAATGTGAAAGGCCTGGTGGTGGCGCCGGGATTCATCGATCTGCATTCGCACGGGCAGACGCCGGAGGCGTACGCGTACAAAGCACGCGACGGAGTAACCACGGCGCTGGAGATGGAAGCGGGAGTGTCGCCGGTGGCGCCCTGGTACGCGGCGCGGGACGGCAAGGCGCTGGTGAACTTCGGCGCAACGTCCGGGCATATCGGCGCGCGCATGGCGGTGCTGGGAGATTCGGGCAGTCTGCTGCCGCGCGACGCGGCAGCGACCGGCGCGGCAACCGCGGACCAGCGCGGCGCCATCTACAAACGAGTCCGCCAAGGTCTGGATGAAGGCGCGCTGGGCATCGGGCTGGGCATCGCATACGTGCCGAAGACGACGCGCGAAGAAATTCTGGATCTGTTCGCCCTGGCGGCCGAGCGGAAAACCGCGGTGTATGTGCACATGCGGCAATCCGGACCGGTGGAGCCGGGCGTGATCGACTCGCTGCAGGAAGTTCTGGCGGACGCGGCTGCCACCGGGGCGTCGCTTCACATTGTGCACATCACCAGCATGGGAATGCGGCAGACCGATACGTGCATGCGCATGATTGAAGGCGCGCGCAAGAGCGGGCTGGACGTGACAACCGAGGCGTATCCGTATACGGCGGGAATGACGGACCTGGGGTCGGCCGTGTTCGACGATGGCTGGCAAGAACGTATGTCGATCGGTTACGGCGACCTGCAATGGGCCCAGACCGGCGAGCGGCTCACGGCGGAAACGTTCGTCAGGTATCGAAAGCAAGGCGGCATGGTGGCGATTCACAGTATTCCCGAAGACGTGGTGCGGCTGGCGCTGGCGAATCCGCTGGTAATGATCGCGAGCGACGGGATTATCGAGAACGGGAAGGGTCATCCGCGGGCGGCTGGAACGTACGCGCGCGTGCTGGGCCGTTACGTTCGCGAGCAGCACACGCTCACGTTGACGGAGGCGTTGCGCAGGATGACGGTAATGCCCGCGGACCGGCTGGGGATAAAGACGAAAGGCCGGATTCAAGTGGGCGCGGATGCGGACATCGCGGTATTCGACCCGGACAAAGTGATCGATAAGGCGACCTTCGATAATCCGGCGCAGTATTCGGTGGGGATCCCGTTCGTGCTGGTGAACGGCGTGTTTGTGGTGAAGGATGGGGCGGTGGTGGCGGGAGTGTTGCCCGGGAAAGGTATACGGCGTTAGCGGGGAGTAACAGGAGCGTGGCTCAGGCTGCTTGCTGCATCCTCGCGTCGCGGCGTGCCATGTCTTTCGCAATGGTACGCGACCCAAGGAAGAGCACGATGGCAAGGGCCACCGACAGCACCGGGATCACCAGCATGGCCTGCTGCAATCCAATGGCGCGGAGAGCCTCGGTCATTTTCGTGGCGCCCGCCGCGGTCATTGCGCTCCGAGCCAGACGGTCGCTCAGATTGCCGGTCAGCAATGGGCTGAACGACCCACCGCACAAGTACATCGCCATGAAATAGACCGACATCGTGAAGCCGCGTTGTTTGGGTCCGATGATGTCCTGCATGGACGAATATACAAGAGCGTAATAAGTGTTGAGCGCACCGTAAGCCACCGTGAGAAACACGAGCGCGAAGAGCGTGGCTCCCGCGGGTTGGATCATGCCGAAATAAGCGAACGGGGCGCCCAGGGCGGCGATTCCAGCCGCAATCAGCATCCGGCCATTCGACCGCTTGTGAACGATATAGTCTCCAGCCAGTCCGCCCAATGCGCCACCGCACAGCCCGCCAATCAAATAGACCATTCCCGTCGCGACTCCGGATCGAGCCAGCGAGTATCCATGCACCCGGCTTAGAAACGCGGGCAGGAACGTTCCGAGAGCGTACATATTGAAGTTGAGGAATACGCCGGATGCAATAATCCACCACAGCGTGGGTATCGCGAGAACGGACCAGGGCGGAGCGCTCTTTTCCTCCCGGGCATGTTGCTCCGAAGCCCCTCGAACGGGTTCGGAGAGAAAAAGGAGCGCGGGCACCAGTAACAGCGCGGGTGCGGCTGCCACCAGCATCGCCATACGCCAGCCAAAGGCCTGGGCGACCGGTCCGCTGAAAAAGAAGCTCATGGCGCCGCCGATGGGTACCCCCAGCATGAACACGGCGAGAACCCGCGCGCGTTTGGATGGGGGAAACATATCGCCGAGCCAGCTGGTGGCGGCAGGCGCACAAACGGCCTCGCCCACACCGACCCCGAGTCGGGTGAACAGTAAGAATGAGAAACTCCGCGCGAATCCTGCCATCGCCGTCAATGAGGCCCATAACACCACGCCGAACGCCAGCAGCTTCTTGCGGCTCCCCACGTCGGCGATCCATCCAAATGGAATGCCGACGAGGGCATAGATCCAGATGAACGCGCTGCCTAACAGCCCGATTTGTGTATCGGACAGACCGAACTCATGCCGCATGGGCTCCGCCAAAGCGCCCGGAGCGTTTCGATCGTAGAAATTCAAAAGGTTGATCCCAAAGAGGACCAATACAGCCAGGACGACCCTGTGCTTCCGATTCGGCATGTGCTTGAAATGCTATCACGCGGCGCGGCAAGCGGCATCAAGACCGCTCTTCTGTCGCGCGCTCACCCGCAAACACAAATCATCGCGGTGGCACAGACCCATTCGAGCTTCAGCCTGTTTCGGGCGGGAATCTTCAAGTCAAGGGTTTTGCTCGGCTGGCTACGTCAACGATGCGGTCAAGTTTCTCGCCAATTTCGGGATCGATCCGCTCGCTCGGAACCAGATGCGCCAGGTCGTGATAGTCGGTCTTCTGCATTAGATTCTTAAGCCCCAGTTTCTCGAAGTATTTTTGAAAAACAGGCCCAAGAAACTCATCGCTGGATTTCACCTCAGGACCGAACGGATCTGGTTTGCTCAAAGTTCGTAAGGCCGCGGTTACTTCGTGTATGGCTGCTTGCATTGCGACCATCTGTCGATCACGCAGTTCAGACTCGAACAGCGGACCGGGATCACCGTCAATTTTTGACGCGTAGGCGAGCAGCGTTTCCGGGTGGCAGAGGTAGTTTTCAATCTCGTTCTGGCCCCACTTCAACTCGCAGAGCGGTCCGCTCTCGTTCAGTTCTTGTTGAATCGAATCGAACACTGCCAGGCCAACCAGATCTGGCTTGGCTTCGATCAAGCCGAAGAAATGATCCCTCGCCTTTGACGGTAAGTTTGCAACGTAGTGGACAAAGGGCCGCTCCAGAACTTGCTTCGCCGGATGATCCAGCAACCGTGCGAATGCCCGAAGAATCGCCAAGTCCGTGGAACCCTCCAAATAGAGGACCCAACCCGTCTGTTCCGCCTGATAATACTGATCAAAGCCAATTGATCGCAACGATTTGAGTACTTGGCTGCGACGATCGTCAATGCGATGCGGCTTCCCGACAAAGGCCACCACAAGATCCCGGTCAGCAGCTTCGTTGAGGAGGACCTCCGAGTGGCTCGCCGCAATCACCTGACAACCTTGCAACTCTGCCGTTTGGGTCAGAACCTCATAAATCTGACGCTGCCGAAGGATCTCCAGATGGGCGTCGGGTTCGTCGAGTAACAAGACAGTTTGGGGATGGGTATAGAGATGAGCGAGAAGCAGCAGGGTCTGCTGGAGTCCCCTGCCCGAGGAAACAAGGTCCAACTCCGTTCCCGCCTCAAAGTAAGACATCGTGATCTGGCCCCTCTCTTTGATGAACTCGGGTGGGTTGAGGGTGACTCCGAACAGGTTCTCGATTTGTGAAACCAGCGCCTTCCAATTCGCCTGGTCGCTCGCAGAGTGTATTTCGAAGCATAGGTTGCGGAGAACCTCGGCCGTGCGGCCTTCGCCGATTCGAACGTTGACAGCGCCATCCTGGAGCCGGTCTTCCGTTGCCGCCATCCCTGACATAGGTGGCAGGAATGCAACTCGGACGGGTGCCGCCGCTTTTGGGACCGGCATGCGCACTGGCTGAGCGTTCTCACTCGTCCGCAAGGGACGGCAATAGAATGATTCCTGATTGGCATAGTCGAATTCGAATCCGCAGTCCCACGCCGTTCCGTCCGTGACGCCGGAAACTTGGATGTCGATCCGAATGTTTCTGGTGTCTTGTTTACCATTCCTCCTTTGAATCGCGCGAACGTGCAAGTCTCGCCATAACAAATTGGCATCCGGCACAGGTACGGCAATGAGGTCCCGTCGATTGATCGTGACACCCGGTCGCTTTTCGGGAGTATCCTTGGCGGAACGTTTCTCCAGCCACTTCCGGAGACCGATTTCCCACAACGCGAGGGCTTGCAAAGCCGTGGTTTTTCCCGAATTGTTCGGTCCCACAAAAACTACGGTTTGGCCGAGTTCGATCTCGACGTCTTCAAGCCGCTTAAAGTTTTTCACTCGCAAGCTGGTGAGCACTTTTGTCGATGTTACCGCGCCGCACCATCGGAGTGCAGCCCATGCCGGCCAAGTGACTCACGGCTTCAACTTGCGACGCGCGAGTTCCTCGTTATAAACCCTGGTGACGCGCTCGATTCGATCCATGAGGCCCGCGTAGGTTATCTCCGGATTCATCTCACGAAGGTCTGCATCCGAAAGCGCTTCTAGATGAGTTTTCCATTCGTCTTCAAATTCCGGATTTTGAATCGCGCACTCGATCACGCTGGTGGCTCGCAAGTTGAGCTTGCCAGGCACTCTCAAGCGCCACCGATGCGTCTGATCGGGGTCATCCGTGACCAGGTCCAAAGAGTAAGGAATGCCGGCGTCCGCCAATGCGGCGCCCGCGGCTGCAGCTTTCGACGCCACGGCTGTGCCGGGCAGATCGGACCATGACCAGATTTCAGCGGCATCCTCGATCCAGTCGCTCTGGTCTTCAGCATCCAGCGATTCGGGCTCAAGCTCATCGTCCTCATCGGGCGTGGCGCTGGACGAGTCAGATCGCCGGCGAAGCTCATCGTCGTAGCACTGTTGCGCTATTTCAACCAGACTGGCACGGTCAATCGCCCGCAGCGCCGGGCCGGAGAGCGAGGCGTAATGCTCGCGTAAATACTCAGGATCCATCTGCATTGCATCTCCTCGCGCGCCATATTCCTTCTAATCGATTTTCCACTCTAGACGGAGACTACCTTCATCATCGAACGGCCGCCAGGTTTCATCGGACTGGACGAGTTCCTTTCCCGCCTTCGTGACGTAGAAGTACGTCTCGAAATCCTCCTCCACAACATCGATCGCCGGCATGCCCGGGAGTTCGGTGGCAGTATTGGACAAAAGATATGCCTTGGCGAGCCCCGTCTCAATCAGCCCTGCCAGTGCCTCCACAACCTCGGGACGCTCGATGACCAGACCACACCGGGCCCCAAAATCAGCCACTTCGCCGAGAATCGTTTGATCCACATTTTCATAGTCGTTAGCGATGTGATCCAGGACGATGCGGCGGACAAACTCGCTGCGTTTCATAATCGTGCTACCGGAAAATTCCCGCCTTGTCCCACTTCGCGATGGTGTCTTGAACCAGCGCGGTTATCTTGTCGGCCACGGCTTTGAAATACTCGTCGGCCTTGGCCTGATCGAACTTCACATAGCCCTGGTTGGGCTGGTACAGAATGATTGAAGACGGGAACGGATACGCGGACCAGGTCCCGCTGGCCGGACGCGGGGTGGCCAGCGCATCGGAGTAGCGGTCCGAGTGAACCAGCTTGGGATCGATGGCCTGGATAAACGCGTTCTCATTCCAGCCGGCGTGGCCACCGTCCTCGCCGAAGACTTTGAGCGTCACGTCGGAACAGATGGCCCACCAGTTGGTGACCAGCGTTCGAACGTGGTGAGCGCGCCCGGTCTTTTCAGCGAGGTCGTTGAGGATGGCGGTCTGCGGTCCGCCGTGGCCGTTGACGATGATAATGTTCTTGAAACCGAGCCGCGCGAGGCCTTCGAGAATGCCACCGAGGAAGGCGCGGTAGGCATCTTCCGGGATAGTGAATCCACCGGCGTAAGCGTCTAGCGATCCGGTAACGCCATAGTTCACGATGGGCGCTACCAACGCGTTCACGCGCGGGGCCATGGCTCGGGCCAACGCGACAGGCGCTGTATTGTCGGCGCCATTGTTGGCCACGCCATGAGCTTCCAGCGTGCCGGTGGGCAGCAGGACCGTGTCGATCCTGGAGGGAACCAGCTCCCGGAACTCCATCCAGTTGAGGTCATTCATCTCGCGCGTGGATTGGGCCACCAGAGGCACGGCGAGCAACAGCAGCAAAGCGATCTTGTTGGTCACAGAAATCAGTTTACGCGATGCTATGGAAGCTTCTCGCCATGGGCTGCTGCCTGGGCGAGGTGCTTGTAATAGCCCAGATCCTGGCCGGTGAGAAGTTTGGTGGCGAACAGGATCTGACCGGTATGCTCGCCGAAGTGCTCCACCACGTGGTAAACCGCTTCCAGCACGGTGACGTCGTACTTCTGGATCTGCCTGGTTTCGAGTAGCATGGCCGCGTCGAGAGTGAGCAGGATGGCGGTGGCGCCGGCGATGGTTGCGTTGAGTTTGGCGGCCAGCTCGGCGGGTTGATGACCTTCGCGGGCAGCGAACTCGGCGTCGCGGTTGCGGGTATCCGCGTGGCCGCCTATACCGGTTCCAATCCACTGTTCCACGTTGCCGCACAGGTGCAAGACCAAATTGCCGATGGAGTTGTCGTGGTCACCCGATCGCGTCCAGACCTGCTCATAGGTGAGTCTCGACAGACAGTCGGCAATGCGCGATGAAAGCCGCTTCAACGTGTCGCTGGAGTAGGAGAGGAACAGTCTATCCAGAGTCTTCATGACGTGTTTACACTTCTTCCGACCAGTTCTCCAACACCGACTTCACCTTCCCGGTGAACTGATCCGCCAAAGCGCCATCAATCAAACGGTGGTCGAACGTGAGGGCGAGATACGCGACAGAGCGGATGGCGATGGCGTCGTCGACCACTACCGGCACTTTCTCCACCACGCCCACACCGAGGATCGCTACCTGCGGCTGGTTGATCACGGGCGTTGCGAAAATGCTGCCGAAGCTGCCGAAGTTCGTGATGGAGAACGTACCGCCCTGCACTTCGTCGGGCTTGAGCTGGCGGGAGCGGGCGCGCGTTGAGAGATCCACGATGGAACGCTGTAATCCGGTGACGTTCTTCTCATCGGCATTGCGGATTACGGGCACAATCAGTCCGTTTTCCAGAGCTACCGCGATACCGATATTGATTTCGTTGTGATAGAGAATATTCGTCCCTTCCATGGACGCATTGAGCAATGGGAACTCGTTGAGGGCGTCCACCGCGGCGCGGGTGACGAACGGAAGAAAGGTGAGGCCGAATCCGTGGCGCGCCTGAAAGTCCGCCTTGTGGCGATCGCGCAGGCGGGCGACCTTGGTCATATCCACTTTGTGAACCGTGGTGACATGCGCCGAGGTGCGTTTGCTCATCACCATGTGCTCGGCGATCTTGACCCGCATGGTGCTCATCGGCTCAATTCGAACCTTGGCTTGTTCGGCGCGCGGCAGCGGCGGCGCGGAGGGCGCAGAGGCGGAAGGCGCGGCCGGCTGCGCGGATTGCTGCATGGTCCGCGCACCCTGAGCGGACATGTACGCTTCCACGTCCTGCTTGGTGATCCGGGCGCCGGCGCCGGTGCCTTTTACCTGTCGCAGATCGATGTTGTACTCGCGAGCCATGCGCCGGACCAGCGGCGAAAGCGGTCCCGCGGGCGATTCCGCGTCGGCTGGAGGCGCGGATTCGGCTGCCGCGGGCGCGGGAGGCTCCGGCGCTTTCGCGGCCGGTGGCGCGGCCGGGGGCGCGGGGGCGGGCTTGGGCGGTTCTTCAGGCTTTGTCGTACTCGGCGCGGGAGCAGCCGCGGCGGCGCCCTCGCCGGATTCATTGATGCGGCCCACTATGGTGCCGATGGCCACCGTTTTGCCTTCTTCCACCAGTTGTTCGCCGAGCACGCCGGCGGAAGGAGCGGGAATCTCGGTATCCACTTTATCGGTGGAGATTTCAAACAGCGGCTCGTCGCGCTCTACGCGATCACCGGTCTTCTTCAGCCATTTTGTGAGCGTCCCCTCGACGATACTCTCGCCCATCTGGGGCATCACGATATCGATCATTGCAGTGTCTCCATTAATTCCGCGGGCGTATGGATTTCGGTCTTGAACTGAGCGGCTAAGGCGCGCGCTAAAGCGGCCACTACCTCTTCGCGCGGGACTTCGACGCCAAGATCTCGCAGCGACGTGACGGGTTTGGTGAGGCCGCACGGCACGATGTACTGGAAATAGCTCAGGTCCGTCGTATGG
This sequence comes from Acidobacteriota bacterium, assembly GCA_030776455.1. GTDB lineage: Bacteria > Acidobacteriota > Terriglobia > Bryobacterales > Bryobacteraceae > JALYHQ01. The sequence continues at coordinate 21,746 of JALYHQ010000055.1, read as the reverse complement.
TTCAACGCGAAGCCGTGCGAAGTGACCCAGCGGCTGATGTGGACGCCGATGGCGGCGATTTTCTTTCCGTCCACCCACACGCCGGTGAGGCCGGCAATGCGGACGGCGTGGACATCGAACTGTGCGAGCGCGTCGATGATGGATTGCTCCACGGCGCGAACATAGGCCACTACGTCGCGCTTCCATTCGCGGAGGTCGAAAATGGGATAGCCGACGATCTGGCCCGGTCCGTGATAGGTGATGTCGCCGCCCCGATCCGTGTGGTGAAACTCGATGCCGGCGCGCTGGAGCACTTCCTGACTTGCAAGCACATTCTCCACATGCCCGTTGCGGCCCAGCGTGAGGACATGCGGGTGCTCCACGATCAGCAGGCGATCGGCTATTTCGCCGGCCTTGCGGCGGGCCACCAGATCTTTCTGGATGGCGAGCGCGCCTTCGTAGCGCATGCGGCCCAGATCGCGCAGTTCAAACATTGATCGCTAGCCCGTAGACGTTGTTGAAAGCCTCGCCCATGGCTTCATACAAGGTCGGGTGGGCGTGGATCGTGTGCATCATGGTTTCCACGGTGGCTTCGGATTCCATGGCCGCGACGGCTTCGGAAACCAGTTCGAAGGCCTGCGGGCCGATGATGTGGACGCCGAGGATTTCGCCGAACTTTTCGTCGGCGACCACCTTGACGAAGCCCTCATGCGCGTCCAGGATGGTGGCCTTGCTGTTGGCGCTGAAGGGGAACTTCCCGATTTTCACCTTATGCCCTTGAGCGCGCGCCTGAGCCTCGGTGAGTCCCACGCTTCCGATGCCCGGCTCGGTGTAGGTGCAGCCGGGGATGCGATTGCGATTGATGGGCGTGGCGGGCTTTCCAGCCATATGCGCCACCGCGACCATGCCTTCCATGCTGGCCACATGCGCCAGCAGCGGGGTTCCCGAGACCACGTCGCCGATCGCGTAGACGCCGGGTTCCCCCACGCGCTGGTACTCGTCGGTCTTAATGAATCCGCGGTCGAGATCGGCCTTGATGTTCTCGATCCCGATTTTGTCCGTGTTCGCCTTGCGGCCAACGGCGACCAGAAGCGTTTCGGCTTCCACGGTTTCGCGCTTGCCGTTCGACAGGGCGGCGCAGAAGCGCACGCCATTTTCGGTTCTCTGAATATCCTCCGCCTTGGCGCCGGTCTCGCAGCGAATGCCGGTCTTGCGGAAGACGCGTTCGAGTTCCTTCGATACTTCCTCATCCTCCACGGGAACCAAGCGCGGCAGCATCTCGAGCAGCGTCACCTTGGTTCCGAAGCGATTGAAGATGGATGCGAATTCCACCCCCACCGCGCCCGCACCGATGATGGCCATGGTCTTGGGAATCACCGGCCTATCCAGAATTTCGATGTTCGTCAGGATGGTTTTGGCGTCCGGCTGCAAGCCGGGGAGCATGCGCGCTTCAGACCCGGTGGCGATCATGATGTTCTTGGCTTCCAGCGTCTGCAAGGCGCCGTCAGTGCCGCGGACCTCAACCTTGCCCTTGCCTTTGAGCGTGGCAAAACCCTTGATCCAGTCGATCTTATTTTTCTTCATCAAGAACTCGACGCCCTTGGCGTGCTTGGCGACGATTTTGTTCTTGCGGTCCAGGATCTTGGCGTAGTCCAGGCGGGGATTATCGCACTGGATGCCCTGGTCTTGCGAGTGTTTGAAGTAATCCCAGACGTCGGCGGTGTGCAACAGCGCCTTGGTCGGGATGCAACCCACGTGGAGACAAGTGCCGCCGAGTTTAGGGTCTTTTTCAATGATGGCGGTTTTGAGGCCGTACTGTCCGGCGCGCACTGCGGCGGAGTAGCCTCCCGGTCCGCTTCCGATCACGATGAGATCGTAGGCCATTTTTCTTCAGTTTAGCAGAGGAACTTCTTACGGAGCCGCGACTGTAAAGAAGCGTGAGTATTCCGCGGTGTGTGTAGCGGTTCCGCTCCGCCTCGCGGTTTACTCCACGCGCAAGGATTGCATGGGGTCCAGGCGGGCGGCGCGGCGGGTGGGAAGGTAACTGGCCAGCAGCGCGACGGCGAATAACACCAACGGCACTCCGATGAATGTGAACGGATCATTGGGTGAGATTCCGAACAGCAGGCTGCGCATCAGCTCTATGAGCCCGAACGCGGCGGCGGTGCCGATGACGATGCCGATGAGCGTCATGGCGAGCCCTTGACCAACAATGAGCTTCAAAATCTGGGACGGGCTTGCGCCGAGAGCCATGCGCAGGCCCATTTCGCGCGTGCGCAGCGTGACGGTGTACGAGAGTACGCCGTACATTCCAACCGCGGCCGGCAGCAGTGCCAAGGCGGCGAATGCGGCGAACAACAGCATATTGAAGCGGCGGGGCGCGGAGCTCTCCGACATGCGCTTATCCATGGTCATGATGTCGGCGACCGGCTGATCCTTGTCGATAGACCACACTTGTTCTGAAACCGCCGAGGCCAAGCGCAACGGATCGCCTGCCGTGCGCATTATCAACGATATGCGCGAGACTTGCCGCGTGGGAAAGAAGATTTCGGGACGCATATCGGTATCGAGCCCCATCTGGCGAGTGCCGGCCACTACGCCGACGATTTGTTTGCGGATGGGCTTATCAGCTGCGCCGAAAATCAACACCTGCCCGACCGGATCGGCGTCAGGCAAGAAATGGCGTATAAAAGCCTCATTGACCACCACGACTTCCGCCTCCTCGCGTTCGGCGTCCTGGCGCGTGAAGGAGCGGCCCTTTAGCAGGGGCGTGCGCAGAACCCCGAAGTAGTCCTCACTGACGGTCTTCTGGTCGGCCATCTGTCTTTCAGAGGACGGCGGCACCCGCCGGCCCTCAATGCGGAACGGGCTCAAGGACAAGGTGTCCAGCATCGGCAGTCCCGAGGCGATCGCGGCCGATTCCACGCCGGGAAGCCGCGTGACGCGATCCAGCAGTGAATTGCAGAAGGCCCGCGATTGGGCGGTCTTCTCATATTTGGAATCGGGCAGCGGAACGTGCAGGGTGAGAATGTGGTCCGATCGAAAACCGGGGTTAATCGACAACATCGAAGCCAGACTGCGGATCATCAATCCCGCGCCCGCCAGCAGAATTACGGCCAGGGTGACTTCGGACACCACCAAGATATTTCGAAACCGCCGCGACAGGCCCGAGGACCCGGCGCGGCCGCCCTGGGCGAGCGCTTCCGCGCCATTGCGATCCGAAGCGTGGAACGACGGCGCGAGCCCGAAGATCAGGGCGCTGAGCACAACCACGGCGCCCGTGAAGGCGAGCACCAACGGATTCAAGGAAAGCTCCTGCAGGTGATACGAGTCCTCGGGAGCCAGCAGCGCGATGAGGCGCATCGCTCCGGCCGCCAACAGCAGTCCGGCCGCGCCGCCGATGCCGCTCAGCAGCAGACTCTCGACAAACATCTGACGGATTAAGCGCCAGCGGGCGGCTCCCAGGGCGACACGAATCGCGAACTCCTTGGCGCGTGCCGCGCCCTTCGTCAGCAGCAAGTTCGCGACGTTGGCGCAGGCAATCAGCAGCACGAAGCCCACCGCCACCTGCAGCGCCAGCACCGTCCGGCTCATGTCCTGCCCCACATCTTCCAGCGACAGCGGAAAGACATTGATGCTGAAGCCGCTGTTCAGCTTGGGATCTTCCCGTTGGAGGCGTTTGGCGAGCACGTCCATTTCCGAGCGCGCCTGGGTAAGTGTAACTCCTGGGGCGAGCCGGGCGAAGACGAAGTTTATGCGGTTGCCAAGTACATCCTCGGCGGGGTTCTCGTCCAACGGCAGCCAGATTTCAGGCTTGTTCTGGCTGAAGCCCTCCCACATCGCCGGCAGATGGAATTCGCGCGGAAGCACGCCGATGATGACATAGGATGCATTGTTCAACGTAACGGCGCGGCCCAGGATATGCGAATCACCCCCGAAGCGGCGCTCGAAGAGCTTATAGCTGAGGATAGCCACGCGGTCGCGCCCGGGCGTCCCTTCACCGGGCAAGAATGCGCGGCCCAGCGCGGGATGAATGCCGAGGGTGCTGAAGAGATCGGCGGTAGCGCGCGCCGCTTCCAGTTGTTCGGGCTTATCGATACCGGTGAGATTGAGGCCGAGCTGCTCCATCGCCCCCATATCGGTGAATGATCGCGACTGCTTCCACGCGTGATAGTTCTTAAGGGCCGCGGGAAGCCGCGGAGCCAGGAACCCTCCGATAGCGGGGTTCTTCTCCCACACCATCACAAGCCTTCCGGGGTCACGGTAGGGTAGCGGGCGCAGCAGCACCGCATGCACCACGCTGAAGATCGCCGTGTTGGCGCCGACACCCAAAGCCAGGGCCAGAACGGCGGCGGCGGTAAATCCTGGGGTCTTGCGGAAAGTTCTCAACGCGTAGCGCAGGTCTTGGAGCACACGTGTTGTACGTATGGCGCGGGCGGAGAGTTCCAGGAACTGGGTCCAGGGCGGCCTTGCGAGCCGCCCTGGCAGAGGAGGAGGAGGAAACTACTTGGCTTTCTTCTGCTTCTGCTGACCGACACGAATCTTGAAATGCAACTGCTTGGCTTCCTGATAGGCTTTGTGATCGTGGCGGGCCACGGCGTCCTTCAGGTAAGCGTCGACGTCGGTATTCTTCGGCAAGACCGCCATAATGGTGAAGGATTCACCACACTCCGGGCAATGCGGCCGGAATCGCTTTACGTTGGGGATTGCCATACAGTTATAGATTATCACAGGCCTGCACCCTCCGGATACTCGCAGCGACCAGGCACGCTGCACCCAATACGTAAATGATCGCGGCAAAGGAGATAGCTGGGCCTAGACCGAAACTTGTGGCCAGGAAGCCGGTGGCCAGGGGGGCGATGCCGCCGCCCATCCAGCCGACCAGGTTGAGGAATCCGGCGGCGGTGCCGCGGGCTTCCGGGCGTATGACGTCGAACATGGCTGCGAAGATATTCGAATCGTAGATCCCTTTTGCCAGGCCCCAGCAGGTGAGTGCCAGGATCAGCACGGGAATGGAGCGAGTCTGTCCGCAGAGTGCGACGAAAGGGGCGCCCAGGGCAAGTCCCAGGGCTTGGACCAGCGTGCGGCCGGCGGGGGTGCGGCGGCTCCAGAAATCGGCGAGCCAGCCGCCCAGGGGCGCTCCGGCGATGCTGGCGCACTGGACGAAGAGTGTCGCAGTCAGGCCGGAGATTGCGAGACTTAGATGAAACCGCTCGCCGAGAAACGATGGCATCCAAGACAGCAGCACCAAGGCGACGTAGTTCGCGCAAAGGAAGCCGCCGAGGATCAATAGCGCGGCGGGATTGTGCCGTATTTCGGCGAGAAAATCGCGCAGTCGCAGGCGGGTTTCGGTTGACGCCGTGCGCTTGGGTTCGATGAGCCACTTGGAAAGCACGAATCCGAGCAGAATGCCAAGTCCGCCGAAGACTATGAATGACCAGCGCCAGCCGTAGTTGTCCGCAATGAGGCCTGCGAAGAATCCGCCTGCGATGGTGCCCGCGTAAACGCTGGTCTGATGCAGCCCGAGCGCGCGGGAGCGGGTGTCGGGTCCGTGATAGTCGCTGAGCAGCGACATGGACGCGGGGAAGTAGAAGGTCTCGCCCAGCCCTTCGGCCGCGCGGAAGAAGAGCAGGGCGGGGAAGCCGCGGGCAAGCGAGGTCGCCATGCAGATCAAGCTCCAGACCTGCAGCCCTCCGAGGATCGCGGTCTTGCGACGGATGCGATCGACGATGTTGCCCGCGAAAGGCGCGGTGAGTCCATAGACCCACGCGAAGGAAGAGCCGAGCAGTCCGAGTTGTTCAGGCGAGAGGTGGAACTGCGCCTTGAGAAGCGGGAAGACGGAGAATATGGCCTGGCGATCGGCATAGTTGAAGAGCGCGATCCACCACAGCATCGCGACGGCGTGCCATTTGTAGCGGGAGCTCCCAGAGCCGCGCGCGTCAGCAAGCGTGCCGCCCACTAATACATCGCCTTCGTGCCGCCCCCACCCAATAACTCACGCGCTCCCGCTTGCATCAGCCGCATCTCCGTGGAGGCTTGAAAAAATAGAAACCCCTGCTCCCGCGCCACCGCGATTTCCTCCGCGGTCCAAGCCGGACGACCCGCGAACTTGCCGTGCTTCTTCGCCGCTGCCACAACCCGCCCAATGGCCTCCCGCACGGTGGCGTGTTTCTGATCGCCGCGCTGTCCCAGTGAAAACGAGAGATCGCTGGTGCCGATGAAAAGCACGTCGAGTCCGGGCGTCGCCGCGATCTCATCGATGCGATCCACCGCGCGGGCCTCTTCAATGATCGCGACCGTAAGAACGTTTTCATCCGCCGAGTCGTGATACTCCTCGGGCGTGCATGGCCAGCACGACATCGCCAGTACCGCCCCCGACCCGCGGCGTCCGTGCGGCGGATAGCGGCACGCGGCCACGGCTTGCTGCGCCAGCTCGGGCGTGCTGGTAAAGGGGAAAATGACGCCGTGAACCCCGGCATCCAGTACGCGCTTGGCGGTCCAGATTTCGTTCACGGGAACGCGCGCGAAGGGCAGCGCCGGCATCCCGCGCGTCGCCAGCACTATGTTCCGCAAACTCTCCAGCGTGATCGGGGAGTGCTCCATCTCGATCCACAGAAAGTCGAAACCGAGCCGGGCGGCATGCGCGGCGATTTCGACCGAACTGGTTAGCAGAGTCAGGCCGAGCGCGGGCTGGCCGGCGAGGAGTTTTTGTTTGACGGGATTGGTCCAGGTCATTTCGTCTTGATTAACCATACCTCCGCCACCTGGCAGCCGCGGCCGTTGCCGCCTTGGCCAGGCTGGCGAGTCCACGCCAGGTCAAGCGTGCCGGACTTGGTGGTCTCGGGTGACAGGTCGAACTCAATGGGGCGATAGGGAACGGGTTTGTCGATGTAGTCGTGAATTCGAATCGAGCCGTTCGCGACCAGGCGCATTTTCTGCCGCGGGCTGTCACCGGCGTAGGTGACGCGCAGTTTGTAGCGAGCGGACGGGTCCAGACCCGCGTAATGCATGCGCAGCGGCGCGTCATTCAGAGATTCGGCGTGCGTCCATACCGATGTGCGATACGGCGCGCGGGGTCCGAATCCCGTGAGCGACGATTCGAGGAAAGCGGGATCGCTCGCGGCGCCTGAGCCGCTTACCAGATGCGGTTGCCGCGACGGATCGCCCAGATCGTCATAGAAGCCGCCGGGGCCCGGCTCGGACCAATGCAGAATCTGCTGAACGGCCGACGCGCGTGCGTCTGCATCGGACAGCGCGCGAATTTCGGTGAAACGCTGCTTGAGCCACGCGCGGTTGTTGAGCGGATAATCGAGCGTATCCAGCGTTGCGCCGCGATCCACTGAGATCGCTTTGTACCGCTCCACGCTCAACTGCATACGGATGCTCTGGAACAGCGCTTCCGCGAGTTCGAAGACACGGGCGCGCAACGGATCGGTGAACGGCCGGTCGAGAATCTTTTCGGCGTCATCCATCGCTCCTGCGGCGAGCCGATCCAGCGCGGACTGTTCCAGTTTTGTTTCGTAAAACAAGCGATGCCGCACATAAGCGTCGTAATACGCGCGGTAGAGCGCCTGCTGGAATCGCCAGTTCAGCAGCATCGCGGGAGTCGCCGCGCGCTCGATGCCCGCAAGATGATCGAGTGTGGTTTCAACCCCGCTGTTCCCCGCTAACGGACCCCGCCAATTGCGTTCCAGCGCGAGCAAGGCTTTGCTGAAAGAGTTTTCATAGTCCGGGCTGATGAAGTAGCGGCTATACTGCCGCAGGACTTCATCGAGATTCGCATCCGGATCCCAGCCCAGGGCGCTCCACACAATCTTATTGACGTCGTCATTGCAGCCTTCCGAATACGTGATGAAGCCGTTGGTATAGGGCTGCAGCAGCCCGAAGATATTGGCCTGATCCGACGGTCGCGGATTGATTACTTCGCGGCCTTCGGTGACGGCGTAAGCGAGATCCCAGTCGGGCACCGGATACTGGCACTGGCGGCTGTGCGTGATGTCGGGGTAGTGGCGGATGGGATAGCGAGACGGAACTTGCTTGCGGAGCGCGGGCAAGCTGATGCGGATCTGAGGGCCGTACACGATACCGGCGAGCCATGCCGGCTGGTCGTCCTTGAGAATGGCCAGAAATTCATCCAGCCACTCCTGCGTGAAACCTTGCGGTGAGACCCACATCTGCGCTTCAGGATGGAACTGGTGGAGCGCCCGGGTCTGCTTCTCAAGCAGCGCCAGCAGGACCTTCGGCCGCGTGTGGCCGGGATCGCCTCCCGGGACAAAGACCGCATCGACGCGCGGTAGTGCTCGGAAGACTTCGGACCATTCCTTGATCGCAGCCTCCACGGTGGCGGGATCGGTGTAATCTTTGTCCATCGCCGGGTACCAGATCCAGCAATCGAGGCCGTAGTCATCGAGGAGCTTTGACATTTCCGTCATCATGCGCAGCGGCGGAAGAGGGAAATGCGGGCTGTCGGCGGCATCGTCGGAGCGCGGCGGGATCAGTTCTACTGCATTCGTGCCGAAGACGGCAAGATCGCGGATGTACTGTTCCCACAGCGCGACGGTCCAGCCATCGTAGGAGTTCGTCTTGGGCCGGTAGCCCAGTTGATGGCCCCGCAGCGGATATTTGGGCGCGGTAACGATGTTCAGGCCGATCGGTATGCTGATGTGATCGCGAGTCATGCGCATTTCGCGCAGCAGGCGGCCGAGTCCAAAGAGGAAACCACGCTGGTCGTTGGCGGTAATTGTGACCGAATCGGCGGTGGTGCGCAGCGTGTAGCCTTCGGCGGGGCCGCTCGATGAGATGACGGTGATCGCGGGTCCGGCGCCCGGTTCGGTGGAGAGCAGTGTGCGCGAACGCTTCTCCACTTCATCGACGAACATCGCCGCGGCTTTCGATTCGCGGGGGGCGAGCGGCTTGGGAAAAATCAGACGGGCATGGGTGAGGTCCAGATCGGCGGCGGAGAGAGAAAGAAAGAAGAGTAGAGCGCCGGCGGCTCGGCTGGAGATGGACACTCTGCGATTATAGGCGGCTGCCAGGCGTGCAGCAAAAAAAACGCCCGCCGCGAACGGCGAGCGCTCTCGTGTTATGAGAAAGAACAGTTACTGCTGGGTCTTATCCTTGACCTTCTCGGCGCCGCGTTCCGTGGCGCCAGCAGCCTTGTGGACGCCGTGCTTGGTCCCCTTGGCTACGGCTTTGCCGGTATGCTTCACCGCGCGGCCGCTGGCCTTGCCGGCTTCCTTTACATCGCTCCCTGCCTTCTTAGCATTTCCCTTAGCGGTATCGTCCGCAAAAGAGATTCCGGCAACCAGAACGCCGGTCGCGATAATGCCCAATAACTTTTTCATGTAGTCCCTCCACTGGTAAGACTCGGCCTCCGGATCACTGTTTCCGTGAAAGCCAGCGGTTCTCGGCCTTTCTATACGAACTTTCATCGTTTCGGGAACTACTCTCGTTCGGCGGCTAGTTCTTTAGGCTCCAACAGAGCCATATCCAAGTACGCCAGGAAGCGGCGCAAATGGATTTTCATTTGGCGAGAGCCGGAGTTCTTTCGCCAGCGGCGTAGAATTTCCACGAGGGCAGCGTCCATCTGCGCGCCGTCCAAAGAGACTATATCGGCAGCCTCGCGTGCAAACGCGGCACGCAGAGGATCGCTGCCGGCTTCCGGAGGTCCAGGTAGCAGCTGGGTCCGGAGAACTGCGAGATCGCCCGCTATGTTGGCTTTGATATCCGCTTCGTTGGCGACTCCCAGTGAGTCGAGTATAGGCTGCCGCTCGTCGCCCTCGGCGAGCTTGAGCAAATGCAGCAGAACACGCTTCCCGGGCTTCACTTGGCCCCGTTCATAACGGCTGACGTTACTGAGGCTGGTCCATAGTTCGCTGGCGTACTGGGCGCGGGTCATGTGAAGCCGCTTACGTATGGCCTGGATCGTTTCTCCTAGGGTGGTATGCACGAATCGTTCTATTCCTTGGCGCAAAAGATTTGCAGTATGTATAACTTCCGGGGTTTATAGACCCCCAGAGCGAAGGATAGCAGACGTGGTGCCTGGTGTGAATTCCCCTTACCGGTGCCAGGACTTTTAGTAGTTTCGCCAACAGTCGTGTCAGTACGGTGTAATACGCTTAGCGCGTCCCGTCGACTTGGACTGCGACGACCAGTCCGTTTTCGAGGCGCACGCTGCCTGCCAGGCCGTTCACGCCCGAGTAGCGGTAGATCTCGAGTAAGCCGCTATCATCGGGAATACTTATGCGGGACGACGGTAAGCCGAGCCGGGCCATCAGTTCACCACGCGGCGTTCCGGTGGCTATAGCCCGCAATTCATCGGCGCTGGGCTGCCCGAGCTTAGGCGCGGGCCTCGGAGTTTCCGCCGCGGCGATGGCCGGAGAGGGCGTCAGACCGGCGTTTAACACCCTGGGGCCAGTACTGGCGTGTCGGACCAGCGTGGAGCCGCCCGCAGGAGCAACAGTTGGGAGTTCCGGTACCTCGGGCTGTGATGAATTGGACGGCGCCGCCGCTTTCGTGGGGGCCGGCGCGCTGGCGGCTTTGGCCGTGGTCTTTTCCACATTTCCGAAGATGTGTGTAATCGCATCGCTGACAGGCTTGCCGGCCGCGCTGCCGATGCTCCCGCCCGCGACTGCGGCGGCATGCTCGGCCAGGCTCTGGGAGAACGCGCTTGCAGCGCAGACGGAGGACAGCAGTACGAATTTTTTGACACGCATAGCCCAATCGTAAGGCCGGCCGGGAGTATCCGCCATCGCGGAAACACCTCAGGTCGGGTCCAAGAAATACAGGGGTACCCGGCCTGAGTGATGGGTTCAAAAGGCGTACAGCATGCCTGTTACGGGAACCCAGCGCAGGCAATACCTGGGAACAAATGCAGCCCGGCGGGAGCGCGATTGGTCTGGCGCAGACCTCGCGCATTGACGAGAGCGTCGCCTCGGGGATGTGATTACCCAGCGTCAATGATGCGGCTGGTGAAATATTAGACTTGAGAAATCTAAAGTGCTGGTTTAGAATACTCATATGAAGTTTATCTACCGCGCTACCGAAACAGAGGTCATTGAGGCCGCGCGGAACTTCCCCGCCATCGTTCTGACAGGCCCCCGCCGGTCGGGAAAAACCACCCTGCTGCGCCGCCTGTTTCCCGGCGCCCGCTATGTGCTTCTGGAGGATCCCGACATACAAGCCCGCGCGCGTTCGGATCCCCGCGGGCTGCTCGAAGAGCTGCGCACTCCGGTGCTGTTCGATGAGATTCAAAATGTGCCGGAGCTGCTTCCCTACGTCCGCAGCGCTATCGATAAAGCTCCCAGAAAGATGGGCCGCTGGCTCTTCACCGGTTCGCAAGAAGCGCCCTTGATGCAGGGCGTGACCGAATCCATGGCCGGCCGCGCCGCGATTCTGCAATTGCTCCCTTTCAGCCTCGCCGAAACCAATCGCGTCAGTCTGCTCATGGGCGGATATCCCGAGGTGCTGGCGCGCCCGAAAGCGCGCGGACTATGGTTCAGCTCCTACATCCAGACCTATCTGGAGCGCGATGTTCGCGGGGTAATCGGCATTCGCGATCTGACAACTTTCCGGCGCTTCCTCGCCCTGGTGGCCAGCCGGCACGGGCAGGTCCTGAACAAGACCGATCTCGCCGCGCCCCTCGGGGTTTCCGTCCCCACCGTGAGTGAGTGGATGCAGGTCCTCGAAGTGACGGGCCAGATTATTCTGGTTCCCCCTTACTTCGAGAACTTCGGTAAGCGCCTGACCAAAACCCCCAAAGTGTATCTGGGAGACTCCGGACTCGCGTGCTATCTGCTGGGGATCGCTTCCCAGGCCGAGCTGGAACGGTCGCCGTTTCTGGGTTCGCTGTTTGAAGGCTTCATCGCTGCCGAGATCCTCAAGAGCCAAATCAATCAAGGACGGCGCAAGGAGATCTATCATTTTCGAGATCAGCAGGGACTCGAGGTCGATTTTCTGTTTCCTAGCGGCCACGGAAGCTTGTGGATGGTGGAGTGTAAAGCCTCCAAGACGGTCCACCCCGCGATGGCAGGATCATTGCTGTCCTTGCGCCGAGGCATGGGCTATCGGGCGGCGCCGGTCCGTCTGGCCGTAGTTCACCGGGCATCCTCCACCGCGCGTCCCAGCCGGGTGCTCTCGCCCGGCGTCGAGGCGCTGGATGTGCCGGATTTTGTCGTTGCGATCGGTCCGAAGACGCGCCGGCGCCGCAAAGCGTGAACCTCAGCTGGTAGCCGCGGCGGCGGTCATAACCGACGAAACCTTCGAGAAGATGGTGCTTATACTGGTGGAGACTCCCGGAAGAATAGCGCCCGCGGCCACGGCGACAAAACCCGCCATTAGAGCGTATTCAATCATGTCCTGCCCGGCGGTGTCCCGCCAGATCCTGATACTCCACAGCAGCCGGTTCAAGTGATCCATAATTAGCCTCCGGTGCGAAAGATCGGCGGCGGCTGTGCGCCTCTCTATGGGAAAGAGGTCGTAAGCAGCGCCCTACGATGGCGTACGTGCCAGCCGTCTTACTGAACGGCGAGCGTAGCCGTTTTTGTGACGCCGTTCGCCGACGCGGTAATGGTAACGGTCTGCGGAGAACTCACTGGGATGGTTTTCACCGGGAAGGTCGCACTGGTTTGACCGGCCGGCACATTGACCGATGCTGGCACCTGCGCCGCCAGGTTGGTGCTGCTCTGCAGAGTGACGCTCATTCCCGAACCGCCGGCCGGTCCGGTCAGCGTCACGGTCCCCGTGGCCGAGTTCCCTCCGGTCACGGAAGCTGGATTCACGGCCAAACTGGCGAGCGCCACCGCGCCCACTGGGACCACGGTAAGAGAAACAGATTGCGAAACCGAACCCAGCGTGGCCGTTATTGTCACTACTTGCACGGTGGAGGCGCCGCTTGTGCTGACTGGCACGCTGGCCGAGCTTTGGCCCCCCGCGATGGTGACGAATTGTGGCACGGAAGCGACGGTCGGTCTGCTGCTGGTAAAGTGCGCAGTGACAAGACCCGCCGAAGGACTGCCCAGGGTCACAGTGCCGGTCACCATCTGCCCGCTGGTGACGGTGTCCTGGCTGAGTGTGAAAGTGAAAGGCGGATTCACGGTGAGCGTCGCGCTCTTCGAAACACCCGCGAAGCTGGCGGTCACGGTTACCGTCTGAACCGCGGTCACGGCGGTCGTCGGAACCGTGAATGTCGCCGAGCTCTGGCCAAAGGGAATGGTGACCACCGCGGGTGGCTGGGCGACGGTTGGAGTCGCCGATATTTGAATCTGCGCGCCTCCTGCTTGTGCTGGGCCGCTAATGAAAACAGTGCCGGTCAGCGCCGCGGTGCCTCCAGTAGTGGAGGCTGCACTCAGAGTGAGCGAGGAAAGTACCGGACCTCCGGCCGAATTCACCGTCAGCAGCGCGCTTCTCGATACACTGTTCGCCGTGGCCACTATAGTGGCGGCCCCGCCGCTGGCCGAACTGGTGAGCAGCGTGAAATCCGCCGAAACCTGTCCCTCCAACACGGTCACGGTCCCGGGTGCCTGCACGAAGTTGCTGGTGGTGGTCAAGGACACGGGAAATCCGCCTGCCCTCGCGGGCGCATTCAACGTCAGCGTGCCGTTGACGCTCGCACCCGCGCTGACGGAGCTCTGCGCCAGACTCAATCCCACCAGGCGCAGCGCGCTGTCGGGCAAGCGATCCGCGGTGAATGTGACTATGTTCGAGGAAACATTCGCCGCGGTCAGCGTCACTGAAACCACGCCGAGGCCATCCAGCTGCGGCGGCAATACTACGTTGACCTGGTCGAGACCGAAATAGACCGGCGCGGAGCCCGCGAACTCAACCGGAAGATCGTAAATGTTGCCGGCGCTGTCGCGCGCCTGCACCTTGACGGCCCCCGCCACATTGGTTACCGCGGGATCCAGAAACGGATTTCCGGCATACCGAATGCCGGTGCCGTAAATCGCGAGGCGGGTGCGCTTATCGTCGCCCAGGTTGGCGGATGTCTCCACTGGGAAGGGATCGCGGGCGAACGTCACCGCGTTGAGAATCGCGCCCGGTCCGCTGCCGGAAGAGTCCCGCGAAAACAGCCCTGGCGCCGTGCTGCGCACTTCCACCGAAGTGCGGTACGTCTGCCCCAGGGTCTTCGACTGCACGATGACATCGGCCGTTCCGGAAGCGAGCGATGCCGGCATTACGAAGTTGATCTGCGTGGGTGAGACATACAACAGCTGTGCGTCCAGCCCGCCGGCCTGAATGCTCACGCCCGCCAGCATCGTGGGCAACTGGTGGGTAACGGGGTCAAGCTGGGCTTGAGCGGTATCGCCGGCCAGTCCCGATCCAAACAACGCCGCGATCGCCGCGGGGGCCAGAGTCGTCTGATAATTCGCCGCGGAAACCACCACGATCTGGCCTTGCGCCTGGCTCACGCCGGCCAGGATCAGCGGCAAGAGGATTCGCAAATTCGGGATCCTTCCCAAGAATGAAAGACGCATGGACATTCAAAAAGGACGAATCCCGGCGGTTTTCCGGTGCGCCAGGAGCCCCGCCAGCAGCAGGCTGACCCACAGGATGGGGAACCGGTAGCGCAGCACGTTCATGAAGAAGAAATAGGGAATCGAGTAGAAAAGCAGCGCGGAGAACAGCAGCCAGGCGGCGAACCGGTAGTGCCGCCATGCCAGAACGGCTCCCGGAATCGATGCCAGCGTGAGTCCGCAGATCAGCAGCTCATCGTACAGGACGGCCATGTTGCGGATTCTGTTCAAAGGCAGCCAGAACAGGGTGAAGCGTTGCGCCGAGAGAATCAGGAATCGCGCCGGATGTCCGCGAATCCAGAGCACCGCCGTCTCACGCTGCGCCTGGTTGAAAGCATACTCGCCGAGGGCGGCCACGCGATTCGCGATCTCGGAAGATTCGGCGGGATGCCAGCGCGCGTAGCAACCCGTCCGCTGATTTTCAGGCGCCCAGGCGCTGGCGCAATCATTGTTGGAAGCCGCCATTTCGGTTCCCACAGTACCTCGAATGAAAACGAAGTGGTCAAACACCAGGCGGTTTCGTATCAGCCACGGCGCCATCACCAGCGCAGCCAGGGCCAGAAAAGCGACGTTCCTCCGGCTGGCTGGTTTCACTCTCGCGAACACAATGGCGCTCCACACGATCCATACCGGCAGCAGGATCGGATTCATCAGGCAAACCACCCCCCAGAGCAGCCCAGCGGTAATCGCGGGGCCCGCTCCAAGAACGCCTTCGCGCGCCCCGGCGGTGAGGCAGACCAGGATCGTGAGCAGCAGGCAGGTGAATGCCGCATCCTGGTTGTAAAGCGTGTTGGGCACGGCAATGATCGATCCTAGGATCGCCGCGATCAGGCCCGCGGCCGCGGGCATTCCCAGCCGCGACGCGGCCAGCGGAAGCAGCGCCCAGTGCAATGCCAGCGCGGCCAGCGTAACCAGGCGGATGGCCCATCCGAAGGCAGCTTCTGTCCCAAAAATCCGGATCATGCCCGCGTAAAATAGCGGATAGATGGGCCCCACATGCGCGGTGGGCCCCGTGGCAGCGGGCGGATACGGATCGCTGAACGTGCCATGGATCACCAGCGATTTCGCGATGTTGGTAGATTCCAGACCGTACTCGGGACCAACCATGCCTGCAAACCATTTTCCAGCGGCGGCGTTGGATATGAACAGAAAGGAGAAGAGGGCGGCCCACAAAATCACGACGTCGCGGAAGCCTGGCGCCGCGGGATAGCGCGCCAGAATCCGGTGAACGACGCTGGTCACGTTGCGGTGCAGACATTCATTATAACGGCGCCCCCTGGAGTACGCTGGAACCATGCCTCCAGCGGCGGCGCGCCTCCGAATCGCGTCCCTGGCGGCCAGCGCGATCTACCTGCTTTCCCAGAACTGGCAGCCGTATCCGGGAAGCGCGTTCATCAAAGGATTTTCCGTGGCGGCATTAGCTTGGATGGCGTACCGGGAATCATCCCTGCTGCTGGGGACGGCGCTGCTCCTATCCTCCATCGGCGACGTGCTGCTCGACCTCGATCCCGGGCTATTCGTGTTCGGTCTCTGCGCCTTTCTCTCGGCGCACGTGTTGTACACGGCGGTGTTCATCCGCCACCGGGCCCGGCCGTTCGCTCCGTCAGGGGCGCGGATCGCTCTAATGGTTATAACGGCAGGTTACGCGGCGCTGTTCGCCCGCTGGCTGATTCCGGGCCTGGGTTCGCTGGCCGTTCCCGTCGCGATCTACATCTGCGCCATCACGGCGATGGTTCTCAGTGCGCTGCTGGCGCGCTTTCCAACCAGTTTGCCGGTACTCGGCACGTTCTTGTTCTACGCGTCGGATTCAATTCTGGCGATTGACCGGTTCAAGACACGGGTTCCGATGCGCGGGTTCCTGGTCTGGACCACCTACTATTTCGCGCAATATTTGATCGCGAATGGCGCGCGGAGGGTACCCAGGCCGCGCGTCGATTGATCGGGCCCGCGTCCGGCCATTATCATTGTGTGTAGCATGACATCCACGCTAGAAACGCACTCTTTCCAGGCTGAAACCAAACAGTTGATGGATCTGATGATCCACTCTTTGTACACCAACAAGGAGATATTTCTGCGCGAATTGATCTCCAATGCATCCGACGCTCTGGACCGTCTCCGCTTTGAATCGCTGACGCGGCCAGAGCTGCTGGAAGACGGCGACAAGCTTGAAATCCGGCTGGAACCGGATGCCGCGGCCCGCACGCTGACCATCTCCGACAATGGCATCGGCATGAACCGCCAGGAAGTGATGGACCATATCGGCACCATCGCGCGATCGGGCACGCGCGAGCTGCGGGACAAGTCGCGTGAAGCCACCTCGCCGCAAGCCATGGCGGACCTGATCGGCCAGTTCGGCGTGGGCTTTTATTCGGCGTTCATGGCGGCCGACCGCGTCACCGTGGTCACCCGGCGCGCGGGCGAGACCGGCGCCACTCGCTGGGAATCCAGCGGCGATGGAACTTACACGCTGGGCGAAACTGAACGACCCAAGCGCGGCACTTCCATCACGCTGCACCTGAAGCCGGTGAACCATGAGGAAGGGATTGAGGACTTCACCGACGCCTGGCGCATCGAAAGCACGATCAAACGGTATTCGGATTTCATCTCCTATCCCATCGTGATCCAGGAAATGCGGGAAGAGGTGGAAAAGGACGCCGAGGGCCAGCCCAAGCCCGATGGCGTGAAGACCAGAGTGCTGGAAGACAAGACGCTCAACTCCATGAAGCCGATCTGGACTCGTCCGGCAGCGGAAGTGAGCGATAGCGATTATCACGAATTCTACAAGCACCTGGCGCACGATTGGACCGAGCCGCTGAAAGTGCTTCCGCTCAAAGCCGAAGGCGTGCAGGAATATGAGGCTTTGCTTTTCATCCCCGCGCACGCGCCCTTCGATCTCTATTTCCACACCCCTGAAATGGGCCTGAAACTTTATAGCCGCCGCGTGATGATCATGGAGCGCTGCGAGGATCTGGTTCCGCGTTACCTGCGCTGGATCCGTGGCGTGGTGGATTCGTCCGATTTGCCGCTGAATATTTCCCGCCAGCGCCTGCAGCAGGATCGGCACATCACGCAGATCCGCCGCTGGCTCACGCGCAAGGCACTCGATGGCCTGCGAGACATGCAGGAGAAGGAGCCCGAGAAGTACTTGAAGTTCTGGGGCGAGTTCGGCGCCGCGCTCAAAGAGGGCATCGGCTCGGATTCAGATAATAAGGACAAGATTATCGGCCTGTTGATGGTTCAGTCCTCGCACGATCCCGAGAAGCTCACCACCCTGAAGGACTACGTGGCCCGCATGAAAGAAGATCAGACCGAGATTTTCTATCTGACGGGCGAATCGCGCAAGGCCATCGAGAATTCGCCCCATCTCGAGGCTGCCCGCGAGAAGGGTTATGAGGTAGTGTTTCTCACTGATCCGGTGGATGAGCTGGTGACGCAATACATCACTGAATTCGAAGGCAAGAAGCTGAAATCCGTGGGCCGCGGCATCTTCCAGCCCGCTGACGAGGAGCAGTTGAAGGAAAAGCAGGCGGATTACAAGGGCCTGCTGGAGCGCATGCGCGAGCAGCTCAGTGAGCATGTCAAGGAAGTGCGCCTTTCCACTCGGCTTACGTCATCGCCGGCCTGCCTGGTAGTGGACGAGCACGATTACAGTCCGCAGTTCGAGCGCCTGCTGCGCCGCGAGAAGTCCGACCTTCCCAAGCAGCGGCGGGTCCTGGAGCTCAATCCCGAGCACCCCATCGTGAAGCGCATGCTGGAGCGCTACAAGACCAGCGAGTCCGATACGGCTGTGAACAATACATCCGAGATGCTGTTCTCGCTGGCGGTGCTGGCCGAAGGATCCGAGCTGCCCGATCCCGTACGCTTCCAGAAATTGACCGCGGAGCTGATTGAACAGTCGCTGTGAGTCTGGAGCCCGGGGAGATTCACCTTTGGACCGCACCGCTCCCGGCCTCCGGCGAGTGCGTCGCGGAGATGCGGGCGCTGCTTGCCGAAGACGAGCTCCATCGCGCCGCCCGCTTCCACTTCGAGAAGGACCGCGACGTGTTCATCCTGGCCCGCGGTTTCCTGCGGACCATGCTGGCTCGATACGTGGACCGCGAAATACGGTTCGTCTATGGATCGCACGGAAAGCCGAGACTCGACGGCCCCGGACCTTGCTTCAACCTCTCGCACACCGCCGGCCTGGCGATTCTGGGGCTAACACTCGAAAACGAAATCGGCGTCGATGTCGAGCGAATTCGTCCCATCGAGAATCGCGATGCGATAGCCGAGCGCTACTTCTCTCCATCTGAATACGGCCAGGAGCTTTCCGACGAGTTATTCTTTCAGTGCTGGACCCGCAAAGAGGCATATATCAAGGCCGTAGGAGCCGGACTCTCCGTCCCGCTCCGCTCCATCGACACGACAGGCTGGTCCGTCATCGATCTCCGGCTACCCGATGGATACGCAGGCGCGGTCGCCGTGAAAGGCGGCCCGTGGGCGATGCAGTCCCAGGAATTCAACTGGCCACCCGCTTCAGATCGCTGATGCGGTCCACCTCCAGCACCATATCTCCCGCCGGGTCGATTCGAAACGCCGGTACGAACTTCGCGCCCCAAACGATGTCTTCGTGCCGGTAGGAATAGCGCGCGTGGACCACCTGGCTGAAAGTGTCGTCGAAGCCCTTGATCAGGATGAGCACCTCGGCCTCCACCTGCGCCAGATCTTCCGCCGTCTTCTTGTAAAGGGGGCTGGCTTCATCGATCGGATGCACCACGGTCCAGGTAAGCGGGAAAAAATAAACCGACTTGCGTTCCAGCTCCAGTGCCGCGTACTTGCGTTGCAACACGCCGTCCACGCGCTCCACGGTCATCAGCAGCATCCGCGCTTCCAGATCCATCAGCGTGTTGCTGCGGCCATTGGCCACTCGAAACTGCAGGCTGGTGCCGTCCTGGTAAGGCGCCATCAGCATATTCTCGCTGAAGCGAATGCGCGCGGAAGGCCGCGAGAAGCGGCCATACAGCAGCCCGGTGATCACAGCGAATCCCAGCAGCCCCACTACCGCTTCCACCGCCGAAAGTGTGTTGCTCCATAAACCCACCGGATACAGATTGCCGTAGCCGACCGTGGTCAGCGTATGCACGCTGAAGAAAAAGGCATTCACCCAGACTCCCATTTCGCTCTCGATGCCGCGCAGGTGCTCGGCGCCGGCCAGCATGTACAGCGTGGCGAATAGAACGTTCAGCGCCAACACGAACGCGGTCACTATCAGGATGAAGGTGGTCCACGAGGTATCGATCAGATACAGGTAGAAATTGAGATCCTGGAAACTGGTGCCGCGGCGGTGGACGTTGAACGTGCCGTCCTTATTGATCGCGCGGCGCAACTCGCCGGTGAACTGCTGGGTTAAGCCTGGATCGAATGCCTGCTGCTTCATATTGAGATCGTCGCACAGGCGCGCGCAATTGCCCGCCTCTAGCTGGCGCTGGGGGGCGATGATGTCGTCAGCATGCGATCTCCCGTGTCATCCACGGATCTGCAGGCGCCCAGCAGGCGGCCGTCCAGCTCCAGCCGGGTGCTGGGAACGCGCGCGGCCATATACCCTCGCGCTTCCCGCGAAAAAGTCTTGATAAGTTTGGTTGTCTCAGGAAACTTGTCCGGCGCCAAGTCGGGATTGCTTGGTTGTCCGGGACTTGTGAGGTCGTCCGATTCCGCGATCAGCCATCTGAACCTCAGCACCACATACCCCGGCGAGGTCAGGAGGGCTTCTAGCGCAGCAGGCGGAAGCAGCATGGCGCGATATTTCGTTGAGGGCATCCACAACTCGGCCAGCGATTTTTCCCGAAGGGAGAGGATGAGGATCTCCGCCTCCCGCTTCTGTTTGGCCAGATCCAGCGCTTTGATCGCGGGAGCCAGCGTGCTCATACAGTCGAGTTCCAATTGCGAAGCTGGAACCTTTACCAGATCCTGCAGAACCTCAGCCTGAACGAATCCGCACGAGGCGAGCGCGGCTGCAGCGAAGGCGAACGGCGCGTACTGTGCCTCTTCCAGCGGCTTGCCTTGCAGCGCCATTACTGCCAGTTTGCTCCAGGCCAGCAGCGTCGTATTGCGGACATCGGGCTTGAGAAGTGCGACTGCCTCCAGCCCAAGTACCGGCCCCAGCACATCGATCCAGCCCACCGGAAAGTCGTGTGCCCGGCCCAGATTTTCCTTCAGGCGGTTCGCCCAGCCGGAGAATACTTGAGCCCGAGTTTCAGCCGTGACCTCCGCAGTGGCTCGCGCAAGCGGCGGTGCGGCCACCGCTTCCCTCCAGTCTCGAAAACGCCCTCCGGCCGCCATATCCACCGGGTTGTGCGTGGCGATGCCTGCCTCGGTAGCCGTCCGGGCAAGCCTTCGCAGGGTGGTTTCCTCCGGGGCCCCGGTCAGATGCAGTCCCGCGGAGAGCGCGCGGAAGGCAGCGTCCACACGGGCTTCGGGCTCTTCTAGTGACGACAATCGAGCCAGCTTCGCGACTATGGACAACGCCATCGACAGTGCCTTCGCGTTCGTCTGAAGCCTGCCCGCATATTCACGGAGAATGTTGGTGTGACTCTCGAGCAGTGAGTAGGGAGCTCGCGTGTCCTGGGCCAGCTTCACCGCTTTCAGCGCCTCTTTGACATCCGCCCATGGCGGCGATGTCGGCAGTACATGATATTCAGTAGCCAGTTTTTCGAGACTTAACGACAGCCAGCCGGCGACGAACTCACCCATCTTATCGATCAGGCCGATATCGTTTTTCGCATTGTCCGCCAGCGCCACATCCGCCGCCTGTACTGGGATGCCGTGAATAGTGTAGCCCCATTCGAACTTCTCCACGCTGCCGGCAACCGGCTTCAGCAGCCGGTACCCCACCGGAATCGCGGCCACCACAGCTTCTTCCATTTCCGGCCACCGCTTCTCGTCCACCAGATCCTTTACTTCCGAGTGGAGGCTGGATAAATCCGCCAGATACTGCGCCACCCGCTGCACTGCCTCGAGCAACAGCCGCCTCCGGCTCTCCGGGAGCGTCTCAACGGCAGGCACGCATGTCAGCATCTCTTCAAAGAATGCCGTCGACGACACGTCGAGGATCGCGGCGCCGGCCTCCCATTGCCGTGCCGGATAATACAGTGCGTCATATGCGATCTGGCGGAGATCGCGCTCCTGTTCCAGTACTGTAGCCAGCGGACCGCGCCGCAACATCAGTTCGATCGCCACCTGCACAGCGATCTGATACCGGAACACCTGGGTACGCAG
>JALYHQ010000054.1 GCA_030776455.1 Acidobacteriota bacterium | reverse complement strand
AGAATCCGGTCCCGGCTCAGGCTCATCTTGCGTGAGACAAGTGTCGGCTCTGGCTCTTCCCGGCTCTCGCGGTATACTAAAGACAGGCGATTCCACTCATGAATACCCGCTTTAAGTTCGTAGTCGTCTCCTCCTCCACGCTGGTCGTGTTCCTGCTCCTCCTGGGAGCCATCCGCGGCAAGAGCGCTCCCCCCGAGGATACTTACCGCCACCTCGCGGTCTACACCGAAGTCCTCTCGCGCATCAAGAGCGACTACGTCGAAGAGCCCGACATCAAGGGCGTGACCCTCGGCGCTCTCAACGGACTGCTGGAATCCATTGACCCATACGCCAGCTACCTCAGTGCCGACCAATACAAGCAATACCTGAAGAGCAAGGACGAGAAGAAGGCCGACGTAGGCCTGGTGCTCTCGAAGAAGTTTGGATACGTCGGAATCGTAGACGCCATTCCGGGCTCGCCTGCCGCCAAAGCGGGCCTGACCACCACCGACGTTATCGAAACCATCAACGGAGTCGCCACACGCGACATGCCTCTGGCGTTCGCCGAAATGCTGCTCAAGGGCGCCGCCGGCAGCAACGTGGAGGTCGGAGTGCTGCGCTTCCGTAAGCCCGAGCCCACCAAAGTCACGCTTACTCGCCAGATGGTTCACTATCCGGCCATCGCCGGCAAAATGCTCCCCGGCGAGGTTGGCAATCTGCAGGTGGAAAGCATCGCGGGAAACAACGTGAAGGACCTCGCCGCCAAAGTGCAGGATCTGGAAAAGCAAGGCGCGAAACGGCTGATTCTCGACATGCGGCATTGCGCCACCGGCAGTCCCGAACAGGGCATCGCCGTTGCGAATCTGTTCCTCGACAAAGGCCTGATCGCGTACACGCTGGGCCAGAAGAGCCCGCGCCAGGATATTGAAGCCTCCGCCGCGCGTCAGATCAGCAAGCTGCCCCTCGCCGTGATTACCAATCGCGGCACTGCCGACGGATGTGAGATCGCCGCCGCCGCATTGCTGGACGACAAGCGCGCCGAAGTGATCGGTGAGCGAACCTACGGCGACGCCGCCATCCGCAAGGCCGTCACCATGGACGACGGTTCGGCCGTCATCCTGTCCGTAGCCAAATACTATTCGCCCAGCGGCAAGGCCATTCAGGATACCGGCGTTACTCCATCCATTCCGATGGTGGAGAGCGAGGCGGCGTCCGATGGCGACGATGACACCACGCCCACCGCCACCCCCCAGGTGAGCGCCGGCGACGATCCGCTGCTGAAAAAAGCCATTGAAGTCGTGACCAGCGGCAAACCCGTTGCCGCAAGTGCGCCGCAGGCACCCGCTCCGCAACAGAAGGATCCGCCGCGCTAGTATGCCTCTCTACGAATACGCCTGCGAAAGTTGCGGCGAGCATTTCGACGTAATCGAGAAATTTTCCGCCGAGCCTCTGACCATCCACGAGAAGTGTGGCGGCAAGGTGTACCGCGTCATTACCGCGCCCGCCTTGAAGTTTAAGGGCAGCGGATTCTACGTGAACGATTACGCGAAGTCCGGCGGCGGCGAGAAGAAGACCGAATCCAACGGCTCCACTAAGGCCGAAGCCGGAAAAAGCGACGCGACAAAGACCGATTCAGTCAAGAGCGAATCCGCCAAGACCGAATCCAAATCGGAAAGCACGCCCGCATCCACCAAGTCCGACTGACCTCACTCTCGCTTTCCCTGCCCGCCGCCCGAGGTACCCTGATTACAATGACCACACGTCGTCATTTCCTTGCCGGCCTCGCCGCCGCCCCCCTCCTTGCGCAGAAATCCCCCAATGACCAGATCCAGATCGCCATCATCGGCGCCGGGGGCATGGGCTCGGAAGACGTCCGCTCCTCCCTCGCCAACGGCTCCAAGTTAGTTGCCGTCAGCGATGTCTACCAGGGCCGCCTGACGCGCGCCAAGGAGGTCTG
This sequence comes from Acidobacteriota bacterium, assembly GCA_030776455.1. GTDB lineage: Bacteria > Acidobacteriota > Terriglobia > Bryobacterales > Bryobacteraceae > JALYHQ01. The sequence goes on along the minus strand of JALYHQ010000054.1, from coordinate 1,681 downwards.
GGGCAGTCAGCTTTTCACCGCGCGCGATTACCGCGAAGTGCTCGCCCGCCCCGACGTGGACGCCGTGATCGTCGCCACACCCGACCACTGGCACCAGCAGATCTCCATAGACGCCATGAATGCCGGCAAGGATGTCTATTGCGAGAAGCCCATGGTGCAGCGCTTGGCCGACGGAAAATCGGTAGTGGACGCCCAGAAGCGCACCGGCCGCATCCTTCAGGTGGGCAGCCAGCGCGTCAGCTCCATCGTTTACCAAAAAGCGCAAGAACTCATGCGCAACGGCGCCATCGGCCAGCTCAACATGGTGGAAGCTTGGTGGGACCGCAACTCGGCAATCGGCGCATGGCAGTATTCCATCCCGCCCGATGCGACGCCGGAGAATATCGATTGGGACCGCTTCCTCGGCCGCGCTCCCAAGGTTCCCTTCGAGCCGGTCCGCCTGTTCCGCTGGCGGAATTATCGCGACTATGGGACCGGCGTCGCGGGTGACTTGTTCGTGCACCTGTTCTCCGGCATGCACTTCGTCACCGGCGCCATCGGACCCACGCGCGTTTACGCCACCGGCGGACTTCGTTTCTGGGAGGATGGCCGCGACGTGCCTGACGTCATGCTCGGCTTGTACGATTATCCGGCCACCGCCACCACCACCGCGTTCAACGTGGCTCTGCGCGTCAACTTCGTAAACGGCGCCAGCGAGAATTCCGGCTTCCGCTTTATCGGCAGCGAGGGCATCCTGACGATCGACCACGGAGTCACCGTTTCAAAGACTCCACGCGAGTCCGAGCCCGGCTATACGATCGACACGTTCCCCCGGGCTACTCAGGAACAGTTCCTTAAGGATTATCGCGAGAAATACCCGCAGACCCGTCCTAACGCCGATTCCATTCGCGCCCAATCCGAGGAAAAATACCTGCCGCCGGATCGCTACAGCGACCACCGCGACCATCATCGTAATTTCCTCTCCGCCGTTCGCAGCCGCAAGCCGGTGATCGAGGATTCGGTTTTTGGATTCCGCGCCGCCGGTCCCGCCCTGCTATCCAATCTCAGTTATTTCGAGCAGCGCGTCTGCGAATGGAACCCCGAAACTATGACGCTGAAGAGCTGACCCAGGACGGATCCGGCGCGCGCACGATCCGGTCCATCTCGCCGTAGTCAAGCCAGTTCACCTGGCAGAATTCGCAGTCGTCGATAATAATGTTCCCCGCCCCGCCGTAGGCGTGCGTGTCCATGGCCCCTCCGCAGTGAGGACAACTGATGTGGCGCTGCAGCCCATTCCAGTTGGGAGCCGAGGCGGGTTCCACGCCGGGCTCGCGCCGCGCTCGCAGATCGCGGATGATCGCCAGGAACCGAGCCATCAGGATCAGCATGCCGCGGCAGCGTTCGCAGTATAGAATCCGATGGCTGGCGAGCGTAGCTTCCACCAGCGGAATCTCGCACACCGGACAAGGATCCGAACTGGCTTCGCCCAGCACTCGCACCCCATCCGCATTCGCATCCGGAAAATGCAGACTCCCGCAATAATCGCAGATAAGGTATTCCTTATCCGGATCCAGCCGCATCGCCGCACCACAGCCTGGACACATCATTACCCACATATCGGCCGGGAGGCAGTTCAGCTGTACGGCGGGACCCCTGGGGGATCTCACACCACTCTCCTCAGGACCCCCGCCAATCCCCCTCT
>JALYHQ010000053.1 GCA_030776455.1 Acidobacteriota bacterium | reverse complement strand
CGCTTGAAATCGTGAGCCGGGGGGAGATCGCGGCGCGCGACTTCGTCAATCGCGAGGAGCCGCTGGCCAACCTGCTCGAGGTGATGCGGCACCTGATGAGCCACAACGGTCATCTGAAGACCGCCATCCTGCCGTAGTGAGCGCAGCCGTTCCACACCTGGCGCCCAAGGAGTTCGTCCAGTCGGACGCGCTGGGCGACAAATACACGCTTCCACAAGCCGAAGAGTATACTCGCTGGCTGGCCACGCATCACTACGAAAATTTTCACGTCGTCACCTTTTTGCTCCCGAAGGCGCTGCACCAGGATTTCTACAACGTCTACGCGTTCTGCCGCTGGGCGGACGATTTGGGAGACGAAATGGGCAGCCGTGAGGATAGCCTCCGATTGCTCGCATGGTGGCGCGAAGAACTGCACGCAATGGCTGCCGGCGCGGTGCGGCACCCCGTATACGTCGCTCTCGAAGGCACGGTGAAGAAGCACGCGCTGCCGCTTTCAATGTTTTCGGATTTGATCGACGCCTTTGTGCAGGATCAGACGGTGACACGCTACCAAACTTGGGAAGAGATCTTCGGATACTGCCGTTGTTCCGCGAATCCCGTGGGAAGACTGGTGCTCCGCCTGTGCGGTTACGCGGATGCCGAGCGCGACCGCATGTCGGACGCCACTTGCACTGCGCTGCAGCTCGCCAATTTCTGGCAGGACGTTACCGTGGACCTGGAGAAGGACCGCGTCTATCTTCCGTTAGATCTCTTCGAGAAGCATGGCTACACGGTTGAAGAACTGCAAGCGCGCCGCTTTACGCCGGCGTTCCGAGCCGTGATGCGGGAGGCAGTAGAGGTAGCGCGCACGCTGTTCCTCGAAGGCCAGCCGCTGGCGCGCACGGTAGACCGCCGCTTGCGCTTTGATTTGGAACTCTTTAGCCGCGGCGGCTTGCGCGTCCTGGACAAAATCGCGCGTCAGGATTACAACGTCCTGTCGCGCCGCCCGCATATTTCCAAAATCGAGCGTGTGGGGCTGTTGCTGGGAGTACTCTGGAGAACTCGCTAGTGGGGGAGCATTTGTGGGGTGGACCCCCTGGTCCGCGCGGGGTCCTCTGGAGGGAAAGCCGGCCGGGGGGCCGGCTGCGGGCCAGGGGGCCCGCCCCACAATGACTTCGGTTTCGCTTGCCGAATCGTACGCGTTCTGCCGCCGCATCGCGCGCACGCGGGCTCGAAATTTCTACTATTCGTTCCTCCTGCTCAAGCCCGCCCGCAAGAACGCCATGTGCGCGATGTACGCCTTCATGCGCTTCTGCGACGATCTAAGCGACGACCCCACTCAGGCCGACCCAGCCACCGCCATTGCGCGGTGGCGCGAAGAGCTGACCCAGGCCCTTGGCGGCCATTTCAGCGATAACCCCGTGTGGCCTGCCTTCCACGACTCGGTCAACCGGTACAACATCCCGCACCAGTACTTCTTCGACATGATCGACGGCGTCGGTTCGGACGTCGAGCCGCGCCGCATCGAGACTTTCGACGAGTTGTACCGCTACTGCTACCAGGTTGCGAGCGTGGTGGGTCTCACGACTGTCCATATTTTCGGCTTCACGTCGCCGGAAGCGCTGCCGTTGGCCGAAAAGTGCGGGATCGCGTTTCAGCTGACCAACATCCTGCGCGACGTCGCCGAGGATTCCGCCGCGGGCCGTGTGTATCTTCCCGCCGAAGATCTACGGCGTTTCAGCGCGGATGTGACCAGGGGTAATGACGCCTTCCGAAATTTGATGCGCTTCGAAGCGGACCGCGCGAAGGCCTACTACGCCGAGTCGGCCCCCCTGGTGGGAATGATCGGCTCCGAGAGCCAGGGCGCCCTCTGGGCTTTGATCGAGATCTACCGCCGTCTCCTCACGCGCATCGAGCGATCGAACTTTGACGTTCTGGATCGGCGGATCCGCGTACCAGCCTGGGAGAAGATCTGGATCCTCATCCAATCCAGGCTTTTTCAGAACCGCGCCCGCCAGGAAGCGTAACGACAACCTCTCGTGCGAAAGATCGATCTGTGCGTAACGGGCAGCGTGAAAACGGGAGCGCCTTTTAGCAAGGAGACCCAATCCTCCACACTGATGATTTTTCGCGGTCGCTTACTGCACTTCCCTCGGGTGGAGGGCCGTGATAGCGGTGTAGCGCTTGAAGTCGCCTGGGTTGTAGGTAAGAATGCGGTCAATGCCGTGGACCTTCATCCCAGCCGCAAGCCGAGCGTCGTGAACTTGGATCCCCTTTACTTGGTGTTGGACCAAGAGGCTTCGCCATTCCGGATAGACCGCGGCGGTATCGTACAAGATGGTCAGAATTGGATCAAGCCCGGCTAATCGACGTTCCGTCTCTTCGGCTGGAAGACCGAGGCCGTTCTTATCGGCGGGCCTTGTGCAAACATTCCAAAACTCGGCGATATTCTGCTAGAAGACGCAAACTGCTTCGTCCGCCGAAAGAAAACATTCCAGAGCCTTGATGGACTCTTCTTGCCAGGGATGACCGTGCTGAATGCTGAAGAACAGTACGTTGCTATCGACGAGGATCGGCACGGACTAATCCCGCCGATAGACGCTGTCGCGGCACACGTCGTCGAGCGAGAGAATTGGCAAGTCAGCCGGGAAGCTATTGGCCCACGCCCGGAATGCTTGCGCCCGCTCGGAGCCGCTGAGCGGTTGGCAACCTGAAGCCGCCGCTTCGCGTTCGAGGACACTTTCAATGAAGCCTTCGAGGGATAAGCCAATCGTCCGGGCTCGTGCGGCCAGTCGGGCCTCAAGACCGGGCCTGATGTTCAAATTTACAGTCATCCCTGTAAGCCTCTACCTCATGTGATGTGGACAACCTGATTCTACCAATCTGAACGGAAGCCGAATATCATCAGCGCTTTTCTGCTGATTTGACCTCGCTCCCCGGCCCCCTACCCACCTACGTCCGTAATCTTCACACCCACCTGAAACCGCGCATATGACAAGTACTGGTACCGCATCCTCCGCCTTACCACGAATTCCTGAAACGCCAGAAATTCGTGATCCTGCCAGTTTGGATAGTTGAAGTACTCGTCAAATACGATCACCGTCCCTGGAACGATTCTGTCGCCGAGCAACTCGAACACGTCCCGGGCCGATTCGTAAAGGTCGCTGTCGATATGGATGAACGCCGCAGGTCCTGGATGCTTTTCCAGCCAGCCCGGTAGCGTGTCGGCGAAGTATCCCTTGTGGAGCACCACGTTCTCTGGAACCTCCGGCAGCCGTCCCTTCGCGTCGAAGCGCCCGGGGTCTTCGCTCCAGGCCTCGCTCAGCCCTTCGAAGCTGTCGAATCCATGGATCTTCTTCTGCGGTCCCGCCTTGCCCGCGATGTAACGGATGGTGCCGCCCTTGAACACGCCGAATTCCAGGTAGTGCCCGTCCATGCTGACCTGTTCCAGCCCCATGGCCAACACTTCCCGCGAGCTCTCCGCCCCAACCGCGCGCCGCATGTTCTTCTTTGCGTAGTCCATGCTTTCCCTTAGCGCCAGCACCTTCATTTCGTGCGCCGGATGCAGCGTGTGGAAGTCGTGACATGGGTCTGCGCAGGACGCACTCAGCCTATTGGATCAATTCACCCCGTTCACTAGGGTTTCCCGGCATCTATAGAGTTCTAATGAGTCGGCCGATCAGTTTCACGGACCCCGGTCCGCGACATGATCATCACTCGTACGCCCATGCGGATTTCCATCGGTGGCGGCGGCACCGATCTCCCTTCTTATTACCGTCAGTACGGTGGCTTCGTTATCGCGGCGGCCATCAACAAACACATCTACGTAGGCATCAATGAAACCTTCAGCGGCGGGTATTTCCTGAAATATTCGGCCCTTGAACACGCCCAGAGCCTGGACGAGATCCGCCACTCGCTGATCCGCGAAGTCCTTCGTTTGCACGACGTTGCCCCGCCTATCGAGGTGGTGAGCCTGGCCGATATCCCAGCCGGAACCGGCCTGGGATCGTCCGGCGCCTTCACTGTCGGCCTGTTGCGCGCCGTGCATGCCCTGAAGCGCGAATACGTGGACCCCGGAATCGTCGCCCAGCAGGCCTGCCAAGTGGAGATCGATACCCTGCAGCAGCCCGTCGGAAAGCAGGATCAGTATATTGCCGCTTACGGCGGCTTGGCGTGCTTCGAGTTCGGCGAAGACGATGAAGTGCGCGTCACCCCGCTGAATATCAGCAATAGCACTCTTTATGACCTGGAGGAACACCTGGTTATGTTCTTCACCGGCTATTCCCGCAACGCCTCCCAGGTGCTGGACGACCAGAAAGTCCGCAGCGAGCTTGGGGATAGCGACATGCTCGACAATCTGCACTACATCAAGCAGCTCGGCCGCTGCATCAAGGGCGCCCTGGAGCGCGGCGACACCCGCCGCTTCGGCGAGCTGATGCATGAGCACTGGATGCACAAGAAGCAGCGCTCGCCGGGTACCACGAACGACCGTATTAACCATTGGTACGAGGTCGGGCGAGCCAACGGCGCCTTGGGCGGCAAATTAGTCGGTGCGGGGGGCGGCGGGTTCCTGCTGTTCTACGCCGAAGATCGCGATGCGGTCCGCAAAGCCATGGCCGAGGAGGGACTGCGCGAAGTCCGCTTCGGTTTCGATCACGAAGGCTCCAAGCTGGTTACCCGAGACTGAACCATGCAGTGCGTCATTCTGGCAGGCGGACTCGGGACGCGGATGTGGCCGCTCACCGAAACCTGTCCCAAGACGCTGCTTCCGGTTCTCGGGCAGCCTTTCGCGTGGCATCAAATGCAGTGGCTGGCGTCCCAGGGCGTCGGCGAAGTGGTGTACTGCATCGGCCATCAAGGCGATCAGATCAAGAAATATTGGGCCACGCATCCGTCGCCGGTGCCATCCCTCTGTTTTGTGGACGAGGGTCCATCGCTGCGTGGGACGGCCGGCGCGTTAAAGCTGGCCTTTGATCGGGGGGTGCTCAACGAAACCTTCCTGGTCTTGTATGGCGATTCATTCTTGCCCATCGACTTCGGCCCCGTGTGGTCCGCGTTCCAAGCCAGCGGACTGCCCGCGCTGATGACTGTTCTGAGGAATGACGGCCGCTGGGACACCAGCAACGTGATCTATGATGGCGGCCATTTGCTCCTGTACGACAAGTCGCCGAATCCCGAGATGCGCTACATCGACTATGGCCTCTCAGCTTTCCGCCGGGATACCATCGCGTCCACTGAACAACGCGATCTCGCCGCTGTGTTCCACAACCTCAGCCTGCACGGCCAACTCGCGGGTTACGAAGTCCAGCGCCGCTTCTACGAAATCGGCTCCCCCTCCGGCCTCCGCGATTTCGAAGAATACCTGACTACCGCGCGAGCAAGCCAAACAGAGCCGCGACCAAAGGAAGCGGTCCGCCCGCTATTACGTGTCCATACCAGCTAGGAACGTTACGAATTCTCTCGGTACGCCGTGTGGGGCAGGATAGAATCCTGCGGCCGATTAGCAATCGGTCCTCTACGGGTTTCGCGCCGAACTCAACCTTTTGGTCGCGGCTCCTAAACCTGGACCAATTGCATTCCTCAAGAGCGGTCCGCTGGCAGGCGAAACCGCCTGCCCCACAAGCTGGACCAATTGCGTTCTTCACGAGCGGTCTGTCCCCTGCGCCTATCGCGGCGCAGCGGGAAGCGGACACAATTTCACCTCCGGCATGGGGAAGTGCTTCCGGTTATCGGTAAGCAAATCAAGTCCGTTGGCGACGGCCACCGCGGCGATGGTCACGTCGGTGAAAGAAAGGGTCTGCCCCTTCTGTCGCCAGTCGCGGCGCAACAGCCCTGCCTGAGTGGCGATCTCTTCGGTGATCTCATAGAATTCCAAGCTGCGCAGAAATTCTTTCGTCTTCGCTTCCTCACCCGGGCGCAGTCCGGAATACACCTCGGTGAAGGTCACGGGGCAACTCGCCAGCATGTGGCCTTGGTTTATGAGGCCGGCGAGATACTCAGTGCGGCCAAAGCGGCCGTTGAGGTGGTCGAAGATAACCGAAGTATCCAGGAGGATGTTGGCCATCAGCGCTGGTGCTGGTCAAGAGCATCCTCGAATCGACTGTCTCGCTCGGCGCGGATCTCGTCGACATGCGCAGCGCCGCCCCGAGCCAACTCCGGATGATCCTCGGTTTTCCAACTTCCGGCCGAAGCCAGAAGTGCGTCGCGCTGCCGGTTCCGGCGAACCTCGCGCCAGAGGACCTCGATAGCATACGCCGACCGTTTCTTGGCCCCCGCCAGCCGGTCGATTTCGTGTGCGAGTTCGTCGGGCACTTTGATGCTGGTCCCACCAAGTGGTCCCGCTCGGTCCCCCAACTCTACAGAAACTAAGGCGAAAGACCGATACAGATCCCAGGGAGGATTGCGTGGCAATTGGCGTCCTGGGTGGTGGATTGGCGGGCTTGACGGTAGCTGCGCACCTCGAAGAAAAGTGCGAGGTGCTGGAGCGCGAGGAGCGTGGCGGCGGTCACTGCCAGAGCGTGCAGGAAGAAGGCTTTACCTATGACGCCGGGGGGCCGCACATCATCTTTTCGCGCGAGAAAGCCCTGGTGGATTATATGGTGTCGCTGCTGGGCGACAACGTCCATCAGGCGCGCCGCAACAACAAGATTTTCTACAAAGGGCGCTTCGTTAAGTACCCCTTCGAGAACGGCCTCTACGATCTGGAGCCGCAAGACCGTTACGAGTGCCTGTACCACTATCTCCGCAATGACTATCCAGCGCCCACGAACTTCAAGGAGTGGCTGTATCACCACTTCGGCAAAGGCCTCGCCGAAAAGTATCTGATTCCATACAACGAGAAGATCTGGAACGTCCCCGCCGAGCAGCTTGGCCTCGAATGGGTGGAAGGCCGCGTTCCCAAGCCGCCGCTGGAAGACGTCATCAAGGCCGCCGTCGGCGTCGAGACTGAAGGCTACACGCACCAGCTCTACTTCAGCTACCCGGCGCAGGGCGGCATTGAGTCCATCCCGCGAGCTATGGCGCGCGGCGTGCGCGACATTCGTACGGGATTCCGCGTACAGTCCATCTGGCGCGAAAGAGGCGCCTGGTGCGTCAGCGACGGCGGCACGGAGCGGAGCTATGAACGCCTGGTGGCCACGATGCCGATCCATGAGCTGGCTCACGCCGTGGACGGCGTGCCTGCCGACATTGTGGCGGCCGTGGATTCCCTGCGCTACAACACGCTGATCACGGTGACCCTCGGCTACGCCGATCAGGAGACGCCCGACTATACCGCTGTGTACGTGCCCGATCCGGACATTCGCTTTCATCGCATCTCGTTCCCGAGAGAGTTTAGCCCACATAACGCGCCATCGGGACACAGCGTGATTCAAGCCGAAATCACCACCAATCCCGGCGATGGCACTTTCGAAATGACCGAGCAGGAACTTGTGCGCGACGTGGCGGGAAACCTGGAGGCCATGGGAATCGCCCGTGCCAACCGCATGTGTTATTCGCGCGTGTTGCGCACACAGTATGGCTATGTTGTGCAAGACGACAATTACGCGAAAAATCTGAAGCGCGCCAAAGCGTGGTTTGAGCAGGCCGGGATTCATCTTTGCGGCCGGCTTGCCGAGTTCGAGTACATCAATATGGACGTCTGCATTGACCGCGGCCGTAAGCTGGCGGCCCGCTTGAACGTGGGCCAACCGGTGGCCGTATGAGCAGCTCCACCATCGCGCTGCCCGCGATTCGCCCGGCCTACTACGAGATTGCGAATCTGGAGATCCCCAAGCTCCTTGAAGGACTGCCCCGAGGCATCACCGTACTTGACGCCGGTTGCGGATCGGGCGTCCACGGCGCCGAAATCAAACGTCTCCACGGCCACCGCGTTACCGGTGTGGACTTGAGCGCGGCTTCCATCGTGAAAGCCCGCACCCGCATCGATGAGGCGCATGTCGGCGACGTGACGCGTCCCGAAGCGTATCCCTTCTACGGGCAGGCCCAGTTCGACGTCATCGTGTTCTCGGACATCCTGGAGCACATCTGCGATCCCCGGGACGTCGTGGGACGCCACCTGCCGCTTTTGCGGGCCGGAGGGCGGTTCCTGATCTCCATCCCGAATATCGCTATCTGGAACGTGCGGTTCGGCCTGCTGTTTGGCCGCTTCGATTATCACGAGACGGGCACCATGGACAAGACGCATCTCCGCTTCTTCACCCAGCGCACGTTTCGAGAGTTCGCCCAGGCGGCCGGACTAAGAATAGTGAAACAGCGTCCCAGTCCCGGAGTAGCGCGCGCCTTCGTGCCGCTGGTAAAGCGCCTCTATGAGCGCGCCGGCGCCGTGGATGGATCCCCGAATTCCTCGTCCATCATGGAGTCCGGCCCGTACCGGTTTTACACCAAATGGCTGTACCCAATTGAGGCCGCGTTGTGCCGTCTGTGGCCGGGGATGTTTACGTTCCAGATTGTATGTCTGTGCGAGCCGGTGGAAGGAGGCGATACATGCTCTCAGTGGCCATGATCGCAATGAACGAAGAGGGCGCCGTGGCGCGTGTCATTGGCGAAATCCGAGCCGCGCTGGGCGATCGCGAGCATGAGATCGTTATCGTCGACAGCAGCCGGGATCGCACGCCCGAAATCGCCGAAGCGCTGGGGGCGCGTGTCATCCGGCAGTTTCCGCCGCGAGGTTATGGCTTCGCGATGAATCGTGTGCTGAACGAGTGCCGGGGCGAGGTAATCGTCACCTTGGATTGCGATGGAACGTATCCGGCTTCCGCCATAATCCCGCTGGCGGACCGCGTGCTCGCGGGCGAGTGCGACATCGTAAATGCATCCCGCCTGGGCGGCAAACCCGACTCCATGCCTTGGTCCAACTACATCGGAAACTGGATCTTCGCCGCTACTGGAACCGTGCTGCTGGGCGTGAAATCCACTGACGTTCACTCGGGCATGCGCGCTTACCGGCGGTCGGTAATTCATGGCGTTCCGTGCGATCCAAATGGTCCGGCTCTGCCCGTGGAGCTACTGCTCAAGCCCGCGCTGCTCGGCTTCCGTATCTCCGAAGTGTTCATTCCCTACGGCGAACGGATCGGCAATACGACGCTTCAAAAGTGGTCCTCCACATTGTGGACCTTCCGGCGCTTGCTGAGGCTGGTCCCGCTGCGCTTTAACAAACCCGCGCCGGCTCCGGCCGCCACCGAAGCCGCGAGCCTCTCGAGCCTCGCGCGCGCCGTGGGCGATTCGCGAGCCGTGGTGCCCGAGCCGGCCGCTCAGCCCGTGGCTCGGCGCTAATGAGGCGGCGTGCTGAAGCGTATCGCGCATAACCCCTGGCTGGCGTGTGGCCTGGTGGCCCTGCTGGCGCTGGCGGGCCGCATGGCGATGCTGCCATGGGTCCACGTGCCGGCGCCCGCCGTTCACGATGAATTCAGTTACCTGCTGGCGTCCGACACCTACGCCTCCGGCCGCGTCACCAATCCGCCGCATCCGATGTGGGAGCATTTCGAAACCTTTCACGTGCTCCAACAGCCCACCTATGCTTCCAAGTATCCGCCTCTTCCCGGACTGATGATGGCGTTGGGACAGCGCTTCTTCGGCACGCCGTGGGTCGGCGTGTGGCTCGGCGTGGGTTTGATGTGCGCAGCCACGTGCTGGATGCTGCGAGGTTGGATCTCACCCGGCTGGGCCATGCTCGGCGGCTTGTTGCTGGCCACTCGGATCGGATTCTTCACCTATTGGATCGATTCCTATTGGGGCGGCGCGGTTGCGGCGGCCGGAGGGGCGCTGGTGTTGGGCGCGATGCCGCGAATCGCCCGAGAGCGACGGATTCGCGACGCGGTGATCTTCGCTATTGGCCTGGTGGTGCTGATGAACAGCCGCCCGTACGAAGGGTTCGTGCTGGCCGCCCTCGCCTCGATTGCACTGGGCTGGTGGCTGTGGAAGGACCATGCCGGCCGGCGGCTTGTGGCCGTGCGAATTCTGTTGCCCGTGATCTTGGTGATAACGCCTGCCCTGGGCGCCATGGCCTATCAGAACTGGCGCGTGACGGGGAATGCGCTGCTGCTTCCGTACGTCGCGCACGACCGCCAGTATGCCGCCACCTCGCTGTTCCTCTGGAGCCATTCACGCTCCGCGCCGGTGTATCGTCACGCCGAGTTGCGGCGTTACTGGGCGGGCTGGCAGGTTGATGTAACCGAGAAGGCGCGCCAGGATGTTGCTGGACAGTTCTGGGGCCGCCTGGGATATCTGTACCAGTTCTTCTTCGGCTTGTGGCCCGTGCTGGCAGTCGCGCTCATTTGGCCGTATCGGTTGCAGACCCGCGAAGAACGCTGGACGGCTCTGATCCTGGGAATTGCATTGGTGGTAACCGTCGCTCCCCTCGCGGGCATTCTGCCGCACTACGCCGCGCCTTTAACGGCGCTGCTCTATTTGCGGCTGCTGCAAGGTCTAAGCCGGCTCCCCGCCTTCCGTCCCAGCGGCTGGCCCGTTGGTCTGGTTCTTCTCGGTCTGGTCCTGGCCGGTTGGAGCGCGCAGCTAGGATACGACTTCCGCGAGCTGTTCCTGCACGGCGACAAGGTACCGCAACTGGCCTGGGATCGTTCCCAGGTCATCCGCCAGATTGATCGGGTGCCCGGGGACCACCTGGTGGTAGTCCACTTCTCGCCGACCCACGACGTTCACCAGGAATGGATTGCCAATGCCGCCGATATTGACCGTTCGCATATCGTCTGGGCCCGAGAAATGGGATTAGGCGCGGATGCGCCGCTGCTGGCGTATTACCATTCCCGCCACGCCTGGCTGCTGGATGCCGATGCGAATCCCCCCCGAATCCAGCCTTATCCGGGGTCCGAAGCTCCAAAAGTGGCCGCGGCGAGTGAAGCTTTGCCTCTTGCAGGCCGATGATTTGATTGACCGTATGACTCCGCAGCTCCAGCGTCTGAACGCGGCTCTTCACAGCGAGAGCTCGGGCATTGAGTTATCCATCGTGGTGCCGGCGCTCAACGAAGAGCTGACCATTGAAGAGTTCATTGACTGGTGTCACGAAGGCCTGGGCAAGGCTCGCGTCAGCGGTGAGGTGCTGATCATCGACAGCTCCACCGACGCTACCGCGGCCAAGGCCCTGGAACGTGGCGCCCGCGTAATCAAGCTGGACCAGCGCGGGCTGGGCCGCGCCTATCGCGACGCCATTCCCGCCATCCGCGGCCGCTATGTGCTGATGGGCGACGCCGATTGCACCTACGATTTCCGCGAGCTGAGACCGTTCCTAGAAAAGTTCCGGGACGGATATGAGTACGTGATGGGATCGCGCTTCCGCGGCTCCATCGAGCCCGGCTCCATGCCCTGGCTGCACCGCTACCTGGGAACGCCGGTGACTACGTGGATCTTGAATCTTTTGTATGCCAGCCGGTTCTCCGACATTCACTGCGGCATGCGCGGTATCACGCGCGAGGCGCTGGTGCGAATGGACCTGCAGTCCGATTCGTGGGAATACGCATCGGAGATGGTCCTCAAATCGGTGCAGATGAAACTGAAGACCGCCGAAGTGCCAGTGCGCTTCTTGAAGGATCGGGAAGGACGGCTCAGCCAGCACAAGCGCTCGGGCTGGCTGTCGCCATGGAAGGCGGCCTGGATTAACCTGCGGGCGATGCTGGTGCATGGCGCCGAATTCTTCGCATTGCGTCCGGGCATCGCGATGCTCGCCGCGGGACTCGCCCTGGTAGTGCCGCTGGCGGGGGGGCCGCGAACCATTGGCCCCATTACGCTGTCGCTATATTCGATGCTCTTCGGCGTGACGCTAGCGGTGGCTGGATTGCAGAGCTTCTATCTGGGGTGCCTGTCACAAGTGGTGCATGATTACACCGGCGCGGCGCGGCGCCGCTGGCTGGGGCTGTTTTCCTACAACCGCTCGATAGCGGCGAGCGGCGGACTGCTGGTGTCCGGAGCCGCCATGCTGGTTCCGCTGGTGCGCGATTACGCACGCCAAGGATTGAGCTTGCCAGGGCTGCCGGGGACGTCACATCACGTCGCCATCGCCGGACTACTGGCTCTGATTCTCGGATTCATGAATTTCGTATTCACGCTGGTGCTGCACGCCGTGGCACTGCACGCGCCCAGGTTGGCTAGTCTGCCGCAGCAGTTTGTGGCGGCGCCGGTTGTGGTTGAAGAGGAAAGAGCGGTGGCGGCAGTATGAAGTTCTTCATTGTGGGCGGCGCGGGATTCATCGGCAGCCACTTTACGGACCGCTTGCTGGCTGACCCGTCCATTAAGCGCGTCACGCTCTATGACAACTTCACCTCGGGACGCCCCTGGCATTACGCGCACCATGAAGGCGATGCGCGGCTGCGCGTGGTCCGCGCCGACGTGAAGGATCTGGCGACGCTGACAGCGTCCATGGCGGATCACGATGCCGTCATTCACCTTGCATCCAACCCCGACATCGCGCGCGCTGCTACGGAGCCGGACATCGACTTCCGCGAAGGCACCTTCCTCACGCAACAAGTAGTGGAGGCTATGCGCATCACCGGCACGCCGCGTCTGCTGTATGCATCGGGCAGCGGCGTCTACGGGGAGCTGGGCGAGCTGGAAGTATCTGAAGACTACGGCCCGCTGCTGCCCATCTCCACCTACGGCGCCAGCAAGCTGGCCGGCGAAGTCCTGATCGCTTCCTACTGCTTCATGTTCGGCATTACGGCGCGAGCGTTCCGCTTCGGCAACGTCGTCGGCGCGCGCCAAACGCACGGCGTCGGCTTCGATTTCGTGCGCCGGCTGCTGGACGATCCGTCGCGTTTGCGCATCCTCGGGGACGGGACGCAGAGCAAATCCTATATCCATGTGGAGGATGTGGTCGACGCGGTCCTGCTCGCGCACCGCCGCGCCGGCAAGCCTTTCGACGTCTACAACGTCGCCACCGACTACATCACCGTAACGGAAATCGCGCACCTCGCAATGGAAGTGGTCGGCCTAGACCCGAACCAGGTCCACCTCGAATACACCGGAGGCGATCGCGGCTGGAAGGGCGATGTCCCGGTAGTCCGGCTGAACACGGACCGCATCCAGAGCCTTGGCTGGCACTGTCACCGTACCTCGCGCCAGGCGCTCTGCATCTCCATGCGCAGAATGCTGGATGACATGCGCGCCGGAAAGATGTAGGGCAGGCCTCCCCTGCCTGTTTAGATAACCGAAGAGCGGGTCCAGGGGACCCGCCCCCCACTCAGAAGCTCAGATCCGCCGCGCGGGTCCGGGCCACCGTCTCGATCACCGTTGAGACTCCGGTGAATTTCGCCAGCACCTTGGCCGCGCCTTCCGCGCCCAAAGCCTTCACAAACGGGGCGGGCGCATCCAGGTCAGCCCAGTTGCCATGCGGCGTCGTAATGGTCACATCGTTGGGATTCGCGCCCAATCCCCGGCGGAGCACCGTATAAGGGGCCTTCGCCTTCTTGAAGACCGGCAGCACGTCGGTCTTGACTATGCTCTCGAATTCCGGCATTTTCCCCGGAGCTATACGGAGCCGGGTGGAGGTGATGATGGGCGGCGGTTCCGAGCTCTCGCTGGGGTTGCTGAGATCGTCCAGCCGGGTGCTCATGAAACTCTGGGAGCTGAGCGTGCACTTGCGAAGTTTCTCTCCCAGCCGCGCCGATGCCGTCTCGCCAAGAGCTTTGACCAGCGGGTTGCCCGCATCGAAATCCGCAAACTTCTCCATTGGTGTGACGACAACGTACTCGTAGGAGTTGCCAAACAGTCCCGAGGAATACACTGTTCGAGTCTTAATGCCCGCTTTTTTCAGAGCGGGAACCACTTCGTTCTTCTGCAGGTCCACCCATTCGATGAGCATCTCGGGCTTGACGTGCGTAATAGTCACCCGCGATTTAGCTGACTGCGCGAGACACAGGGTGGACAGGCCAGCGGTCAAAATAACAACGCTGGTGGGAAACCGCAACGCGGATCGGTAGTTCATGTATGGACCCTCCTCAGGGGCAAATTATTATACATCTGCCGCCGCTTGCTTACGCGCGCGGTTCTGAAATGGCCGGCCTGGGCGATTCAAACACCACCACCGCCAGCGGCGGCAGTGAAATTCGGATGCTGTGATAGTGCTTCTGATATGTCACCGGCTCGGAATGCACGCCCCCGGTATTGCCGACGTTGCTGCCCCCAAAGAGCTCTGAATCCGAATTCAGAATCTCGCGATAGAAGCCCGGGTCGGGGATGCCAAACCGGTAATTGTGGTGCGGGACGGGGGTGAAGTTGCAGCAGAACAGCAGGAACGGACCGTCGCTCGCCGGCCGCCGGATGAATCCGATGATGGAATGTTCGGCGTCACGAAAGTCTACCCACTCGAAGCCCGCGAAGCTGGTGTCCACTTCGTAGAAGGCCGGGTGCGAACCGTATAGCAAGTTGAGCTCGCGCACATAATCCTGCAGCTTTCGATGGAACGGGAAGTGCAGCACCTCCCAGGGCAGGCTGCGGTTCTCGCTCCACTCTTCCCACTGCCCGATCTCGGCGCCCATGAACAGCAGTTTCTTGCCGGGATGCCCGTACATATACGCCAGGAATGCGCGCACGTTGGCAAACTTCTGCCACATGTCGCCAGGCATCTTGCTCAGCAGCGATTTCTTGCCGTGGACCACTTCATCGTGCGAAATCGGCAGGACGAAATTCTCGCTGAATGCATACAGCATGCTGAAGGTGATGTTGTTCTGGTAAAACTTCCGGTACAGTGGATCCTGCGCGAAGTAATCCAGCATGTCGTGCATCCAGCCCATGTTCCACTTCATGGTGAAGCCCAGGCCGTTGAGATACACGGGACGGGAGACGCCGGGAAACGACGTGGATTCCTCGGCGATGGTGATGGCGCCGGGGAAGCGATGCGCCAGCTCATTGAAGCGCCGCAGAAAATCGATGGCTTCCAGATTTTCGTTTCCGCCGTGGATGTTGGGAACCCAGTCGCCCTTCTCACGTGAGTAATCGAGGAAGAGCATGGACGCCACTGCGTCCACGCGCAGCCCGTCCACGTGATATTCCTTCAGCCAGAAGAGTGCGTTCGAGATCAGGAACGTGCGCACTTCATTGCGTCCGAAGTTGAAGATCAGCGTCCCCCAATCGCGATGCTCGCCCTTGCGCGGATCGGCGTGCTCATAGAGCGCGGTGCCGTCGAAATGCGCGAGGCCGTGCTCATCCTTGGGAAAATGCGCGGGCACCCAGTCCACCAGCACACCTACGTTTTCCTGGTGACAGCGGGCGACAAAATACTTGAAGTCGGCCGGGCTGCCGTAGCGCGATGTGGGCGCGTAGTATCCGATCACCTGATATCCCCACGATCCGGTAAACGGATGCTCGGCGATGGGCAGCATCTGAAGGTGCGTGTAGCCCATGCGCTTGACATACGGCAGCAGCGTATCGGCGAGCTCGCGATAGGTGAGGAACTTGTCCTCCGTGCCGCGCAGCCAGGAGCCGAGATGGACTTCGTAGATCGAAAGCGGCTCCCTCAGGTAATCCTTGAGCGCCCGCGCCTCCATCCACTCCTGGTCTTCCCACTCGTATTTGTCGATGTCGCAAACCAGGGTGGCCGACTTCGGCGGCACCTCGAACGCGAAGCCGTAGGGATCGGCCTTCTGCTGGTGGTATCCCTGGAATCGCGAGCGCACGGAATATTTGTAGCCATCGCCTTCGAGCACGTTGGGCAGGAAAATCTCCCAGATGCCGCCGGTGCGCAGGCGCATAGGATGGCGGCGTTCATCCCAGTCGTTAAAATCGCCCACCACGCTCACTACCAGCGCGTTCGGGGCCCACACCGCGAAGCGCACACCGGGCACGCCTTCCGGGCTGACCAGGTGCGCGCCGAAAGTCCGGAAACTTTCGTAGTGCGTGCCTTCGCCGTGCAGATGCAGATCGAAATCGGTAAGCAGGGGAGGGAAGCGGTACGGATCCTCGATTTCAGTTCCCCGCCCATTCCACAGCTTGAGCCGCAGCGTGTAGCGGCCCGGATCATGATCGAGCAGCGCGACGAAAAAGCCCTGGCCGTGTACCTTCTGCATGGGGTGCCGGACTCCGCGGACATCCAATTCGGCGTCGGCCGCCTGGGGAAGAAATGCGCGGACCTGCCAGCCCGTCTCCGTGCGGTGCGGTCCGAGTACGGCGAACGCGTCACCGTGATAACCGCCGAGGATTGCGTCGAGTTCCTGAGCATCCATTCGACCGCTATTATGGCAGGGTGATGGAGAAGGCGGAGTTGCATGTGCATCTGGAAGGATCTATCGGCGCCGAAACGCTGCGCGGCATCGATCCTTCGGTGACGCAGGAGGAATGCGAGGCGCGCCTTTCGTGCCGGAGTTTTCCCGAGTTCCTGCAAGGCTACATCTGGGTCACTCGGAAGCTTTCCAGACCGGAACATTATGCGCTGGCGGTGCGGGCGCTGCTCGATCAATTGCAGGCGCAGAACGTCACGTATACCGAAATCACGCTCTCGGCCGGCGTGGTGTTGTGGAAGGATCAGGATCTGGACGCGGTGTATGACGCGGTTTGGCGGGAGTCGCAGCGCGGCGGCATCCGGGTGCGTTGGATCCTGGACGCCGTGCGCCATTTCGGCGCGGAGCAGGCCCTGCCAGTGGCGCGGTTCGCGGTTTCGCAGCGCGAGCAGGGCGTGGTGGCCTTCGGCATCGGCGGCGATGAGGCGCGAGGCCCCGCGGAGTGGTTTCGCGACATCTTCGCCTTCGCGCGCGATGGCGGGCTGCACCTGGTGGCCCATGCGGGCGAAACTTGCGGTCCGGAGTCGATCTGGTCGGCGCTGGAGATCGGCGCGGAGCGGATCGGCCACGGTATCGCGGCCATTCGGGATGCGAGATTGCTGGCCCGATTGCGCGAGCTGAATATTCCTTTAGAGATATGCATCTCAAGCAACGTGTGCACCGGTGTTGTCCCAACTTTGGAACAGCATCCCGTGCGAGCGATCTGGGAAGCAGGCGTGCCAGTTATCTTGAACACCGACGATCCGGCGTTCTTCCGCACGTCGCTCGAGCGGGAATACGAAATCGCCGGGCAAGTGTTCGGGTTGCCCTTGGACGAGCTCGCGGCGAATGGCTTTCGCTACGCGTTCGCGCGATAGAACGCGCAGAGGTCCGTAGCCGGACACGCGGCACAGGCAGGCCGGGTGGTTTTGCAGAGCTCTTGCCCGTGCCGGCGCAGCAACTGGTGGGCCGCAATCAAGCGGGGGAAATCGGACCCGGCGTCGGCTTTGACGGCGTCCCGGACCATACGGTACGTGGTGGAATAGTTCTTCTGCTCTTGGCCGAACAAAATGCGCGCCAGCACGCGCAGGCCGTTCGATTCCAGAGCGAGCACGGGTACGGTTCCGGAAAAGAGCAGAATCTTTTCCGCCCCCGGCGCGCCGATCATCGGGAATTGCTTGAGTACGCGCAACGTGCGAAGCTCGGCACCGGATTTCTGGAGGGCGAGACGCGCCGATTCACGCAGCCGCTCGGCGCGAAGCTCGGCGTGAATGCCTCCCATGCGAGTAATCGCCAGCAAAGTCGCGGGGGTGGCTTTCAGTATGGCTTCCGGCGTCAGCCCGACTTGATCGCGCAGCGCGTCAAAGGCGGCATCCCGCTTCGCATCCGGCGCCAGATAGGCAAGCTTCTCGTACAGGATCATCTGAAACGGATGGGTGATGCGAGGCGGCGCAGGATGCCCGTAGTGCTTCTCCAGCCGTGCGAGGATTTGGTGGAAAAGACGCAATCGCTAATACGTTCGCACACATTGTCCGAAGCAGTAAACTGAGTCCTATGCGTTTGAAGGACAAGGTAGCCATCGTCACGGGCGCGGGGGCGGGGATCGGAGAAGCGATCGCTCGGCGCTTCGCAGAGGAAGGCGCTCAACTGATATTGAACGATCTGCGCGATTCCACTGCGCTCCGCGCGGCCGCGGCTGTGGTCATCGGCGACATCGCGCGCGAAGAAGTGGGCCGCGAGCTGGCGAGGCTGGCGGTGAAGAAATTCGGACGCATCGATATCGTAGTGAATAATGCGGCGGATTTCACGCAGAAGAGCGTCTCGGACGCCGAAATCGCCGACTGGCGCAAGGTGCTGGACGTAAACGTGATCGGCACGGCGCTGGTCTCGAAGTTCGCCATCCCGCATATGCGGGAACACGGTGGATCCATCGTCAATGTGGCGTCCATGAGCGGCGTGATCGCACAGCCTGATTTCGCAACCTATAGCGCGAGCAAGGGCGCGGTGATCCATCTTTCCAAATGCATGGCGCTGGATCTGGCGCCTTGGAATATCCGAGTGAATGCGGTGTGTCCGGGCGTTATCGTGACCAGCGCGTCTTACCGCGAGATAGAGCGGCTGGGGATGACGTTCGAGCAATGGAGCGGCGAGCTTGCGCCGTTGCATCTGCTCAATCGGCTTGGGGAGGTGCGTGAGATTGCCGATCCGGTGGTGTTTCTGGCGTCGGGGGAGGCATCGTTTATTACTGGGGCGGTGTTGATGGTGGATGGCGGGTATTCGGCGCGGTAGGTGTGGCGGGCTAACCCGTTCAGGGCCGCTTGGAAAGCGGCCCGCAGGTTGCTAACAGTTGCTAACCTGCCCCACATTATTTGCGGTGGCCGCGGCGCAAATCTTTTGCGTACGCTTTGCGTTCGCGGTTCAGCTCGCGGGCACGATTGCGATGCTCGCGGCTTTGCTCCAGGGCAGCCGCATGACGCTGGTTGCGAAGTTCCTTGCGGTAGCTTTCCCGAGCGCGCTGGTCGGTCTTGTGACTCGAGGCCACGGCGGGCAGCAGCATGAGCAGACCTAGGGCGAGCAGCTTCATGACTACTTATCGGGTCGGGAGCGGGGTTTCTGTAGGGCTACCTTAAGCCGCGGTCTTTTAGGTGGGCGATCAGGGCGGCGGGGTCGTCGCTGATGATTGCGTCCACGCCGGCGGCGATCAGACGGTCCCAGTCGCGAGGCGTATTTACGGTCCAGGGGATCACCTGCAGGCCGGCGGCGTGGGAGGCTTGCACCTGTTCGAGGGTTACCAGGTGATAGTCGGGCGAAATGATTCCGGCCTGGGCTTCTTTCGCGATATCGACGAAGCTGCGGGCGTCGCCTTCCCAGAGCGCAGCCAGGCGAATCTTCGGCGCGAGCTTCTTCATGGCCCGCAACGTACGGAAATCGAAAGACTGCACGATCACTCGCGATTCCAGCTTGTGGGCGCGAATGCGGTCCAGCATCATCCGGGCGAAAACATCCGGAGCCGGCGTGAATTCCGGCTTATCGGGATAGCTCTTGGTCTCAATGTTGAACTCGAACGTTCCGCGAGGGGCGAGGTCCAGCACCTCGTCGAGAGTGGGCTTGTGAGTGCCGGGAACCGTCTGCTGGCGGGGGAAATTCGGATTCTTGAGCGCGCCGCAATCCCATTGGCGGAGCTCGGCGAGCGTGAGTTGGCGAATAATTGCCGTGGGCCGGGGACCATGGCAGATCACCGGATTCACTTCGGGGTCGTGGGAGATCACCAATACGTTGTCGCGCGTCACGGCGACATCCATTTCGAGGACGTCGGCACCCTGTTCAATCGCGTATTCGAATGCGGGGATCGTATTCTCGGGCCGCAGCGCGCGAGCTCCGCGATGTCCGTGGACCAGAATGCGGGTGGCCGAGGGAGCGCTCATCAGAGTCAACGATAACAGCAGCCAGAGCCGAATCGTCATTCCAGATGCTGAGCCGGTTCGGCTGGAGGCGCTTCGGTTAGTTCTTCAGCCGCGGGCTCAGGCTCTTCGGAATCGGCCACGGGAACATCGCATTCGCAACAGTCGCTGCAACGATGGCAGCGGTGGCAGTGATGATTGCGGCAGGCATCCTTGGTGCACCAGGCGCAAATGTCGGTGGATGGCTCATCGCAGATGCTACAAGACCAGGTCGCGGTGTCGGTCACTTTGGTTTGCTTCTCCCAGAGCGATTCGGTGCGGGCTCCTTGAGGAGCATGGCGCGGCAGCGCTGGGCCTCGCGATCGGCCACTTGAAATTCCTGTTCTTTTTGAGTTGCCAGATCCTGCACGTACTGGCGGAGGCGGTCGCGGTTGCCGCTGTTTTCGTTGACCACGGCCTGCAGAAGGTCCGCCACCGCAGGATTCTGATACTTGCGAATGCCTTCGATCACCGAGCCGAGCGTGGTCCCCATGGCCTGCATGCGGAAATACGCATCCAGCGCGGCGGTCAACTTCTCGGGTTGTTTAGCCAGCGCGTCGGTGGACCCCAGCAGGTACTTCATCTCCGCGTGCGCCGTTTTCCACTGGGTTACGTAAGTCTGGGGAGCGCCGTTGGCCACCCAGTCATCGGGCTTGATCTGATCCAGAACCGATTGCAGGTGCTGGGTTTGCTGAGCAAGGTTGTCCAGCAGCTTGCGAACGTCCCATTCGGTGGAGACGCCGCTCGATTGGGCGGCGGCGGGAAACGCGGCGGCCGCCAGGAACAACAGGCGATAGGACCACAACATGCTAATGCTAGTTTGGCACAGCGACCGGCGCGCCTCGCCAAAGCCGCTACAACGCGCTGGTCGCGGCCTCAACAACGCGCTCCACATGGGATCGATAGCGTTTCAAGTCCTCTTCCGACCCGGCTTCAAAGCGCATCACCAGGACCGGTTGCGTATTAGACGCGCGCACCAGGCCCCAGCCGTGCTCGAACAGCACCCGCGCTCCGTCGATATCCACTACCTTGTGCGTCTTCTGAAATTCGGCGGCTACGCGCGCTACTACCTCGAACTTGATTTCATCGGGGCAGTCGACGCGGATCTCGGGAGTGGAAACCAGCTTGGGGAGGCCTTCCAATTGCGCCGAGAGAGGCTTCCCGGACCGGGCGACGATTTCGATGAGGCGGCAAGCGGCGTAAAGCGCGTCGTCATACCCGCGATAGCGGTCGCCGAAGAACATGTGTCCGGACATCTCGCCGGCCAGTTCGGCATGTTCCTGTTTCATCTTGGCCTTGATCAGCGAGTGGCCGGTCTTGTACATGATGGCGTTCCCGCCCAGCCGGTTGAGCTCGTCATACATCAATTGCGAGCACTTCACTTCGCCGATGAAAGTGGCGCCCGGCTTGCGCGTCAGGATCTCGCGGCCATAGATCAGCAGCAGCATATCGCCGTATATCACTTCGCCATGCTCGTCAACGGCGCCGATTCGGTCCGAGTCGCCGTCGAAGGCGATGCCCAGTTCAGCGCCCCTCGCGCGCACAACCCTGCTGAGATCGGCGAGATTCTGGGGAACCGTGGGATCGGGATGGTGATTTGGAAAGCGCCCGTCCATCTCAAAGAAAAGCTCTTCGGCGTTCACGTCGATCTTCTGAAAAATGCGGTGGATCACGGGACCCGCGCATCCATTTCCCGCATCGGCCACCAGCTTCACACGGCGGGGGAGCGCCGCGAACTGTCCCGCGATCTCATCGACGTACGGAGTCACCACGTCGACAGTATGCTCGCCACCGGCGCCGCTCAGGAAGTCGGCGCGCTCAACGATGTCGCGGACGGCCTGTATGGTTTCGCCGTGCAGCGTATCCTGGCCGCACATAGTCTTGAAGCCGTTGTATTCGGCTGGATTGTGGCTGCCGGTGATCATCACGGCGCCATCCGCCTTCAAGTGCTGCGCCGAAAAATACAATACCGGAGTGGGCACTACGCCAATATCGGTAACCTCGCAGCCGGTGGCCTTGAGGCCGCTCACCAGCGCATCGCGCAGCCGTGTGGAGCTCAGCCTCACGTCGCGTCCCACGCTAACCCGCTTGCCGCTGTGCCGCTGGATATAGGTTCCAAGCCCGCGTCCCAGGCCCTCGATATCGGGACTCGCCAGATCCGTTTCCGCGACACCCCGGATGTCGTATTCACGGAAGATGGTCGGTTTGAGCATAGTCCGATTGTAGGCTCACCGGCTGACAAACCCGTTGCCGGCGATGAAGAAGCGGAGCGGCCAGTCGGCGCACTTTGAAATCCCGATGCGCGGCGATACGGCAATGTCGAACCGCTCCTCGCCGGCCGGCTCTCTTACGTGCAGACGACCGCTGGTCAGGTCGATGCCATTCAGCTTGCGGGTAATTCCCATGGCGAGGGTCAGCTTGCCTGGCCCTGAAGTTAGATCCTCGAGGCGCTTCGCGGCTGGACGGCGACGCCGCATCAGCGGGATGCCGCACACCGGCTCAAGCGCCCGGATAAGGACGCAGCCCGCGTCCTTGGCGACGAAGTTCAAGCATTCGTACATCCCGTAGATGAAGTACACATACGCGTGGCCGGGATCGCCGAAAATCACTCTCGTGCGATTCGTGATTCCCGCCGAGGCGTGGGCCGCGGCGTCGTCCAGGCCGAGATAGGCTTCCACTTCGACGATGCGTCCCGCGGTTTTGCCGTGGACCAGGATTTTGCCCAGGCAGTCGCGGCCTACCTGAACCGGGTCGCGCGCGTAGAAGTCGCGGGGGAGGACCATTTCTTAACTGTAAGGCGGGCCCGGGGGGGCC
>JALYHQ010000052.1 GCA_030776455.1 Acidobacteriota bacterium | reverse complement strand
CCGAAGGTCCGCCGCCGCTGGGCGGGGCGGGTGCCGGCGGCGGGGGCGGCGCGGCGGTGGGACGCAAGACGGTTCTGCTGTCTGAAAAGCGCAAACCTCCGGTGGTGGGCTGGCTAGTGGCGGTGAGCGGCGACCAGAAGGGCGAGGATTTCCGGGTTCGCGACGGGCAGAACACCATCGGCTCCGGCGCCGAGAACGACATCGTGATTCACGACACCACCGTATCCGGGAAGCATGCCAGCATACGCTATCGCGACAACAAGTTCTTCATCACGGACCTGGATTCCACCAACGGCACGCATCTTAACGACAGCAGCGAGCCCATCGCGCGCGAGGAGTTGAAGGACAATGATCTGCTCCGCGTGGGAGATGTGTCGTTGAAATTCAAGTGCCTGTAGGTCATGGTAATTCGTCCGGGAATTGAACTGGCCAATCTCACCGATACCGGCTGTGTTCGAAGCGAGAATGAAGATTACTACGGCTACGTAGAGCCGGAGGCCGATGAGGATTTCCTCAAGCGCGGCCGGCTGGCGATTGTCGCCGATGGGATGGGCGGGCACGTAGGCGGGCGCGTGGCTAGCGGGATCGCCGTGGACGTGGTGCGGCAAACGTATCTGAACGAACCCTGCGCCGAGGCGCTGGACGCGCTGCTGACGGCTTTCGGCAACGCGCATTTCGCGATTCAAGAAGCGGGCCACGAAGATCCCAGTCTCAAAGGCATGGGGACCACTTGCTCGGCCGCGGTGCTGCTGGATCACCAGCTGCATTACGGGCATGTGGGCGACAGCCGCATTTATCTGCTGCGCGATTCCACCATCTCGCAGGTAACTCACGATCATTCTTATGTCGCGCGGCTGGTGGAGAGCGGGGCGCTGACGCCGGAAGAGGCCGCGGTGCATCCCGAACGCAACGTGCTGACCGCCGCGCTGGGCATGGATTCCAACATTCAAGCCGATTTTTCCGAAGCGCCGCTGCCCCTGCAGGCGAATGACATGGTGCTGCTGTGCACCGACGGCCTGCACGGCCTGGTGACTGACGGAGAAATGCTGGCGGTGGCCACGGACCACCCGCCGCGCGAGGCTTGCAAGCAGCTGGTGGAGATGGCCAAAAATCGCGGCGGTTACGATAACATCACAGTACAGATCATCCGCATAACGGAGTAGCCTAAAGGCGAGTTGAGATGACGGAGATGTCGTTTTGGGCGCAGGCACTGACGAATGCTTTTATTGTGCTTGCCTCGGCCTGCGCGGTAATCGCCAGTCTGGAACGAATCCTGGGGCGGCCAATCCCCCGTCTGCGCTATAGCCGCCCGGTGCGAAGGAATCGAGCATTTGCCGCCGTTCTCTTCGCGATGGCCTGGGTTTATCCGTGGATGCTCATCGCCATGTTGCGCATGCAGGTATGCTCGCACTGCACCTATAGCCGAGGCTGGCAGAATCCAGCGTGGATCCTGGAGTCGGCCGTCATGGCTCTGGGGTTCAGCAGTGTAGTGGGCTGGATGGTGTACGCGGTGGTATGGATCGCAAGCTCGAGCCTGCGGTTAGTGGCCCGCTACACTTGAAAGAAATGAACCGCGATCGCAGGGTAACCGCGTCAGATCGGGAGGGAACATGATCGGTAAGGAAATTGCGAATTACCGCATCCTGGAGAAGCTTGGGGAAGGCGGCATGGGCGTGGTCTACAAGGCCGTGGACACGTCGCTGGACCGTGTTGTCGCGCTCAAGGCTCTCAATGCAGAACTGGCGCGTAATTCCGAGCTCGAGCAGCGCTTCCGCGCGGAGGCCAAGGCCCAGGCCAATCTGAACCACACCAACCTCGCAACGCTGTATGCCTTTCTGATCCAGGATTCGACGGCCTGGATGGTGATGGAGTTTATCGAGGGCGAAACATTCGAGCACATGGTGCAGCGCCGCGGGCCAATTCCGCACGGGGAGTCGGTTCCGATGTTTCGGCAGGCGCTGCTGGGCATTGGTTACGCGCACCGCATGGGCATCGTGCACCGCGATATCAAGCCCGCCAACATGATGCTGAACAATCACGGCATCGTGAAGGTGATGGACTTCGGCATTGCCAAAGTGATGGGCAATCGCGGCATGACGCGCACCGGGACGCAGATGGGCACCGCGTTCTACATGTCGCCGGAACAGGTGACCAACAAGCCGGTGGATATCCGGTCCGATATCTACTCGCTAGGCGTGACGCTGTATGAACTGCTGACGGCAAATGTGCCGTTCCAGGGCGACAGCGAATTCCACATCATGTCGGCGCACGTGCACACGCCGCCTCCGCTGCCCACGAAGTTCTATCCATATATACCCAAAGGCGTGGAAAACGCGGTACTGAAGGCGCTCGAGAAAAATCCTGACGATCGTTTTCAGACTGTGGAGGAGTTCGGGCAGGCGCTGGAGCGTCCCGACGATTATGTGGCGCCGGCGCTTGCGCCGGTGCATCCGATGGCTCGCGGGACCAGGTTCGAGGGCGCTGGGCCGGTGGTCGCGGCAGGAGTCGCGGGGGGCGCGGTTGCCGCGGCCGCCGCTGCCGGCGCGGGAACCAATCCTCCGGTGCAGGCCGCGGAGGCAGGCGTACTTCCCTCCCCTGCTCCCAAGCCGATATGGACCCGTCCCCCTATGCTGCTGGCAGGCGCGGGAGCGTTGGCGGGAGTGGTGCTTGCTGCGGTGATGATGTGGCCCACGCCGAAGCCGATCAACGGCGGGGGCGGAGCGGGGGCGGTGAACGGCGGCGGGACCAGCAGTGGCGGCACCGGCGCCGTGATCGAGATACCCAGCGGCGGTGGCGGGGGCCAGGCGCTGGACAAGGGCCCCGACCAGAAGGCTGGGGCCGACAAAGGCAAGACCGGCGGATCCGACAAAGGAAAATCCGGAGGAGGACAGTCGGCCAGCGGAGAGCAGAAGCACAAGGCTTCGGAAGGCGAGAAAGAAGCTAGTGCGACCCGTGGCGCAATCGTGATTCCGTCGGGGACGCCGGTGGAAATCCGTACCATAAACTCCATCGATTCGCGCACAGCTCAACCAGGTCAGAGATTCGACGCGAGCCTGAACGCGCCGCTAGTGGCGGGCGGCAAAGTGATTGCTCCACGGGGGGCAAATGCGCGATTGTCCCTGGTGAGCGTGGGCAATGCGGGCAAGTTCAAGGGACGGTCCGTGGTGCAGCTGCAGCTGACTTCACTGACGATTCACGGACGTGCGTATCCGGTGCGCAGCGACGTGTTCATCAAAGAGGGCGCCTCGCGAGGCAAGGCCACGGGAGTCGCTGTCGGCGTGGGCGCCGCGGTGGGCGGAGCGATTGGCGGCATCTTCGGGCGCAATAAGAAGTCGGCGGCGGGGGGAGCGGCTGCGGGCGCGGGAGGCGGCGCAGTGTATCAGGCGGCGACAAACGGCGAGCCCGTGGTGATTCCATCGGAGACGCCGATTCATTTTGTACTGCGGGGAGCGGTGAGTATTCCCCAGGGTTGAGAAACGCAATTGGCCCAGCTTGTGGGGCAGGCGGTTTTGCCTGCCAGAGGCCGATTGCTAATCGGCCGCAGGATACTATCCTGCCCCACACGGCGGCAGAAAGAATCGTCACGTTCCTCAGCGGGCCAACCGCTCCCTTTGGTCGCGGCTCTATTGCTCGGGGGCGTCGGCGGCCGCGGCTACCGGCTGATAGTCATAGCCAAGCGACGCGGTATTCTTCATGTCCGAGGCGGATTCGTTCCAGGGATCGAGAACGGCGTCCTGCCCCGTGAGAGTAGGCGACTGGTCCTGGTGATCGGGTTGCCAGACGCTCCAGATGCGGTCGATGTTGGCGTGGTGCATCCAAAAGATCGGATCCGCGGGCGCGGTCATAAGGTCGTTCATGGTGCCGCCGACCCACACATGCACCAGGTTATGCGCGCCGAACGGCTGCGCGCCTTCGAGGGCCAGCGTGAAATCGGTGTAGTCGCCGATAGCGAGGATATTATCGATGTCGGATTGCAGCGGCAGGTCCGGCGCCGAGGGATCCTGCCCGGGCGTTCGTGTGACCGATTGCTGGGATCCATCCGGCAGGTTGATGTTTTGGGGAAGGAAATTCTGCATCCAGCCGGGGATATCTCGATCCAAAGTCCAATTCCAGTAAGGGATACTGACCGTCGCATCGATCTTTTGCAACTCTTGTTCCATTTTGCTGAGAAAATCGCGATGCCAGGATAGAAACCGCTGGCTTCCCACTGGCCCCTCCATGCTGTGCATGTTGTGGGTCATGTCGGCGTGCGTGGCCACCATCTGACCCCACACGCCGCTGGCGATCAAGCCGTTTACGGCGGCTTGAAACGCCGTGCGCTCGGCGCCAGTCAGGCTGGCCTGATTCTTGCGAGTAAAAGTCGCCACCGGCGGCGCGATGACAGGCGCGGCGGTAAGCGCGATTGCGGCAGCTTCCAACTGAGCTGCCTTTTTCAGGTCGGGCTGCGTGGCTCGCCACGCTTTTAGTTGTTCCGGATCAATGACGTTAGTTCTGAAAGACATTCCGTCCATAGAGCCTCCTGCTGGGTTTTAGTTTAACTCCGGGCGGCGTGTTGTCAAAGAATCTCCCGCGGAATCCATGTTGCCAGGACGATCTTTGGCGGACTCGGGGAAACACCTCATAGTGCCGGACGGCTCAGCGTCCGATTCTTCCGTTTATGGTGCAACTCGCGCGGGTGGTTCGCTCCGTGTTCGGGACTGAGGCGGCGTGCGGGCTATTCGGACTAGCCTCGCTGCTTTGGCGCATCCAGTCCGATCCACTCGAGAGCTGGGGCCTGGCGATCATGGTGGTGCTTATGGGCGCTTTCACGCTGGTCACCGGCGGCGCCTGGTGGGCGCTGAGGAAAGGCAAACCCTCGGCGGGCGGCTGGGCGATCGCAGCCAGCTGCGTGAACTTGCCGCTTATCCCGGTAGGGACCGCAGTCGGTATCGCCGGACTCTGCGCATTCTCGCGTCCGAATGTCGCGGCACAAACCGCGGTCTCGTCGCACGCGCCATCCATAACTGGCGATGGAACGAATAAGTTCGCCAGCGGCGCGGTTACGCTTGCTCAAGCTGGATTGCTCCTTCTGGCCCTGAACTGGTGGTATCGCCGGGGACAGAGTCAAGGTCTGCCACTCTCGGATTTCTGGATCTCGCTGCTGCAGATCAACCTCGCTATTACCGTCAACACGCTGTTTCACGAAATGGGACATGTGCTGGCCGGATGGACTACCGCGATGAGCTTGCGCTCGCTGACCGTGGGTCCCTTCGCCTTCGAGTGCCGCGGTGGAAAATGGAGCTGCAAGTTCAGTCTCGCGGGCTTGCTGGGCAACGGTTCGGCGGGATTGGTTCCAAAACACCTGGTGAATATCCGGAAGCGGCGCATCCTCATGATCGCCGCCGGCCCAGCGGCATCTCTGCTGACCGCTTTGGTGGTAACGCCGCTGGCGCTTTCGGCGGCGGGACACGCCTGGGCGCCGGCCTGGGAGTTTCTAGCGGTGCTGGCCACGCTTTCCTGGCTGGGCGTATGTAACTTGATACCCGTCCGGCCGGAAGACAATTATTCCGATGGTGCCCAGATCTACCAGTTGCTCTCCAACGGTCCATGGGCTGACTTCCACATGGCATTCGCGATGGTGGCATCCACTCTGGCCACTCCGCTGCGGGCGCGCGATTTTGATGTGGCCGTGTTAGAGCGGGCCGCGGCGTTCATGCCACGGGGCAAGCGCGGAATGCTGCTCCATCTGTTCCTCTACATGCACCACGCGGACTGCGGAAACATCGCGGAGAGCTTGCGCCATATCGAGCTGGCCGAATCCATATACCCGCAGCTCGCCGCCGAATTGCCGCCAGACCTCCATCTGGAATTTGTATATGTAAACGCCCTGCTGAAACAGGACCCCGGCGCCGCGCGGCTCTGGTGGCAGCGAATGGAAGCGAGGGGTAAGCCGACCCAAACGGTGGACTACTGGAAAGCCAGTGCGGCCTTGCTGATGGCCGAAGGCCGCGTGGCGGAAGCCCGCGACGCCTGCCGGCGGGCCGAAGCGTGCGCGCGACAGTTGCCCGACGCGGGAGGTTACAACAGGGACCGCGAAGAAGTCGCGCATCTGAGCGGACTACTCGAGCGCGCCGAAGTGCCGCCGCCTCTGCCCATCCCGCAGGTTGCCTGATGGAAGTTCTGATCCAGCATTCGTATCGCGCCGGCAAGAAGGAGCCGTTTGGCGCGCTGTTGCGGCGTCTGCACGATGCGTTGAGCGCTGCCGAATTGCCGGTCAGTTACGAATTCGCATTCGCCGATTCACCCGTGGGCGGAGGTGTTTCGGCGGTGGACCGCGCGGTGAAGAAGTTCCCGCGAGTGGCGGCCTTGGTGCGCACGGATTCAGCGCCCGGCATCCTCGCGCCGGCGCACAAGACGATCTACGGGGGCGATCAAGATCTCCCGTTCCAAACCTTGGCGGAAGTAGCCGACGGCCTGCCGCGTTCCCTGCCCTTCCATTCCGCTCGAGTGCGGTTCGGCGGTCCCGCGTTCGGAGTTGGCCCTCCACTCGCGCCGTCCGGAATCTTGGCCGGCGATAGCTGGTGGGTAAACGGCCGGGAACGCAGTTTGATCGCGAACTTTGTGGTGGACGCCGGCGAATGGGCGGCGAAGGTGCCTGTCCCGCAAGGGCCTCTCGCCGTATTTTTCGCCACGCTGGGTAAACCTGCCAAGACCAACCGGTTCCCCATGGTCTCCACAACTCCAGCGCAACCGCCGAGCGCGCTGGTGGAGATCACGTGAAAGTATCGAGCCGCGATCGCCGATCTGGTGGCCGAAACGCGCATGCCGCACTCGCTTCCGCCGCGCCTTGAAGCTCTGACCATAGCGAACGGATATGAACCGCACCTGCTGAAGCCGGCTCTGGAGCAACACTTCCGCCCGCTAGGATTTTCCTGCAAAGGAGGCGTTGGGACATTTGCGCTCCGCCGCCGAACTGCAGCCAACCATGTCGTCGAGGTCGATCTCGATGTGGGCACCTGGAGCCGCATGGTGATCGGGCATTTCAAAGTACATGTGCCGGGCTACTGCTGCACGCTGCCCATGCCTCTCGCGCCCGGGATGGAGGGCGGCCAATATCCCATCGGCGACGCGGCCCGCTGGGAGAAAATCGTAGCGAACCTCGCGGCGCTGGCCGCTCACTTGGATCGCAAGATCGTTCCCGAGATCGACGCGGTTGCGGGTGCTGCGCCAGATTGGTTCGACGCGCCAAGTTGAGCCGTCTATTTGCTGACAATCACCTTCAAGACCGCGGCGAGACGGTATCCCGCCGTCGCCACTCGATCCCCCGACAGCGCACTCGCGGTGTCGAAGTAACCATCCGGAATAACCAGGCGATCATCGGCATCCAAGTGTGCGCCCGCCAAGTCCTTATAGACGATCTCAATGGCGCGGCTCGAACTCTCATCGAACCATTTCTCCGGGACCAGCGCGCTGGGATCGTCAGCTTGCGGATGCGACCGGATCAGCGCGTCGCCCAGGTTTTGAATGGAGGAAAAATCCGTTTGCTGGCCCAGCGAGTCATCCCAGAACGAATGCAGATTATCAACGGGACGCGCGATCGTCTGGTTTTGAAAGAGAGCCAGCTTGACGCTATTGCCGCCTAGATCGCCGACAAGGTGTCCCGAAGCATTCGGGGTCATGTGAGCCACCGTGTGCAGAGGCTGGTGCACATCGCCCACCAGATGCAGCAGCCAAGGCAGCTCGTAAGCGCGGACCAGCGACGGTGTACCGGCATTCGACAGTGCGAGCGAGGTGCGGAATTCCACGATCTTAGTCAGGATGGTGGGCGGTGTCCGGAAATCCTGGGAATCGCCGGGCTGCAAAGCGTCCAATTCCCCGACCAAAGGTTCGTTGATGAAGTGCCAGTTCTTATGGATAGCGGAGGTTCCGTCCGGGAAAGCCGTCTTATCCGGGAAGCCCGCGGGGATCGGAGTGGGAGCCTGAACCGGATGTTTGGCGGTGTCGTCATAGAAGCGTTTGTCGCTCCGAATGTCGTCCGGCCACGCTGCGGCGCGAACAAACGCCACCATATTACGGAGATCCGTCTGATCTTTGGGGATCCCGCGGACCCACTTATCGTAATCGGGATGCTGGGCCAGGATCGCGGATATGGCCTTGCGATCCGGCTCGGAGAGCGTCTGGTACGCAATATAAGCCACCGTCATATGGCCCGTCCCATTCCAGCCGAAGGCCAGTATTGGGCACAAAAGCAGCGTGAGCACGCGCAGCAGAGTAGATCCAGGCATGAAAAAGGTCCTCCCGAAGCGACCGATTATACCTCACATTGTATCTGTGTTTATCGGCGTTAATCGGTTCTTTCAGATCCCCCCGCAATCGCCCCCACCACCAGAAAAGGCTCCTCCCCAGACACCACCTTATCCGGCAGCGGAGCGTCGGGCGCCTCATGCGATAAATCCTCTTCGCAAGCGAAGAATCTCACGAAGGCGCGGCGTTTTAGAGTGACGTGATCGCGCATGGTGCCGGCCAGCGCGGGAAATCGCGCTTCCAGGGCAGCCAGCACCGAGTTCTGCGTAACAGGGCCCACAATGTCCAGGGTCACTTCGCCGCTCACCTTCGCCAGCGTTCGCAGATGCGCCGGAAGTATCACGCGGATCATGGCAGCGTCTGCACCTCAACCGAGACCACCGCCGGGAGATCGCGCACGATGGGTTTCCAATTGTCTCCGGCATCCGGTGACATGTACACCTGCCCGCCCGAAGTTCCGAAATATATTCCGCACGAATCCAGCGAGTCAACGGCCATGGCGTCACGGAGTACGTTCACGTAGCAATCGCTTTGCGGCAGACCGTTGGTGAGCGCCTCCCACTCGTCTCCGCCGGTCCGGCTGCGATACACGCGCAGCTTTCCCTCGGGCGGGTAATGCAACCCGTCGCTAGTAATCGGAACCACGTAGATGGTGTCCGGCTCGTGCGCGTGAACATCGATCGGGAATCCGAAGTCCGTCGGCAAGTTCCCGCTGATCTCGCGCCAGGATTCGCCGGCGTCGTCGCTGCGCATCACGTCCCAGTGCTTCTGCATGAACAGCACGTTCGGACGCGACGGGTGCATCGCGATCCGGTGCACGCAGTGGCCCACCTCGGCCGTCGGGTCCGGGATGTATTCCGAGTGCAATCCTTTGTTGATCGGCTTCCATGTTTCGCCGGCGTCGTCAGAGCGAAATGCGCCCGCGGAGGAGATGGCGATGAATATCCGCTGCGGATCCACCGGATCCAGAATGATGGTGTGCAGGCACATCCCACCAGCGCCCGGCTGCCAGCTCGGACCCGATCCATGGCCGCGCAATCCGGGCAGTTCCTGCCAGTTCTGGCCGCCGTCGGTGGTGCGAAAGATTGCGGCGTCCTCCACCCCCGCATAGACCGTCTCCGGATCGGTCAGGGATGGCTCCAGGTGCCACACCCGCTTGAACTCCCAGGGATGCGCCGTGCCGTCGTACCACTGATGAGTCCCAGTGACGCCTTCATACGCGAATTTGTTGCCCACCGGCGCCCAGGTGACGCCGCCATCTTCCGAGCGCTGGATCACCTGCCCGAACCACCCGCTCGATTGCGACGCATACAGCCGGTTCGGATCGGCTGGTGATCCCTTGAGGTGATAAATCTCCCAGCCCGCAAAATGCGGCCCGCTGACCTCCCACTGTTCGCGCTTGCCATCCGACGTCAGCACAAACGCGCCCTTGCGCGTGCCAACCAATACCCGAACCTTGCTCATTGTTTGATCTCCAACTGACAGGATAATCCGAATTGTCACTACATCAAGTGATGAGGTTGACCCAAACCGAACCGAATCCGGTCAATCTCCTGAAGCGGCTTCAGGAAATCCGGCTCCGACAGCGGCCACAACTGCGCCGGCTGTGCCTTGGACCCGCTGGCCAGCAGCAGGTAATTC
This sequence comes from Acidobacteriota bacterium, assembly GCA_030776455.1. Classification (GTDB taxonomy): domain Bacteria; phylum Acidobacteriota; class Terriglobia; order Bryobacterales; family Bryobacteraceae; genus JALYHQ01. The sequence goes on along the minus strand of JALYHQ010000052.1, from coordinate 47,893 downwards.
ACGGCGCGGCGCGCGGCTTCGTTCGCGCCTTCCATGGTCGCCAGATCCGTGTATGTGCGCACGTAATCGGAAGCGAGAAACAAGTTCGACAATTCCACTTGCGCTTCCGGTCTGTACTTCAATGACCCGGTGGTGTTGATCAGCAGCGGCTCCAGGTTGGCCGCCCGCGTGGGATTCGGAAATTGTATATCGGGATCCAGGAACCACGCCGCCAGGTCCGCATCGTCTATCGAAATCTCGTGCTGCTTCAACTGTGCCCACTCCTCATCCTTGATCTCCTGCGAGATGCATTCCATCGCGGGCTTGTTGTACAGCACGCCGGGCGCTTCCCACTCGGAAATGTCCACCGAAAGAATTCCTTGCACGCCGCCATCGCCCAGCGTCGAAAAATCGACGCCGGTCCAGAACTGTCGCTGGGAAATCGAAGTGAGCGCCCAGGGCGAGTTCAAATAAATCGCGTGCCCATATGCCAGCGGAGCGTCCCGCCGCAAATAGAATTGGATCCCGTTCATCCAGCGCGTGCGCAGCTGGCCCAGGTTCGCCATGGATGGCGCCGCCGCCTTCAAATCATCTGTCAGCAGCGTGGTCATCACTTCCACGGGCAGCGCCGCGATGTAGTAATCCGCTGCAATATCCACCGTATCCGCGCGGATCCGCTGAACCGATCCATTCCCGGTTTCGACGGCATTCACCCGAACTCCGGTATGGAAACGCACGCCCTTCTTTCCCAGAAAATCCACCCATGGGTCCAGCCATACGTCGTTGGTCGGCCCATTCAACAACCGGTCAAAGACCAGATCGGGACCCACCAGGCCCTAAAGTAGTTGCAGCAGGATGTAACCCACCGTGCGAGTGCTGCTTTCTTGCGCGCGCATCGCGACCAGTGAACGCGTCAGCCCCTGCCCCAGATAAGCCTGGTAAATTTCGGACATCCGAGCGGCTGCGATAAAATCCCACCACTTTAAGTCTTCGTACTCGGCGAGACGCCGATCCTGGCAGCTGGTGGCCAGCACCAGGAGACGGTTAACGAAGAACGCGACCTCCAGCGGAGGGACACCCAGCGGCGTGAACAGCTCGCGCAGGAAAACTTCCAGGTCGTCCAGCTTTCTCGCGCAGCGCGCCACGGCAGTTATGGACGGCTGACCCACGCGCGCCAGCAGAATACGGGTCGCGACGATCAGGTTGTTATACACGCTGCTGCGTTCTCCGAATGGAATCCGCTGCATGGTGTCGGTAATATGAGCGTAGAATCCGGGAAAGAATCGAAACCCGTGCTCGCCCGGTAAATCGCGGCGTCCGCCGGTTCCCGACCCTGCCACCGGAATACTGCGAGCCTTGCCGCCCAGCACCGGCTTGCTCTCGTAGACATCCACGCCAAACCCGCGCTCCGCCAATTCATGCGCGGCGCTTAGCCTTGCCACACCTCCTCCGAGGATCGCAACGTTCGGCATTGCCGGTATTGTACCCCCGCGCGAATCCGCGCGAGTGATGCCGCCTATAGTCGCTCCGCTAATTACGGAACCGTGAAATACCGTCCTCCGGAGCCGCGTCCCTGGGTGTCGACCCCGGGATGAATATAATGCATGCGTTCTGGTCGGACCTCAAGCGCAAATTTCATCGCTAAGCTCCCGGCAACCGGCTTATAATTGGGGGGATGACCAACAAGTCCAACTGGCGGCCCCTGGCCCTGTCTTTAACCGCTCTGGGCGCCGTCGCCCGCCTGCTCCCGCATCCTCCCAACTTCGCGCCGGTCGGCGGCATGAGCTTGTTCGCCGGCGCGCGGCTGCCCGTCTGGCAAGCCTACCTGGTGCCGCTCGCGCTGATGGCCATCACGGACCCCATCCTCAACGCGTTCTATGGCTACCGCGCGATGACCGTGTACCAGCTTTTCACCTACGCCGCTTTCATGATCGCGGTGTGGATCGGACGGCGCTTGCAATCGACTGAAAGCCCCTGGAAGATCGGAGCCGCCGTGCTCGCCTCCAGCGTCCAGTTTTTCCTGATCACCAACTTCGGCGCATTCCTGCGCGATTATCCGCACACCTTCAGCGGACTGGCTGCCTGTTACGCCGCCGCCATCCCGTTTTTCGACCGCACGCTGTTGAGCGATGCATTCTACGCCGGCGCGCTGTTCGGTCTGCACGCAGTTTTGAGCCGCGTGGCCACCCGCGAACGCGTAGCCGCCACCGCCTGATTAAGGAGAACAGATCCCATGCAGAAACTGATTGTTGTCGTGTGCGCGGTGCTCGCCATCGCAGGCGCTGCCATGCTGATGGCCGCCGCCAAACCCAAAACCGTGATCCACATCATCACTGTGCAGTGGAAGGCGGACGCCACGCCCGCCCAGATCGACAAAGCCCTCAAAGCCGCCGAAAACATGAAGTACGCCGGCCTCAAGAATGTCTGGACCAGACCCATCAAGATGCAGTTGCCGGAAGGCTACAAGAACATCATCGTGATGGAGTTCGAGAGCGAGCAGGCGCTCAAAAGCTACGCCGATAGCGACGCGCAGAAGGCGTTCTATGAAGCCTACATGCCGGTCCGCGAAGAGAGCCGGACGCACGACGTAACCAACTAATCGGGGATTCTCCCGCGGGTCATGGACATACTGCTGAAGGACCTGCGCCACGCTGCCCGTACACTCATCCAGAACCCCGGATTCACTGCGGTAGCGGTAGCCACCCTGGCGCTGGGAATCGGCGCCAACACAGCCATTTTCACGGTGGTGAATACCGTATTGCTGCGCCCGCTTCCGGTGACCCACCCCGAGCGCGTGATGAATATATCCGCGGTCAGCCGCCAGCGCAACATTACCAGGAGTCTCGTCCCCGCCGCCGATTTCTTGGACTGGAAAGCGTCCGCCCGCGGTTTCTCCGGAATGTCCGCGCTGGAGTATGTGGGTTTCAGCTATGTAGAGAAGTCGGGGGCGATTCGGGTGGAGGGCGTAGCCGTCACCCCTGATTTCTTTTCGGTGGTGGGCGCCACGCCGCTGCTGGGCCGCGACTTTCTTCCGGAAGAAGCTCAACCCGGCCGGGATGACGTGGTGGTGATCGGCGAGACGCTATGGCGGAATTCCCTGGGCGCCAACCCGGCCATCCTGGGCAGCAGCATCCGGCTGAACAGCCGCCCGTTCACCGTGGTTGGAGTGATGCCGGCCGCGATGAAGTTGCCATACATGGATGAGGAGGTATGGAAGCCGCTGGCCCTGACTCCTGCGCAATGGCATGATCGCGTGGCGCGCAATCTCTTTATCGTGGCCAGTCTTCGGGAAGGTGTTTCCGCCGGTGAAGCTCAGTCCGAGATGCGCGCCATCGCGGCCAATATCGCACGCGCCTATCCCGCCACCAACGCCGACTGGTCTGCCGGCGTTGGTCCGCTTATCTCTGTTTTCACGGGTGATCTTCGTCAGGGTTTTCTCCTGCTGCTCGCCGCGGTCTCAACCGTGGTGCTCATCGGATGCCTCAACCTCGCCAGCCTGCTCTCGGCCCGCATTGGCGGCCGGCAGCGTGAGGTGGCCATTCGCATGGCGCTCGGGGCCACCCGCGGCCGGCTGCTCCGGCAGTTCCTCAGCGAAAGCCTCCTGCTTAGCTTGGCCGGCGGCGGCGCCGGAATTTTGCTCGCATTGTGGAGCTTGCCTGCCTTGGTGCGAGCTTTCCCCCCGGATTTGCCGCGCGGCGAACTAGTCCAGCTGGACCTGGAGGCTCTGCTGTACACGCTGCTGGTCTCGCTTGCATCCGGACTCCTCTTTGGCGTCACGCCCGCCTTCCAATCGGCCAAAACGGATCTCAATAGTAACCTCAAAGAGGGCTCTCGCGGCTCCGCCCCGGGCCGCACCCGCACTCGTTTCCGGGACGCCCTGGTGGTCGCCGAGGTTGCGCTCTCCATGGTTCTGCTGGTTGGCGCGGGTCTGCTGGTCCGCAGCCTCGCCGCTTTGTCTCACATCGATCCCGGATTCAGATCCGAGAACGTACTAGTCAACTCGCTTCTGACCCTCCCGCCGGACAAGTATGATACTCAAACGAAACGCGTGGCCTTCTTCAGCCAGTTGCTGGACCGCATACGGTCCCTGCCGGGCGTGAAATCGGCCGGAGGCATCACCGCACTTCCGCTGCAGCGCAATAGCGAATACTCCGGATTCCGCATCGCGGGCCAAACCTCGCCCACCGGCCAGCCCCTTGCCGCCGTCCGCAACGTGGTGACCGAGGATTATTTCGAGACCATGGGAATTCCGGTCCGCCAGGGCCGCGTCTTCGCGCGTGCCGACAATCAATCGGCGCCCCGAGTGGCCTTGATCAATGAGGCGCTGGCCCGTCGCCACTTCGCGAATCGCGATCCAATCGGACAGCGGCTGCTACTGGACGATGCGGACACCACCCCGCTCGAAGTGGCGGGCGTTGTCGGCGACTCGCGGCAATTCGGCTTGGAACAGCCGGCCGCGCCCGAGATCTTCATCCCGTTCCTGCAGAGCCGGGTTTCCTACCTGTATGTCCTGGTGCACACCGAAGGCAATCCTGAAAACTTGGCTATGTCCGTACGGCGCGAAGTCGCGCGAATCGATCCGGATCAGCCCGTCGGACACCGAACTCTAGAGCAGCAGCTTCTGTATTCCAGCGCGCAGCCGCGCTTCGTCGGAACCTTGCTCGGTCTTTTCGCGGCCCTGGCGCTTGTACTCGCGATGGTGGGTATCTACGGCGTCACCTCCTATTCCGTGGTGCAGCGCACAGCCGAGATCGGCATCCGCATGGCGCTGGGCGAGCAAAGATTCAGCGTCATCAAGTTGATTGTGGGACGGACCGTGCGGCTGACGCTGGCCGGGCTCGCCCTAGGCGCCGCCGCCAGCCTGATCCTGGGACGCCTGATGGCTACGCTGCTCTACGGCGTCCGGCCCGCCGATCCGCTCACCCTCGGCGCCGTTTGCGTCATTGTGCTCGCCGTCTCAATGCTGGCCAGCTTTATCCCCGCCCAGTCCGCCTCAAAACTCGACCCCCTCATCGCCCTCCGCCGCGATTGACCATTCACTCCTGCGCTCAAAATGGAGCTGCGCCCGTCAGGAAGCGCAACGACACCACCAAATCCCACGCCCACCCCCATCCCCGGATTTTCGCGTTCCGGCGCTCACTCTAAGTGGATACTGGTTATTGAGGACCCCACTTAATGAGCGACACCGCGCCGCTTTCGCCCGGCGAACTGCATAACATCTCCGCATGGCGGCGAGCTGCCAACTATCTCTGCGACAATCCGCCCCTGCGCGAACCGCTGAAGATCGAACAGGTCAAGCCGCGGCTGCTGGGGCATTGGACCTGGTGACCGCGATGCGCGTGCTGGTTTTCAACGCCGGATCGAGCAGCCTCAAGTGCCGCCTGTACGAGTTGCTTCCAGGGGAGCCTTCTGTCCAGCCTCCGCCCGCGCTTTGGGAGGGTCACGCGGGCTGGGCTCAAGGCGCCGGCACCGCCGAATTGCGCATCCGCACCGCAAGCGGGGCAACCACTGAGAAGTCCATCCCAATCGATTCGCCGGAGGGTGTCTTCGAGCCGCTGCTCGAAAGCCTGCCCCCCGGCGATATTCACGCCGCCGGGCATCGCATCGTGCATGGCGGGAAAGTCTTTCGCGAAAGTACTCTCATCCGCCCGGAAGTGAAGACCGCCATCGCAAACCAAGCCGAATTAGCTCCCGAGCACAACCGCATCGAGCTGCATGCCATCGAAGCGGCCGCGCGCCAATTCGGACCCAACATGCCGCAGGTCGCGGTTTTCGATACCGGATTCCATCTGTCGCTCCCCGAAGCCGCTTACGTGTATCCCGGTCCTTATGAATGGCTGGACCAGGGCATTCGCAGGTATGGATTTCACGGCATCAGCCACCAATACGCGTCACGCCGCGTGGCCGCCCTGCTGGCGCGCCCGCTGGCATCGCTTCGCCTCATCACCTGTCATCTCGGAAATGGATGCTCGCTGGCAGCCGTCCTCAATGGATTAAGCATCGATACCACCATGGGCTTCACTCCGCTGGAAGGACTCATGATGGGTAGCCGATCCGGTTCGGTGGATCCGGGAATCCTGCTCTATCTTCTGAAACACGGTGGCTGTGACGCCCAAACGCTTGACCACACGCTCAATGAGGAGTCCGGACTCAAGGGCATCTCCGGCGTATCCAGCGACATGCGAGAAGTGCTCCAGGCACGCGCTTCCGGCAATGCGCGCGCCCGGTTGGCCTTCGATATTTACGTCCACCGCGTGCGTTCCGGCATCGGCGCCATGCTGGCCAGTCTGGGCGGTCTGGACGCACTGGTGTTCACCGCCGGCGTCGGCGAAAACTCCCCCTAGGTCCGCGAGTCAGCCTGCGCCGCGTTCAAGTTCTTGGGCGTCACGCTAGATCCCGAAGCAAACCACAAAGCCGCAGGCGATCGCGCCATCTCCACCGCAGCCTCAGAGGTTCAGGTCCTGGTAGTAGCAGCCCAAGAAGAGTGGGAGATCGCCCGCGAATGCTACCGCCTCCTACTCTCACCCTGACTCTCCCTCCCCCTCTCACAGTCCCCGTGGGACAGGCCTCCCGGCCTGTCTCCCCACGCATTGTAAAATAACCCCACCCCATGAACAGCCTTCGGCATATCTTCGGCGTCCTCTGCATCCTCGTCCTGCCGTCCGGCGTGCTGTACTGGTTCCTGATTCACCCCTTTGCCCGCCAATGGAGAAAGCTGGGACCCGCGCGAACGTACCTTATCGTCCTCCCGGTAGTGGTCGCTCTCGGCACGGTGGCTTACCAGTTCCGCGAGCCCTTGCTCGGAAAGGACCTCGGAACCAACTGGATATTGATCGGCATCGCGTTGCTCTTTTATGTGAGCACTACCTGGTTCGAGTTCCAATACTGGAAGCAAATCAATATTGCCACCCTGATCGGCGTCACCGAGCTCTCCGCCACGGGCCATGAATCCGCCAATCTGGCGCGAGAAGGAATCTACGCCCGGGTGCGTCATCCGCGCTACGCCAGCGCCGGCCTGGGGCTGATCGGCAATGTCCTGCTAATCAACTACCTGGGTCTGTATATCGTTTTTCTGCTGCTGATCGTTCTGGGAATAGGGCTGCTGGCCCTGGAAGAGCGCGAACTGGTTGACCGCTTCGGCGAGGCTTACAGACAGTATCAGCGTGAGGTTCCACGATTCATTCCGCGCCTGCGAAGGCGGCTCTGAAACCCTGAGGTGGATGGAGGCTCCAGCAAGAAAAATAAAGACCGGAAGGCACGCATCGCATTCATAGATTACCAGCCCATCCAACTTCGAAAACGAATCCCCCATAGCACCCGACCGCCCCGGTCCGCCGGCTACCATACCAGCCAGCAGCGTTACGATTTCGGGCCTACGGGTTTCCCGCCGAGCTCAACCTCTGGGTCGCGGCTCCTAAATCTGGACCAATTGCGTTCCAAGAACGGTCCGCCCGCTGCCGCACAGAGGAACGCGACGAGTCTTGCTGCTGCTTAGTAACAATCGACCGCTGGCAGGCGAAACCGCCTGCCCCACAACCTGCACCAATTGCGTTCCTCAAGAGCGGAACAAGGTCCGAGATTCCGCTTCCTCTGGTCGCGGCTCCCAAGCGGCGGTGGCCGCGCCAGAAGCCAGGATCACAAGTCTGGGGCCGTGCTGTTACTCCTTCTCCTTCAATCACTTTCAGGCATCTCGAAAGCAGGCTGTCCCGCCTAACACTCTTCGGCCTGCTAATTTGGTTGGCGACGGGATGGAGTCATTTGGGTTCGTTTTTGCGAATTGCGGCTAAGGTACCTAAACGCAACAAATCAAGCCCATTACATGGCTGCCTCCCGCCCCCTTGCCAAAAGTTGACGATGGTTCTATACTAATATTAGTTGATAGAAACGCGCTAAGATTATGGACTTCAACCGATTTACCGAAAAGCTCCAGCACGCCATCCGGGCCGCCCAATCAAAGGCCACCCAGTTCGGCAACCAGCAGATCGACGTCGAGCATCTGGTGGCGGCCCTCCTCGACCAGGAAGGCGGCTTGGCCCCGGCTATTCTCAACAAGGCCGACATCAGCATCGATGCTCTGCGGGCCCGAATCGAACAGGAACTGGCCAAGCTGCCCAAGGTTTCGGGTCCGGCGGGCGCGCCCGCCGATCAGGTATACGTCACCACCCGGCTGACCAGGCTGATGACGGACGCCGAGGACGAATCCAAGCGGATGAAGGATGAGTATGTCTCGGTGGAGCATGTGCTGCTGGCCCTGACCGAGGACAAAGGGATCGCTGGCCGTCTTTTGAAGGAGTTAGGCCTCACTCGCGACCGGCTGATGCGGGCTTTGCAAGAGATCCGCGGCAGCCAGCGAGTCACGAATTCGAACCCGGAAGCCACCTACGAAGCGCTGGAGAAGTATGGGCGCGACCTCACGCAGCTAGCGGCGCAAGGCAAGCTCGACCCCGTCATCGGGCGCGATGAGGAGATTCGCCGCGTGGTCCAGGTGCTTTCACGCCGGACCAAGAACAATCCGGTGCTCATCGGCGAACCCGGCGTGGGCAAGACCGCGATCGTCGAAGGGCTGGCCCAGCGCATCGTGCGCGGCGACGTGCCCGAAGGCTTGAAGAACAAACGCGTGGTGTCGCTCGACATGGGCGCGCTGATTGCCGGGGCCAAGTTCCGCGGTGAGTTCGAGGAGCGTCTGAAGGCGGTTCTGAAAGAAGTGGAATCCTCGGCGGGCGACGTGATCCTCTTCATCGACGAATTGCACACCGTGGTGGGCGCCGGCAAGGCCGAAGGCGCCATGGACGCCGGCAATTTGCTGAAACCCATGCTGGCTCGGGGCGAGCTGCACTGCATCGGCGCCACTACGCTGGACGAATATAGAAAGTACATCGAGAAAGACGCGGCACTCGAACGCCGCTTTCAAACTGTGTTCGTGGACCAGCCCAGCGTGGAGGACACCATCTCCATCCTGCGCGGCCTGCGCGATCGTTATGAGCTCCATCACGGAGTCCGGATCAAGGACTCCGCATTGGTCGCCGCTGCCGTGCTGTCACAGCGTTATATTACGGACCGCTTCCTGCCCGACAAAGCCATCGACCTGGTGGACGAGTCAGCAGCCAAACTGCGCACCGAGATCGACTCCATGCCGGCGGAGCTGGATGAGATCCTGCGCCGCACCATGCAGCTGGAAATCGAGCGCGAGGCTCTTAAGAAGGAGAGCGATCCGGCCTCGAAAGCCCGCCTCGGGAAGCTGGAGCAGGAGCTAAGCAATCTCAAAACTGACGCAGGCGCCTTGCAGGCGCAGTGGCAGGCGGAAAAGGAAGGCGTGCAGCGGCTGCGCGGGCTTCGGGAACAACTCGAACAGACCCGCGTGGATATCGAGAAAGCCGAGCGGCAGTACGACCTGAATCGAGTGGCCGAGTTGAAGTACGGAAAGCTGACCGAGCTCGAGCGCCGTCTTACCTCGGAAGAAGCCAAGCTGGCCGAGAAGCAGGCCGGAACGCGGCTGCTCAAGGAAGAAGTGGACGAGGAAGACATCGCCGGTGTAGTCAGCCGCTGGACCGGAGTGCCGGTTTCAAAGCTCCTCGAAGGCGAGATGCGGAAGCTGCTGCACCTGGAAGAAGAGCTGCACCAGCGTGTGATCGGGCAAGACGAAGCGGTTACCGCCGTGGCGGAAGCCGTGATGCGCGCCCGCTCCGGGTTAAAAGATCCTAACCGGCCCATCGGAAGCTTCGTCTTCCTGGGACCCACCGGCGTGGGTAAGACCGAGCTGGCGCGGGCCTTGGCCGAGTTCCTGTTTGACGATGAACGGGCTATGATCCGCATCGACATGACCGAGTACCAGGAGAAGCATGCGGTGGCCCGGCTCATCGGTGCGCCTCCCGGCTATGTGGGCTATGAAGAAGGAGGGCAACTAACAGAAGCCGTCAGACGTCGTCCATATTGTGTAGTCCTTTTCGATGAGATTGAGAAAGCCCACTCCGACGTATTCAATGTGCTGCTGCAAATCCTGGACGATGGCCGCTTGACCGACGGCCAGGGCCGCACTATCGACTTCAAGAACACTATCGTGATCATGACCTCCAACATCGGCAGCCACCGCATTCTGGACTACCAGGGCGCGTACGATGGCGAAGGCTACACGCGGATGAAGGACGCCGTGCTGGACGAGTTGCGGCATCATTTCCGCCCCGAGTTCTTGAACCGACTGGACGAAATCATCGTGTTCCATGCGTTGAATCAGGAGCACTTGAAGCAGATCGTCGAGATCCAGCTGGCCGGCCTGCGCAAGCGCCTGGCGGAACGGCATATCGAGCTGGAGCTGACCGATGACGCGCGTGCCTTTCTGGTGAGCAGCGGTTATGATCCCAGCTACGGAGCACGCCCGCTGAAGCGGGCCATCCAGCGCGAAATCGAAACCCCGCTGGCGCGCAAGATTCTGGCCGGCGTCATCGCCGACGGCCAGCACGTGTTAGTCTCGCGTCCTCAAGACCGCGAGCGCAGCGATGGTCTGGAGTTCGAATCACTAATTCCGAAGGAAACCCTGGTATGAAAAAACAAATCCGCTTGTCTACTGCCCTGCTATTAGTTGTCATCGCCATCATGGCCGGCGCTTTGATGGTGAGTATGAACGGCTCGCGCAATATCCCCATCTTCGTCAGCAGCGCACACGCTGCCACCTATGATCAGGGACCGCTCACCAGCTTCGCCCCCGTGGTGAAGCGCGTGATGCCGGCCATTGTCAACATTTCGTCATCCAAAATGGTGAAGTCGCAGCAAGGCCAGCTGCCGCCGGGCATGTTCGACGATCCGTTCTTCCGTCAGTTCTTCGGGCGCACGCCGCAACAGCAGCAACCGCGCGCGCAGCGCGCACACAGCCTGGGTTCGGGCGTGGTGGTCAGCCCGGATGGCTACATCCTGACCAATAACCACGTGGTGGAAGGCGCCACCGATATCAAGGTAGCCTTCTCGGACAAGCGCGAGTTTCCCGCTAAGATCGTCGGAACGGACCAGTTCACCGACGTGGCGCTAATCAAGATTGACCAGAAGAATCTGCCGGTACTCGCCCTCAGCGACTCCTCGCAAGCGCAGGTAGGCGATGTTTGTCTCGCGCTGGGAAACCCGTTCGGCCTGGGCCAGACGGTGACCATGGGCATCGTGAGCGCCACCGGACGCGCGGGCCTCGGTATTGAGCGCTTTGAAGACTTCATCCAGACCGATGCCCCCATCAACCCGGGCAACTCGGGCGGCGCGCTCATCAACACTCGCGGCGAGCTGATTGGTATCAACACGGCCATCCTCGCCGGCAACACCGGCGGCAACCAGGGCATCGGCTTCGCGATCCCCATCAACTTGGCGCGCAACGTGATGGAGCAGATCCTGAAGAATGGCAAAGTAAGCCACGGTTACATCGGAATCGTGCCGCAGGAAGTGACTCCGGAGATCGCCAAGGCTTTCGGGATTCCGCCCAGCACGCATGGCGTGGCCATTGCCCAGGTGGAGCCGAACAGCCCCGGATCGAGCGCTGGCCTGCAGGTCGGCGATGTCATCACGGCGGTCAACGGCACGCCGGTGTCGGACGTCAATCAATTCCGCTTGCAGGTAGCCGGCATGTCGCCGGGCAGCCGCGTCAATCTGCGGATTGATCGCAACGGACACAACAGCGATATGCCGGTGACGCTGGGTGAGTTCAAGATGGACGCCAGCAAGGAAGGTAGCGAGCAGAATGCGATTCCTGGCGGCGGTGAGAAAGGCGCGCTGCAAGGCGTGTCGGTTCAAGCCCTGACCCCGGACCTGCGCCGTCAGCTCCAGATCCCCGAGGGGACCACTGGAGTGATTATCACCGAACTCGATGAGAGCTCAGCCGCCGCGCAAGCGGGACTGGAGCAGGGCGATATCATTGTGCAAGTGAACCGAAAGCCCGTAAACAGCGTGCAGCAGTTTAATCAGGCGGTACGCCAGGGCAGCAGCGCCGAATCCACCGTGCTCCTGGTAAAACGCGCCGGAGCCACCCAGTTCCTGGTGGTTCCAAACAAGTAATTAACCTGCCCCATCCAACGCCTCCGCTCGTCCGGACCGTAGGACAGGCCTCCCGGCCTGTCCCCCGTAGATTTGTAAGGATCAGGCCCCGGCCTGATCCTTTTTTTCATCCTGAGCATCTCATTATCAGGACACTTGTGCTAACGCGACGCAAAGAATGGCCCGCAGGCAGTAGAGACGCGGGACGGCATTTTGCTGGTCCGCATGCAGACCGAGGGATAACTATATGGCCGACACACCTGTACAAACATTGCCGGTACTACCACTGAAGAACACGGTACTCTTTCCGTACCTTTTGATGCCGCTGAGCGTTGGGCGCGCAGCGTCGATGGCCGCGGTGGAGGCCGCGCTGGCCACGGAATCGAAGGAAATTGTCGTCTTTGCGCAGCGCAACTCGAGCGTCGAGAATCCCGGCGCCGACGATCTGTATCCCATCGGCACCAAAGCCATGATCCGGAAGATGTCGCGTCCGAATGAAGGGACCGTGGAGCTGCTGGTGCTGGGCATGGAGCGCGTCGCCCTCATCAAGCTGGAGGAGACCGAGCCGTTCCTGATGGCCAAGGTGAATCCGCTGCTTTTGCCCGAGGACAACAGCCCCGAGCTGGAAGCATTAACCGCCTCCCTGGTCGAGCTAGCGGGCACCGCGATCCAGCTGGCCCAGCCCAACGCTCCGGCCGAGCTGACCCGGTTGCTGGCTACCGGCGACGATCCGCTGCGAACGGCGTTCCTGCTTGCGTCCATGTTCAGCCTGGACGTGGAAAAGGACCAAGCGCTGCTGGAAGCGCCCACGCGCGTGGAAGCCCTCCGCAAGATGCACACGTATCTGACGCACGAGCTACAGGTGCTGGAGCTGCGCAACAAGATCCAGACCGAAGCCCGCTCTGAGATGAACAAGGAGCAGCGCGACTACCTGCTGCGCCAGCAGATGCGCGCCATCCAGTCCGAACTCGGCGAGAAAGACTCCGAGAAGGCCGAGGCCGATCAGCTGCGCGAAAAGATCGAGAAGGCGAATCTGCCGGAAGACGTTCTGAAGGAAGCGCTGCGTGAGCTGGGCCGTCTGGAGAAATTGCCGCCCGCGGCGCCTGAGCACAACGTAATCCGGACGTGGCTGGAATATGTCGCCGAGCTGCCGTGGCACAACGCGACGGACCAGACGCTGGATATTTCGCACGCCCGGCAGGTGCTGGATGAAGATCACTTCGGTCTCAAAGAGGTGAAGGAACGCATTCTGGAGCACTTGGGTGTAATGAAGCTGAATCCCAATGCCAAAGCTCCCATTCTGTGCTTCGTCGGGCCTCCCGGCGTGGGCAAGACATCACTGGGTCAATCCATCGCGCGAGCGTTGAACCGCAAGTTCGAGCGGATGAGCCTGGGCGGTTTGCATGACGAGGCGGAGCTGCGCGGACATCGCCGCACTTACATCGGCGCCATGCCGGGCCGAGTGATTCAAGCCATGCGGCGCGCCGCTGCGAAAAATCCAGTGTTGATGCTGGACGAAGTAGACAAACTGGGGCATGACTTCCGCGGCGATCCCGCGCACGCTCTGCTGGAGATCCTGGATCCGGAGCAGAATAAGACGTTCCGCGACAATTATCTCGACCTGCCGTTCGACTTGTCGAAGGCCATGTTCGTCACCACCGCCAATGCGCTGGACACCATCCCGCGGCCGCTGCTGGACCGCATGGAAATTCTGCGCCTGGGCGGTTACAGCGAGGAAGAGAAGACGCAGATCGCGCGGCGCTACCTGATTCCGCGGCAGTTGAAAGAGACCGGCTTGAACGCTGAGCAGTGCGGGTTGCCGGACGAGACTCTGAAGAAGATCATATCCGGTTACACGCGCGAAGCCGGACTCCGCCAGTTGGAGCGCGCGATCGGACGAGTGGCCCGCAAGCTGGCCTTGAAAGTCGCGGAGGGCGCCACCGACACGGTGACCGTCCATTCTGACGATCTGGCCGAGATGCTGGGCCCCGAGCCGTTCAACCAAGAAGAAGCGCGGCGCGACGTGCCGGCAGGCGTGGCCACCGGCTTGGCCTGGACCGAGGCCGGCGGCGATGTGCTGTACATTGAAGCAACTCTTCTGCCCGAGGGTAAGGGTCTGACTCTGACCGGGCAGCTCGGCGAAGTGATGCAAGAGTCGGCCAAGGCGGCGCAGAGTTACATCTGGTCGCACGCGAGCGACCTGGGGATCGATCCGCATATCTTCAAGAATTCGGGTCTGCACGTGCACGTGCCGGCAGGCGCGATTCCGAAGGACGGACCCTCGGCAGGCGTAACCATGGCTTCCGCGCTGGCTTCGGTCTATACCGGATTCCCGGCGCGCAGCGACACGGCCATGACCGGCGAGATCACACTGACCGGCCTGGTGCTGCCCATCGGCGGCGTCAAAGAAAAGGTGCTGGCGGCGAGACGCGCCGGCATCAGGCGTGTGATCCTGCCCAAGGCCAACCAAAAGGACCTGCGGGATCTTCCCGAGACGGTCCGGCTGGAGATGGAGTTCATCTTCGCCGAGCGTATCGAAGACGTCCTGCATGCGTTAATCCCCGAGCTGGCCAGCCAGATCGCCCTGACGCGAGCCCGCCCCATCGACCACGCGGCGTAACGCTCTGATCTTCTGGGGCAGGTTAGTAACCTGCGGGCCGATTAGCAATCGGCCCTGTACTGGTTTCGACGCATGCTCGAACCAAGTGTGCGGTATGCGCTTCGCGGGCGCATTCACGCCGGAACGGGCACTTCAACCTCTTCCCCGATGGTCAATGCCTCGGGGATGTGTTCCCCATGCAGCCGCAAGCCCTCCAAGTGAAACTCAATGGCTTCCTTCACCAGTTGACGCGTCTCTTCAAGCGTAGCGGCGGCGGCAATGCATCCCGGAAGGTCAGGGACGTGCGCACTGTAGCCGTTCGCGGTGCGTGCATACAGAACAAAATATTTCATTGCTTCGGCCCTGCCTGTTTCAGTATAGACGCCTGTGTTTTGGGATCCAAGTCCATGGATGGATGACCTGCGATAGTTACGGTGCCTGGCTTGATTGGATGATGGTACTGCCTGTGACTGCCGCGCGTACGCACCACCTTCCATCCGTCTGCCTCGACGAGCTTGATGACGTCTCTGATCTTCACTTCCGTTAAATCACCCCGCTCAAAACGTCAGCATCTGCCTCGCCGTAACGTGTTTCTCCAGTTCCTTCCGATTCAGGAAAAAGGTCGGCTTCGCCTTGGCCTTGCTGAACAGCTTCTCGGCCTGATCGTCGAAGTGGCCCGACTCCTTGTGATCGCTCTCGCCTAGCGGGATGATCATGAACGACTGCGGGATCGGCTTCACCAGCAGCACGATCTGCGTTGACGTCTGGCCGCCGTGTCCCACCATCAGGTCGCCTTCCTTGCGAAATCCGATGGCGCGCGGCGTTGCCATGGCGGCTTCCGCCACGGTGCCGCCGCCGACGGGAAAAGTCCGGCCCGCGCCCTCGCGGCCCACGCGAAAGTACGTCCCGTAGACTGCATCGGCGGGCAGGCGCTGCTCCGCCTTGCGCAGCGCGGCGCGCATCTGGTCGTCACTCAGCGATGCCGGCGGTTCCTGCGCCTTGCTGTCTTCGCCTAACGCAATCTTGAAAAAATAGAAGGCCAGCGCAGGACGCGAATCGGCGTCGCTGCGACGGTTCCACGCCACCAGCATCTTTGCAAAATCCCCGTCAGGATCGGCCTTCCGAATCCGCGCCTGCCACAGCTCTGCTTTATACACCTGAGTCGAAAACGCGAGGCCAACGGCGTCCTCCAGCGTCACGTTGCGGCTCGCCGCCAGCAGATCCAGCATCATGGCGGCGCGTTGGTGCGGCGGCGTGCGAGCCGCGTTGTAAATGTACGGATGCTCGGCCCACTTCTCGGGAACCAGCGGCGAATCCTTCATCATCGCGAAGGGCGAGATGTTGCAGTTCTGCATGTAACCCTGCGGCGGATTCGCGATCTGCACCAGATCGTCGATCGAATGCAATCCTTCCCACTCGCATTCGCCCGTACCCGGCTGCGGCTTCGATGGATCGCATCCCTTGGGCCGAATCGGGACGCGCCCGTTGCGGATGTAGAAAATGTCGCCGTCCACGGTGCCCACCATGATGTTCTGCGCCATGTACTGCCGCATTGCGAGGGCCTTCTTCATTTCCGCGAGGTTCTTCGAAGTGGTCATGGCCCAGGCCTGCTCCAGCAGCCGGAATTCGGTTGCGTAGGGCGTCGCCATCGAATACGCTTTTCCGTTCTTGTGCGCCCAGATGGGTCCGTGATGCGTGTACTCGATAGTTATCTCTTTCCCGCCGATCTTCTCGTGGATCACCTTGAGCGGCCGCCACTCGCCCCGGAATTTGTACTTGCCGCCGGACACTTCTTCTTCGAACGTATCCCCCGTATCGGGACCGCCCGTGGTCATGGCGATAGAAACAAATCGGCTGTGCCCGAGCGTGGGGAACGGCAGCCCCAGGCGCGTGCCGCCTGAGTATTCGAGCGCTCCGCCATAGACGCGCATTTCGTAGTATCGTGTTTCGCCGTACCAGCTCAGGTGCGGATCGATGATCGCGATGGGCGCGTGCGCCGCGGTCCGTGAAGGGGCGATCAGAACCTCATTCGAGCCGAGATACGGAATGGGATCAGGCTCGATGCCCCCGCGCTTCAGATCGGCAGCCGCGTCGCCCTGATGCCAGCTCCAAATGGTGTAGCGGCTGTATGCCACCACCTGCCACGGCTGGATCCGAAAGCCCCATGCGGGCAGCTCGCCGGGATGCTCGTCGATGTACTTGTTCACTCCGGCGCAGTACGCCTCAATAATCCCGCGTAGCATGGGACTCAGCTCGCCATAGTGCTCCTCGGCGACGCGCCGGTGCCCCCACATCCGCTGCAGCACGTCGTGCCGGTACCACTCCGCGCCGAATGCCTCGGACATGGTGCCTTCCGACTTGCGGTAATTGCGCATCAGCTCTTCCAGGCGGTCCTGCGCCTGAACGTAGCCCGATGCGAAGGCGGCGCCCGCTGGAGTGGACGCGAAAATGTGCGGTACCCAGAAATCGTCCCGCAGCACTTCCACCTTCTCGGCCGCGCCGCACCACGAGGCGGCGGTCAACAAAACAAGGATTCGCAGCATGTTCGTGATCGATATTTTACAGCAGCATGTAGGTAACAATCGCCGCGGCGGCCAGTTTCCGGTTTTTATCGAACAAGTCCACGCGGCCCACCACCAGCTTGGAGCCCACGCGCAGCAGGTGCGCCCGAGCCACTATCTTGCCATCGGGAATGGGGCGCAGGTAATTGATCTTCAACTCAGTGGTGGTGGCCGCGCGCTTGCCGCCGAAGTGATGGGTGAGTGCGATTCCAACGGCGGCGTCGGCAAGTGTGGCCGCCACTCCGCCATGCAGCATGCCGGCGACATTCAACAGTTCGTCGCGGACCGGACATTCGATGGTTACTCCATCGGAATGCAGCCTGACGACGCGAATTCCAAGCAACTGGTTGAAGGGCATCCGATCCAGCAGTGAACGCATTTCCTGAAGAGTCAAGCATCGAATTGTAGCATTGCCGCCGCGTTGTATCATCGATTCATGACGCTGAAAGACAAGGTGGCGGTGGTCACCGGAGCGGCCAACGGGATTGGTCGCGCGATGGCACGGCGGTTCGCGGCCGAAGGCGCGAAAGTAGTGGTGGTGGACATTGAGGAAGCCGCCGCCAAAGCGATCGCGGGTGAGATTTCAGGGGACAGCTACGGAGTGAACGTGGCCAGCGAATCCGAGCTGCAGTCCATGGTGGACAGCGTGCTTCTGAAGCATGGCCGCATCGACTTGTTTTGCTCCAACGCCGGCATCGGCCTCGAAGGCGGCTGCGACGTTCCCAATCATGACTGGCAGCGGATCTGGGAAATTAACGTCATGTCGCATGTATTCGCGTCGCGCGCGGTACTGCCCGGCATGCTGGCGCGCGGCGACGGCTACCTGCTGCAAACCGTTTCCGCCGCGGGATTGCTGACGCAGATTGGATCGGCGCCGTACGCGGTTACCAAGCACGCCGCATTGGCCCTGGCCGAGTGGCTCGCGGTCACTTATGGCGACAAGGGGATCAAGGTGTCCGCTTTATGCCCGCAAGGCGTGAAGACACGGATGCTGGAGAACGCCGAATTCGGCGGCGGGACGTTTCTACTGGAAGGCGCGCTGGATCCCGAGCAAGTGGCCGATTCGGTGGTGAAAGGCCTCGCGGAGGAACAGTTCCTGATTCTGCCGCATCCGGAAGTAGCCGAATATTTCCGCCGCAAGGCGGGCGATTATGACCGCTGGCTGCGCGGTATGCGCCGGCTCCAGGCAACCATGCAGCCGCTGAAATCGTAGCATGGAACAGCCGATCTGGAACTTCGAACAGGAACCCTGGAATGAGCCGCACGATGAGACCGGCATCAATCTGCGGGCGTACTTCGATCGCATGTCCGATGAAAAGATGGTGCAGTATTCACCGGCCTGGTCCGACGATCAGTTAGTGGAGTGGGCCGGCGATTTCAAGGATGACGGTTCTTTGATGATGGCGTGCTGCGAGCGTGACGTCGAAGTGGACGAGTTTCGTCGGGTGCTCGAACAGGCTATTGAGTATCGCAACCGCGTGCGTCCGGCATTGCTCGGTCAGCGCTAAGCCACCAGTTCGCCGCATTCATACAGGTCTCGCTTGAATATAGTCAGGGCTCTTCCCTTCCATTTCACTTCGAGCAGCCAGTTCTCGGTCATCCGCCGGTCCACCACTTGAACGACATCGTCCAACGGTATCGTCAGGCGCAAATGCTGGCCCTCGTGATCCATGATCGCTCGTGCCGGGCTATTCAAGCGGTACTGGTTTCCAGCGATCAAATTCGACGACGAACTGGTCTGGCACATCATAAGGCCTCCGATAGAAGAGAATCCGTCCGCCAGGACCGAACGCGGGCCGGGAGTGTCCTCGCCCATCCCGCGTCTGATCAAAGGCGTTCCTTACGTTTGCAGCTATATATGCACCTGAGGGGCCATGACTCTTCTTGTTGAAACTACACCGTACTGGGACGGCAGGACGACATAGTGCCACTCCCGCGCTGACAAATTGTCTCCTAGACGCCGCGCCGGTTACCCCACAGATCCACGTGCAAGCGCGGACTCAGGCGCCAGCCTTCGCGCTTTGCGATTTCCGCCAGCCAGCGGCCCCGCTCGGCGAGCCCCTCGGACGTGGTGCCTTCCGGCATCAACACCACCGACTCGCGGGCCGCCCCCGATTCGGCCACGATCGTGCGGATTTCGTCCACGTCTTGTGGATCCGCTACCACGAACTTCAATTGATACGGATAGCGGGACATCAGCGCTCGCAATACCTCAGGCCGATAGCGCAGCCGGTCATGCTGGGCGGACCAGTGGCCCGGGGGGGTGGAATTCGCCAGCTTGGGGCTGATGCTCATCAGGTCACAACGAACCGCGGCATCCACTGTTCCGGCGGTTTCAATGGTGAGGTGCTGGGTGAGCGCTTGAGTCAGCTCGACGACGCGCGGAGCGATCATCGGCTCCCCGCCCGTCAGCACCACATGCGACGCGCCGAATGCGTTCACTTCCTCGACTATGGATTCAACCGTGCGTTCATCGCCTTCGGGCTGCCAGGATGTATAGGGCGTATCGCACCACTGGCAGCGCAGATTGCAGCCGCTGGTACGCACGAACACGGACGGGACGCCCACCAGCGTGCCTTCGCCCTGAATCGAATAGAAGATCTCGGCGATCTTCATCGCCGGTACTCGATTGGATCGTTAAGACCCGCTTCGGCGAAGCCCTTCAATCGCAGACGGCAGGAATCGCACTCACCGCAAGCGACGCCGTGTTCGTGCGGATCGTAGCAGCTGTGCGTGAGCCGGTAATCGACTTCGAGTTCACTGCCCAGCCGAATAATCTCCGCCTTTGAAAGCTGGATCAAAGGCGTGTGGATTTGGATGTGCGTGCGGCCCTCGACGCCTGCTTTGGTCGCGAGATTCGCCATGCGCTCGAAGGCTTCGATGTATTCGGGCCGGCAATCGGGATAGCCGGAGTAATCAATCGCGTTCACACCGAGAAAAATATCCGATGACTCTAGAACTTCGGCCCAGGCAAGCGCGAAGGACAAGAACACGGTGTTGCGCGCCGGTACGTAGGTTACGGGAATCCCCGCGCTGGCGCCGGTCTTGGGCACATCGATGTCAGCGGTGAGCGCCGAGCCGCCGAAGACCCGCAGATCGATGCGCATGACCACGTGCTGAGCGGCTCCCAGGCTTTCGGCAACGCGATGCGCGGCGTCCAGTTCCACGCGATGGCGTTGTCCATAATTGAAAGACAACGCGTAACAGTCAAAACCATCGCGGCGGGCGCAGGCCAGCGTGGTGGCCGAATCGAGTCCGCCGCTCAGCAGGCAAACCGCGAGCTTCATTTGGGCAGCTTAAGCGACAGCAGGAACCCGGCGGCTGGAAACATCGCTACCGCCGCCAGTGCGCGGCCCAGCGTAATCTGGTCGCCCAGCCAGCCGGTGAGCGGGATGAAGATCAGACCCGCCATGCCCCACGCAAATCCCATCATCAGCGCCGAAACGGTTCCCGATTGCGACGGGACCAGCTCTTGCGCCATCACCACGTTCACGGGAATGGTAAACAGCAGCACCAGGCCGGTGAGCGCAAGACCGAGGATGGAGAGCGCGCCGCCCGTCAGGAAGAACAACGCCAGGAATGGCAAGCAGCCGATCATCGAGATCATGATCACTTTACGTCCCCCGAACCGGTCCGCCATGTGACCGCCGAGGAATCCGCCGACGGCGCCGAATGCGAGGTACAGCGAGAGCGAGTAGCTGGCATCCGCAATGGTGAATCCGCGCTCGCGATGCAAGTAGAGCGGCAAGAATTGCGAGAACACTACTTGCACAACGGAACGGATGAAGACCAGGAAGTAGAGGACCGTAAGCGGTTTCCATACCGCCGCGAGAGGCCGCCATTCGTAGCGCTGGCGAGGCCCGGCGGGAGGGTCGTGAACGGGCAGCATCACCAGCAGCAGCACAGTGATCAGAACGCCGGGTATCGCGGCCCAGCAGGTCCGCAGCGGTCCGGCGAGCGTGAGCCACGTTGAGAAATACGTAGGGCCAAAAGCGAGCCCCAGCGTTCCCGCGCTGATGAAGATGGCCATCCAGCGGCCGCGATTGCCGGCCAGTCCCAGGGTCGCGCGGGCGGATGCCTGGGGATGGAACGAAGCGATTCCCATGCCGCCCAGCACCACCAGGAAGATCAGCCATCCGAAACTGGGAGCGATTCCGAGCGCCGAAATGAAGATGCCCGCCACCGCCGGAGCGAGTGCGGAAAAGAGCCGCGTGTGGAAGCGGTCCGAGAGGAACCCCCATACCGGCTGCATCACCGAGGAAGACAGCCCCATCATGCCGCCCAGGATTCCCGCTTGCGTCAGGCTGAGTCCGAGCCGGTCGCCAAGCACGGGCTGGAACGTACCGAGCGCCGCCGAGTACAAGTCGATGAAGAAATGTCCAAGCGAGAAGAGAATAAGGCCGAGGAAGCCGGCTTGCGCGATGGGTGGCGCTAATTTGAGTTTTACAGCGGAAGCCAACCCCCATTGTATTGTGGGGCGGACCCCTGGTCCGCAGGCGGTCCCCCGGCCGCCTCACCGAGACCCCGAATCATCCCCCGGCGGTTGTGTCTTCCACCTTCGGTGAATCCACAACCACTGATCCGGGTATTCCCGGATCACCGATTCCAGCACCGAGTGCAATCGTTGAGCATCCGCCTGTACATCTCCTGTAATCGGTACCGCCGGATAAAAGCGCAGCACGTAGCGGCGCTCGGTCTCGCTCCATAACGCGAAGCCCGGGATGGCGGCCGCCCCCGTACGGGCGGCGAAGCGCACGAAAGCGGCGCTGGCGGAAGCCTGCTTGCCGAAGAAGTTTACGAACACGCCCTCTTGCAGCGACGTATTCTGATCGATCAGCACGCCCACGGCTTCATTCCGCGCCAGCACACGGAGTATGGTCCGAGCCGCCTCGTGCTTCTCGATCAGCCGGTTCCCTGAAAGCTGCCGGCGCGATTCCACCAGTTCATCGACGCCGGAGTGATCCAGTCGACGGATCACGATATTCATCGGCTCCGTCATCAGGGCATGCGCGAAAGCGCTCAGCTCCCAATTGCCCAGGTGGGCTGTCGCCACCATCACGCCTTTGCCCTGTTTCTTGGCCTCGAGATAATGTTCCAGACCCTCATAACGAATCCAGTTCGAAACATTACTCGATGTAATCTGCGGAAAACGGGCGAAGGCATACAGCAAGCGCGCGATGGACCGAAATACTCCGTCCACAATGCGTTTGCGATCCTCATCCGTCTTCTCCGGATAAGCGAATGCGAGGTTGTTCATCGCCGTGTGGCGCAAGCGCGGCAATCCGATATCGAGCAGGCGCGAGCAGCAGCGCGCGAAACCTTCGGGTAAGTGGCCAAGCAGCCACAAAACAAGTCTGGCGATGATGTACTGGATCAGATTATTCTATCCAACCGCCGCCAAGCACCAGATCGCCGTCATAAAACACCGCGCCTTGGCCTGGCGTAACGGCTCGCTGCGGCTCGTCAAATCGAATCTCAATGCGCGTGGGATCCGAACCTGGAAACAGCGTGGCGGGAGCAGCGGCGTGTTTATTGCGGATCTTGACTTCCGCGCGCGTGGGGCGATCAATGGGCGCAATCGAGATCCAGTTGACGTCTTTGGTGGAAAGGCGGCCACGCAGCAGATCGTCATTGCCGCCGACGATCACGCGCTGCGAAGCCGGCTCGGTGGCGATAACGTAGAGCGGCTCTGCGGCGGCCACGCGCAATCCGCGCCGCTGTCCGACGGTGAAGTGATGCACGCCTTCGTGTTCGCCCAGCACGCGGCCTTCGGTGTTCACAATCTCGCCGTGCGTGCGCTCGCGCTCGATCCCCTGCTCGCGGAAATACGAGTCAATGAAAGCAGCGTAGTCGCCGTTGGGCACGAAGCAGATTTCCTGGCTGTCCTTCTTCTCCGCCACCGGCAGACCCAGTTCGCGGGCCAGTTCGCGGACCTCGCCCTTAACGTAATTGCCAAGCGGAAACAGCGTGCGCGCGAGCTGCTCCTGCTTCAACCCGAAAAGGAAGTAGGTCTGGTCCTTGGCGGTATCCCGGCTGCGGCGCATTTGATAGCGCCCGCTGGCATCGTCGTACGAAATGCGCGCGTAGTGACCGGTTGCGACGCGATCCGCGCCCACGCCCTCGGCCAGCTCCAGAAAGCGATCAAACTTGATGAAGTTGTTGCACAAGGTACACGGGATCGGCGTGCGCCCGGCCAGATACTCCTCGACAAACGGCTTCACCACTTGCTCTTCGAAGCGATCCTCGAAGTTCACCACGTAATAGGGAATGCCCAGGTGCTGCGCGACGTAGCGCGCGTCATAGACGTCGTCCAAAGAGCAGCAGCGCCCCGATGAGCCGCCTTCGGGGACCAACTCCGGCAATCGGCGCTGGTTCCAAAGCTGCATGGTGAGCCCGACGATGGGTGCGCCGTCTCGATGCAAGAGGCCCGCGACAACGGAGCTGTCCACTCCGCCGGACATGGCTACGGCAATGGGTTTGGTTTCAGACACTGACGGTGTACGTCGGAGACAGTTTGCGTAACTTCGAGGAGGATTCGGCCACCGCGTCGATCAGAGCGTCCACCTGTTCCGCGGTATTCGAACGGCCCAGCGAGAATCGAAGGCTGGCCCGGGCGCGCTCGCGATCCATGCCGATGGCCAGCAGCACATGCGAAGGTTCCACGGCGCCGCTGGAGCAGGCCGCGCCGCTGGACACGGCGAAACCCTTCAGATCGAGCGCGATCAGCAGCGCTTCGCCTTCCAGGCCGTCAAAGTAGATATTCGTGGTGTTGGGCGCCCGCGAAACGCGCGCGCCACTGACTCCACAATCGGGCACGCGATTGAGGATGCCGCGCTCCAGGCGGTCGCGAAGGTCGGCGATGCGGCGCATATCGGAATCGAGCCGCTCTCGAGCAACCGCGGCTGCGACGCCCAGCGCGACCGCGCCCGCTACATTCTCTGTCCCGGCGCGGCGCTGCTGTTCGTGCCGGCCACCGTATGCCACCGGATCCAACTTGATTCCCGGCTTCACATACAACGCGCCGATTCCCTTGGGCGCGTAGAGCTTATGTCCGCTGATGGAATACAGGTCCACACCCAGCGCGCGCACGTCCACCGGAATCCGTCCCGCCGCCTGGACACCGTCGGAATGAAAAACAACACCGGCCTCTCGCGCTATTCGCGCGATCTCTTCCACGGGTTGAATGGTCCCCAGTTCGTTATTCGCGTGCATGATTGAAATCAGCACAGTTTCCGGCCGTAGAGCGTCGCGAACGTCGTCAGGATCAATCACGCCATCCGCGCCGGCCGGAACATACGTCACCTCGATGCCCTCGCGCTCCAGCCGCGCGCAGGACGCCAGCACCGCCGGATGCTCGATTGTGCTGGTGACCACATGCTTGCGCTCCGCCGGATGCGCCCGCACCACGCCGAAGATCGCGAGATTATCGGCCTCGGTGCCGCCGCTGACGAATACGATATCGCGCGGGCCGCAGCCGATCAGCGAGGCGGTCTCGCGCCGCGCCGCTTCCAGCCGCTGGCGCGCCTGCTGGCCGAAATGATGGATACTGGAGGCGTTGCCATACACTTCGCGCAAGGCCGGAAGCATGGCTTCCAGCGCTTCCGGACACACCGGAGTGGTTGCGTTGTGATCGAAGTAGGCGCGCATCGAGATCCAGTACAAGTTTAACAAGTTATGTTGAACCCCTTGATTACGCTGACCACCGATTTCGGCACCAGGGACCACTTTGTGGGGACCATGAAAGGCGTGATTCTAGGCATTGCCCCGCGGGCGCGCATCGTCGATATAAGCCACGAAATCGCGCCGTTTGAGATTGCGGAGGGAGCCTTTACCATCGCGCAGGCGTGGCGCTATTTTCCCAGGAAAACCATTCATGTGGTGGTGGTGGATCCCGGCGTCGGCTCAACGCGGCGGTCGCTGCTGGCGGAGGCGGACGGGCACTATTTCATTGCGCCGGACAATGGCGTGCTGTCGATGATCGGCGGGTTGAAGGTCCGGCATATCACGAATGAGCGATACTCTCGCCTGCCGGTTAGCAGCACTTTTCATGGCCGCGATATCTTCGCTCCGGCGGCCGCACACCTGGCCGCAGGGGTGCCGGCGGCGCGCTTCGGGAAGCGAATCGACGACTATTTGCGGCTCACTTTCCACCTCCCGAACCGGACCGGAAAACACGTCTGGACAGGGGCCGTCCTGAAGGTGGACCGCTTCGGTAATCTGATCACGAATCTGCACATCGATGAGTTTCCGGATGTAAGGAAACGGCCGTTCGATCTGAATGTGGGCCTGGAGAAGATCAGCAGCTTGGCCCTTACTTTCAGCGAATGCGGGGTGGGGGAGCTATGTGTGATTGTGGGCAGTTCGGGATATCTCGAAGTGGCGGCGAATCAAGGGTCGGCGGCGAAGATGCTGGGGTGCGGGGCGGGGTCGCCGGTCGAATTGACCCTGTATTGAACCCGGCGAAACTCGTGGTATCATCGCACAGGAGCGTTTCTGCCTTTCTCGTGGAAGGCTTCCAATAATTGATCCAACAGTCAATGTCAAAGGGGTCCGACTCGATTATTCGCGCTGGTGTGCAAGCTCCCGTGGATCCGATCCGCGATGGAGAAGCCTGAAGGCGCTCGGAGGGCTCCGCCCCTGTCAGGTTCGGGGTCAATGACGGAAGTCGGTATACGGCTGGTGCGGTGCGCTCCTATTTACCCGCCTGAAACCCGATAACGGATGAACATTCTTTTTATTGGCGATATCTTCGCCTCGCCCGGCCGCCATATCGTCGCCCGCACGCTGCAGCAGATTATCTCGGAGGAGAAGATCCAGCTGGCCATCGCCAATGCCGAGAACTCGGCCGGCGGTTATGGCGTGACTCCTCAGATCGCCGAGGAGCTTTTTTCGACGGGTGTGGATGTCCTCACCAGCGGCAATCATATCTGGGATAAGAAAGAAATCTTCGACTATCTTCCGCGCGAGCCGCGGCTGCTGCGTCCGGCCAACTATGCCGAGGGGCTGCCCGGCGCCGGGCTGCTGGTGACCAAGGCGCGGAACGGCGTACCGGTGGCGGTGATGAACCTGCAGGGGCGCGTTCACATGCCGGGAACCGACGATCCCTTTCGCAAAGCCGACCAACTGCTGGCTTCCCTGCCCCCGGGCGTCAACGTCCGCTTCGTCGACTTCCACGCCGAGCTCACCAGCGAAAAGATGGCCATGGGCTGGCACCTCAACGGCCGCGTCTCCGCCATGATCGGCACGCATACGCATATCCCGACCGCCGACGAGCGCATCCTCTCGGGAGGAACCGCGTACCAGACCGACAGCGGGATGACGGGCTCGTATGATTCCGTGATCGGGTCCGACAAGAATCTCGCGCTGCGGCGTTTTCTTACGGGGATTCCGATCCGGCTGGAGAGCGCGAAGGCGTCGGTGGAATTGCACGGCGCGGTGATTACAGTGGACGATGCGTCGGGACGCGCGACGGCGATCCGGCGGTATGTTGCCACGTAACCGGGGCCGCCCCACAGCGCAACGGATCATTAGTACAGTGGTTGATTCATGTCTGCGCGACTCCGCCGCCGCCTCCTGTCGATTGCTTTTCTGCTCGCGGTAGCGGCACTTTTTCTGGTGGCCAACCGGGGCGCTTATCGCGGCTACTTCATCGACGACGAACTCGACAATCTCGCCTTCACCTCTCGGCTCGATCCACTCGATTTCCTTCAGGGTCTCGCGCTGCCCCGGTTTTACACGAACAATTTCCGGCCCGTTGGCCACTTCTTCTTCTACGCGCTGGGGGAATTCGCCGGGCTACGCTTTCCGCCGTACATCGGAGTGTTGCACTGCCTGCATATCGCTAACATCATCCTGCTGTGGCTGGTTCTTCGGCGTCTCTCGCTTCCGGCATTCGCCTCCGCCGCGGGAGTGCTGCTATTCGCCTTTCACATGGCGACTTTTGACATCTACTGGCAGCCGATGTACGTCTTCGATCTGTTGTGCGGGACCTTTTGCCTCGCTGCTATCCTCTTCTGGCTCGGCGACTGCTGGATTCTCAGCCTGCTCGCGTTCTGGATGGCATATCGCGCCAAAGAGGTTGCCATCATGCTGCCGCTGGTGTTGGCGGCTTGCGAATTTCTCCTGGGCCGGCGGCGCTGGAAACGGTTAGTGCCGTTCTTTGCGATTTCGCTGTGGTTCGGCGTTCAAGCGCTGCTTACGAACCGGCCCGTCAGCAACGATTATTCTCTGCACTTCCGGCCCGCCGATATCTGGCAATGCGCCGTTTTCTATTTGGCGAAGGTGTTTTTGATTCCGTATGAGGGGTGGGGGTTGCTGCCGTTCCTGGTGGCGGCGGCGGTTGGGCTGGCCTGGTGGCAGGCCCGGCAGTACTGGATTGGGTTGATCGCATTTGGGGCGCTGCTGGCGCCTATGTTGCTGCTGCCGGGGCGGCTGAATGGCGCGTATCTTTACGTTCCGCTCATTGGCGCAGCCATTGCGCTGGCGGCTCTGGCTTCGCGTCCAAGAATCCTGATCGTGGTTGCCGTCGCGCTGGCTTGCTGGCTGCCGTGGAATTACCTGCAACTGCGCGCCATCCGCCACGGGGTTCTGGAGCGAGCGCTCGACCGCCGCCAGTTTGTGGCGGCCATGGGTACCGTCGCCCGCTCCTATCCGCAAGTGACTTCCTATGTTTTTCCGCATGAGGATCCGCTTACAAATTACGGCGTGCGCGCCGCGGGACGTCTGCTGCATCCGGATGCCAAAACGGTTCTGGCGGCCTCGGAAGACAGCGCCACATTTCCGGACGTAATCCATTCTCCGTGGCTTGCATATATCTCCGTCGACAAAGCGACGCATCGAATCCAGACCACCGTGCGTACGCCCACCACGCCGGATTTGAGCTACATCCGGATGGAGACATTGCCTCCCATCTGGCAGCTAAGCGGCTGGTATGCGAGCGATGCGGCGTTTCGCTGGTCCCATCCCCACGCTAGCGCTCGCTTTCTTCGTCCCAGCGACGCCACCGCCTTTGAGATGTACATCAACGTGAACGACGAATATCTCGCGCGTCTCAAGCGCACTCGCGTCGAACTGTCGCTCAACGGAGTCCCGCTGGGCGGGCAGGATATCACGCATTCGGACTGGCAAACCTTGCGCTGGAAGATCCCCGCAGCGCCGGCCGGTCCGGCCGAGATCGTTATCGATGTATCGCCCCCTTATCCAGCCGCCGAGCCGCTGGGCGTGGCTGTGGGCGCGATGGGCTTCCGATGAAAATTCCAAAGCTGCGCTGGGTGATCGCGTTTCTGCTGTGCCTGTCCACCACCATCAATTACCTGGACCGGCAGGCGCTGGGCGTAGTCTCGCGCGATATTCGTCTTGAGTTCGGGCTCAACGAGCAGGATTACTCGTACATCCTCACGCTGTTCTTCTTCGCGTACGCGATCATGTATGCGGGCTCAGGCTACATTCTGGACCGGCTGGGCACGCGCCGCGGATTCGCGCTGTTCATCTCGGGCTGGTCCATCGCCCAGATGCTGCACGGCTTCGCCACCGGGAAATGGTCGCTGAGCGCGTGCCGGTTCTTGCTGGGATTGAGCGAACCGGGCGCGTGGCCGGCCGCGGCCAAGGCAGTGAACGAGTGGTTTCCCGCATCGCAGCGGGCGCTGGGCATGGGGATTTTCAACGCCGGCACGTCGCTGGGGTCTCTACTCGCGCCTATTACCATCGCGTGGCTGACGCTGCGCTACGGATGGCGCTTTGCATTCGTGTTCACGGGGCTGGCGGGCGTCGGCTGGCTGGCCCTCTGGCTGCTGATTTATCAGCCTCCGCATAAGAATGGTTTCCTGCGCGACGACGAATATCAAAAGCTGAAACCGCTGCTGCCGCCGCCTGAAGAGGCTCGATCCGCTGGCGCGGAAAAAGTGGACTGGCTCGCGCTGCTGCGCACGCGCCCCTGCTGGACCTTGATCCTCACGCGCTTTTTCACAGACCCGGTGATCTATTTCGTCATCTTCTGGCTGCCCGAATATCTGAGGAAGGAGCGCGGGTTCAACCTCGCCGACGTGGGCAAGTATTCTTGGGTGCCGTTCGCCTTCGGCGGCATCGGCTATGTGCTGGGCGGCTGGCTGTCGGGCCGTCTGATGGAGGCCGGGTGGAGTTTGCCGCGCTCCCGAAAATTCGTGATGGCCTGCGGCGCCGCCGTGATGCCCGTCGCGATTCTGGCTCCGCTGGTTCCCACGGCCGCGCTGGCGATCGCCGCAACGTGCTTTATCACCTTCGGCCATGGCCTCTGGGTGGCGAACCTTCAGACCATTCCCTCCGATATCTTTCGCGGACCGGAAGTGGGCACCGTAACCGGCTTCTCCGGCTCCGGCGGCGCGATCGGCGGCGTTCTGGCAAGCCTTGCTACCGGTTACATCGTGACCAACTTCACCTACGCTCCCGTGTTCCTGATGGCGGGCCTGATGCACCCCTTGTCGGCGGTCCTGACCTACACCCTGCTCCCCGACCGAGTCTTCATGCTTCGCCGAAAGCTCGCATAGAAGGCGCTTCAGAGCCGCGACCGTCAGGAAGCGTTCCGCCCGCTGATGGGCGTGTCCATAACAGGTGAGGAATATATCCTGCGGCATTCGGCAGGCGAAACCGCCTGCCCCACCAGCTCCTAACGATCGCCCCTCTTTCCGCCGATAGTCGTTAGGTGCTTCCCGCACGCAAATACCCGATCCATATCCCCACGCTAGACGGCTGGCGTGCTATCGCCATCTCCATGGTGATGCTCCACCACGTGGTGCGGGGTCTCTACCCCCGCGACGCCGACTATTGGAACCAAAGCTGGACTCTGTTCGGCGCCTTCGGCGTCGACGTTTTCTTCGGACTTAGCGGGCTGCTGATCACGCGACTGCTGATCGAAGAGGCGCGGCAAACCGGCACCATCGATCTCCGCTCTTTCTACATCCGGCGGTCATTCCGAATTCTGCCGCCCTGCCTGGTGTTTCTGACCGTGGTTAGTCTTGCCGGACTGATTCAGTCCAGAGTGGAACTGGCATCCTGTCTCCTCTTCTTTCGTAACTACATTCCGGCTAGCTCCGGGGCGATTTACACGGCGCACCTGTGGTCGCTGGCCGTTGAGGAGCACTTCTACCTGATATGGCCGGGTCTGTTGCTGCTCAGCGGAGTAAAGCGGGCCCGCGCGGTTGCGATGTGGCTGGCCATTGGGATCGGCCTGTGGCGGGTCGCGAACGCGCAGTTGAACCTGCTTCCCGATCTGGTGACCCACTTCCGCAGCGATCTTCGAATGGATGCGCTGCTATGGGGCTGCGCCGCGGCGTTCCTGCTGGATCTGCCGCCCAGGCGCTATCGCCTGCCGGTGTGGCTGGGGCTGCTGGCGGTCGCCATCGCATTCCTCAATTTCTACTCACTGCTTACCGGACTGTGGCTCGCGATTCTGATCCCGCTGGTGCTGGCGGGAACGGCCATGCATCCCGAGTGGCGCGTGAGCCGGGCCCTCGAATGGACGCCGATCCGGTGGGTGGGACGCATCTCGTATGGGCTCTATCTTTGGCAGCAGACTTTCCTGATTCCTGGCTATATGCAGCCTGCGCACGCGTGGCAGCGCTGGCCCTGGAACGTGCTGGCTACATTCTTGGTGGCGGGAGTTAGCTATTACGCGATTGAGAGACCGCTCTTGAGAGTAGGGCGGCGGTTAGCCAGCTCTAGGGCGGACCTTCGGATAGCCCGTCCAGCACAAAGTCTCCAGCGGCGCCCGGCTTGAAGTACAGCGAATACTCGTTGCCGCGCGCTTTCCACGTGATGGAGTAGACGCCATTGGGCATGCGCTCGGGCTTCTTGACGGCGATGATCTTGCGGATCTCGGGTGTGAAGTAGACGTCGAAGCTCTTGACCAGATCGGCTTCAGTCTTGATCGCGCGAATCGGGCCATTTTCCCAATTTAGCGGAAACTGCACGCCCAGCGACACCGCTTTCACGTCGCGCCGGGCCACGGCGGACTGGAACCGCGGCCACCACTTGCCGAAATCAGCGTCCACCGCGAGAAGCAGCGCGGGCAGAACCACAGCCATGGCAATACGTGGGCTAACGATATACGCCTGCTTTCTGGAAGTCGCCGGCTTTCACTATGGATAAGCCCGCCGGGTCCACGTGCGCGCGGAAGGCGGTATTGATCTGATCGGGTGTCAGGGCCTGGATCTTCGACTCGAGTTGCTGATCCCACTGCATGGTCTTGCCGGATTGCTCGCGGGCGGCCAGAATCCGGACCAGCGCGGCCTCCTGCGAACGCTGCACCTTCTGCTGATCCTGGAAAGCTCTCTTGGCGGTGGCTACTTCCTCGGCGGTGAAGCCGCCCTTGAGTGTGCGCGACAGCTCGTCCTGGAAGCTGGCTTCCACCTTGGGCGTATTCGACGGATTGCTGATGGCCGATCCCATGAACATTGCCCCATCGCCCTGCGCGGGCGCGTTGAATCGCGATGCCACGCTGTAGCTCAAACCTTCCACGTTGCGAATCCGATTCGGCATGCGTGAGCTGAGCGAGCCGCCGAACAGGTAATTGGCCAGCAGCATCGCGGGATAATCGGGATCGTCTTCCGACATCCGGATACGCAGGCCGGCTTCGAAGGTTGCATTCTGTTTGTCCGGAGTCTCGATCTTGAGATTCATCGGCTCGGCCTTCTTGTATACCGAGGCCAGGCGCTGATAGGGTACGTCATTGGTCCAGCCGCCCAGCAGCTCCGCGGCGGCCTTTTGCAACTCGGCCTGAGGAAACTGGCCCACCACTACCAACTCGCCATGCGATGCCGCGTAGAACCGGCCGTGAAACTTCCGTACATCGTCAAGCGTGACCTTCTTCAACTCCTCAATCTGCTCTTCGGCGGTGCCCACATACCGCGGATCGCCATGCGGATACGGGTTGAGATGACGCTGCAAAGCCTGCGCCGCCAGCATGGCCGGCTCGCTGCGATTGGCTTCGATGGCGGCGATCCGCTGCTTGCGGATCTGTTCGAAGTCGGATTCAGGGAACGCCGGATCGCGCAACATTTCCACGGCCAGCTTCAAAGCCGGGACCAGATTATCGGCAGTGGTTTGAATGGAAGCGCTGGCGCCCGAGATTCCCGACATGACCATCGGTCCACCGCCGCCACGGCCTCCGCCGCCACCGCCTCCACCGCCGCCTCCGGTGACGATAATTCGGGCGTTCAAGCGATCCATCTCATCCTGAATCTGCTGGCGCGTCTTGGTCCGGGTGCCGCGCATCAACATGCCGCCGGCAAATTGCGCCGCGGCATTCTGACCGGCCAGTGATTTCTCATCGCCAAAGTGCAGCTCCAACACCGCTGACACCGTGCCGCCGCGGGTGGTCCGAGGCAGCATCACCAGCTTCAGCCCGTTGGCGAGCTTGCCGCGCACCACGCGCTTTTCGATATTGGCCGGCGTGGGATCGAACGCCTCGCCCGCCGATAAGGTTGTGCCGCCTTTGTAATCCTTGAACAACGCATCCAGATCCGGCATGGCGGGGATCTCAGCCCGGTCCGGCTTTGCCGTCGGGATGAATTCGCCTACCGTGCGGTTGGACTCCTTGAGGTACGCCTTCGCCACTCGCACCACGTCTTGCGGCGTAACGTCCTTCACGCGATCGTGATTCAGAAACATCAGACGCCAATCGCCCAGCGCGATCGGCTCGCTGAGGCCGAGGCCGGCCGATTGCGAATCGGTCATGCGTGTTTCCATGGCCCGCAGGATTCGAGTCTTCACGCGCTCCACTTCTTCCTTAGTGGGCGGTTCGGCCAGAAGACCTTGGATGGTATCGTTCATCACCTTACGGGCTTCGTCCAATGACTGATCGTTACTCAACTGCGCGGACACCAGCACGAATCCCGGATCGTGCAGTTGCTGGAAGGACATGCGTGCCGCGACGGCCTTCTTGTTTTCCACCAGCGCCTTATAGAGGCGTCCCGATCCCTCTCCCCCACCCCCCCTCCGCGTCCGCCGCCACCGCCCGTCATTACGCCCGCCAGCACTTCTAGAGCGGCCGAATCCGGGTGCGCGGCGTTCGGGGCGTGGAACATCATCATCAGCGCCTGCCCATCGCCCACGCGGCGCAGCTCGACGTAGCGCTGGCCGTCCTGAATCGGCTCCACGGTGTACGGCTCTTCCAGCTTGCGCTGGGGACGCGGGATCGCGCCCAGCGTCTCCGAGACAAACTTGAGCGCCTTGGACTCGTCGAAGTGGCCGGCGATGGCCACCACCACGTTGTCCGGCTGATAGTACTTCTTATAGAACGCGGCCAGCCTGTCAATGGGAACTTTCTCGATGTCCTCGCGCGAGCCGATGGTAGATTTTCCGTAATTGTGCCAGAGATAGGCGGTGGCCACCACGCGCTCTTCCAGCACTCGCTGCGGGCTGTTCTCGCCGCGCTCGAATTCGTTTCGGACCACGGTCATTTCGGTATCGAGCAGAGCTTTTTCCATGCGCATGTTGACCATGCGGTCCGCTTCCAGACTCAGCGCCCAGCGCAGATTCTCGTCGCTGGCAGTTACCGTCTCAAAGTAATTGGTGCGATCGTAATTCGTGCTGCCGTTCCACTGCGCGCCGTGGCTGGTGAGTTCCTTCTTGATCTCGCGGCCATTGGTGGTCAGGATGAAGTTCATGTGCTCCAGCAAGTGGGCCATGCCGGTCTCGCCATAGCCTTCATGACGGGAGCCCACCAGATAGGTCATGTTCACCGTGACTTTGGGATTTGACGCATCGGGGAACATCAGCACGCGCAGACCGTTGCGATACGAGTATTCCGTGATGCCGCCGGCGGAGGATTTCTTCTCGACGCCTGGCGGCAGGGACTGAGCGAAGGCGGAAATCAGCGCGATGGCTGGAATAGCAAGCACAAGCTGGAAACGCATAGACCCTCTTTCCCGACTGGATGGATTATAGCGTGCAAGCTTAGCGGATAGCGATGACGGGGGTGTTGCTGGGGATGCCGCCAACCACAATTGTGACAGGCTGAACACCGCTGGGAACCGTGGGAACGCGCACGTTGGCTTGCACCAGCCCTACGAATCCCGGCGCGAGGCCGGCGAAAAGCACGTCAGCAGGCTGGAAGCCGATGGTCGCGGTCACCGGGGCGACCACATACGATAGCGGATTCGACCCGGCCGCGACGCCGGTGGGGACTGCGGGCGATACGTCACCGGCGCCGGTCAGGAAAAACGACATCACGTCGCCGGGAGCAGCCGGCTGATCGGGAGAGTTGATTGAAAAATCCTGATTCAGCGCCAGGGCGAAGTTGCCGATCACACTGGCGAACTGGAAGATGGCCGGCGCCGTGGCGGATACGTTCGCCTGCGTCGAACCTCCGCCCAAACCCTCGCGGTTCACCACTATCTGGGCTTGTCCGGGAGCTATTCCAACCGGCACCTGCCCGTTGATCTGCGTGGGACTTACATACAGTAACGCGGCGGAAATACCATTAAACGTTACCGTGACATCGCCGAGCATGAAGGGCAATGGCAGCGTGGAACTGGTCATGGTTCCGGAAGCCATGTTGGCGCCGAAGACGGAAAACAAACCTCCCGGCGCCACGGCGGCCGCATAGCTGGCAGCGTCCACCACTCCAGAAGGCGTGATGGCGCGATCCGTAGATGGACGCCAAGCGATCAACTCCCCGGTCAGATATGTCGCGTACACCGTGCCGTCCACGACCACTGGCTGGCTAACGGTAGCTTTTCCCCGGGTATCGTTCCACAACTCGTCGCCGGTGGCAGAATTGTAGGCGTACAGTCCTTTGGTGGTGGGGGCAAAGACGACGCCATTGGCGACCGTGACGGGGCCGAGCACTACACCGGTGGCGGCCTTCTTCCAGATGGTGGTTCCGCTGTGCGGATCAATCGCATAAACCGTGCCGAGCGGATCCAGATCGGGGTTGCTGTCGCCGGCGCCCGTGAATATCGTGTTGCCGTCGTAGGCGGGCGTGGACACCGAGCCGCAGCCCAGCTCTGGCGAGATACAACTCACAGCGATCTGCGCGGTCCAGAGCGGTTGCAAGTCGGGACGACGGAATGCGTACATCAGGCCGTCTTTGCCGTTGGCCACTACCACCGGCGTACCATCGGGCGCCGTCAACAGGGATGGCGAAGAACCCCAGTCAGAATCGTCGTCAGGATTCACTTGAAGAAAATAATGCGCCTTGATCTCGAGCGTGTGCGCATCCAGCACCAGCATGGCGCTGCCCCACTGACCGAGCGTTGCATCCTGACTGCCATTGCCGGTAGTGACATACACCAGACCTGCCGCCTCATCAATGGCCGGAGTGGACCAAACACTGGAGCCCTGCGAGTCGGGGCTGGTCAGGTAGCGGATCAATGGATGC
Organism: Acidobacteriota bacterium; assembly: GCA_030776455.1. Classification (GTDB taxonomy): domain Bacteria; phylum Acidobacteriota; class Terriglobia; order Bryobacterales; family Bryobacteraceae; genus JALYHQ01. The sequence goes on along the minus strand of JALYHQ010000052.1, from coordinate 12,393 downwards.
GTGGGATCTGCGATGTCGATGCGGGCCAATCCGCCCTGTACCAGCGGGCAGTCGCCAAGCGATGCGATTCCGATGTACAGGGCGCCCTGGGAATAGTTCACGGAGGACCACAGGTACGAGCCCGAGGCGGGGTCGGCCAAGGGCACGCGCGCCCGGATCGCGCCGGTATTCTTATCCAGTCCGTAAAATGCCGAATCGCCCCCGCCCACCCATACGGTGCCACCTACTACTACGGCCTGCGATTCCACACCGATGGCCGGCTGGCAGGTTGGATCCGGTGGAGGGTTCGCTTTGCCCAGGTTCTGCGACCAAAGGAGCGAACCATCGACTGAATTTACGGCGTAGAAGTTACCGTCCCAGGCCCCTACGTAGAGCACTCCCGCGACGGCCGTAACGGCCGAGCCCAGGGAGCTGCTGGCCGAGAAGGTCCAGGCTGGAGTAAGCTGTGCCACCGTATCGCGGCCGATTACACTTTCCGTGGTGTTGAAACTGTTGTGCGACGGCTCGTGCAGGTACATCGGCCAATCCGCCGCCCTCGCGAATAGGGCGCCAGCGGCGATGAGAAGTATCCTCTTGAGCATCTTGCCGGAGCGCGGACTTGCGCCACGAATACCTGTAGGATACAACACCGCTTCCCGCACATAGTGACGCTGGTTTGGCTTCGCCGCGTAGGCTAGGCTATCTGTGTGATTCGTCCGTCTTCATCGACCTCCAGGAGGGGTGGGGCGAGAAGGTCCATGCCGTGATCGCTAAACAACCGGCCAAGCGCCTGGACCTGTTCCTCGGTGTAAGTCTTGTTGATCACATCCTCGCGCGTTGGCAGATTTTTGAAAGTGCTCACCTCGCGGAAGAATTCCTCCATCTTGCCGGCGGGTTGGTACACATTGATGATTTTGGCCGGCCGGCCGCTCATGCAGGTCCAGATATGGGCGGTCTTGCGCGGGATGAAAATGCTCTCACCGGCGGTCAGGCGCAATCGTTTAGCGCTAACCACTAAATCAAGCTCACCATCAATGACGTAAATCCATTCATCTTGATCGTGGTGCAGGTGCCGCGGTCCGCCGCCTGTGCCGGTAAACTCGAAAATGCACATCGCGCCCTCTGTGTCGCGTGGAGAGACCTTGCAATCGTTCCATTCGCCACCGAGTTTGATGTGCTCGCCGAATCGATCGTTCCCCGCGGCGACGCTGAAGCCCGCAAACATTTCTTCACTTTTCATTTCCCTGGTTCCTTTCAAGTGCTGGATAGTATTGTCGATAGTTTCAAGCAAACTGCGCGTCCGGGTGAGGTTCTTCTCCAGAACCTGCCGATGCGATTCGAGGGCGGCGATGTTTTCGAAATCGGGCCGGTCCAGGATTCGTTTGATTTCCTTCAGCTCGAACCCCAGCTCCCGGTAAAACAGGATTTGCTGGAGGGCCAAGAGCTGCGGCTCTTCGTAGAACCTGTAGCCATTCGCCCCGTGATAGGCGGGCTTGAGCAGGCCCGTTTCATCGTAGAAATGAAGCGTGCGCACGCTGACGCCCGACATCCCGGCTACTTGTTTAACCGTGTAAGCCATCGCTTTTTCTCGACAGAGACCACGTTAGTCCCGCCGGCTACTTTGCATTATCGGGGATCACGTAACGTGAGGGTCAAGGGGAAAAGGTGATTTGCCGAATCAGCGAGGATCAACGAATCCTGTATGGGGCCCCAACCGATGGAGACGTGAAGAGCGTCAATGGGAGAACCGCGAAGGTGATAACCTTATCCGTTGCTATTGCCGACGCGGAAACCGGGAGGCCGATGAACATCCTATTGTGGGTCCTCCAGGTCCTCGCCGCGCTCGTGTACGCGGCGTCGGGCACCATGAAGGTCTTCAGGTTCGACAAGATCAGCGCGGAGGTCCAGTCCTTTGGTGCGCTGCCGCGCCAAGTCTGGATGGTCCTCGGCATCCTCGAACTCGTCTGCACCGTCGGGCTGATCGTCCCCGCCGCCTTCAACTGGCAGCCCGCGCTCACCGTGGTCGCCGCCACGGTCCTGGCGATCGAGAGCCTCGTGTTCGTCTGGGTGCACGCCAAGTACGGCGAGACCGCGTCCATCATCATGAGCGGCGTGCTGGGCCTCCTCATGGCGTTCATCGCGTACGGACGGATGATCCTGAAGCCAATCTCCTGAAACGGCGGGATGGCTCTTCGGCGGTTCTACTGTCGTCTTCCAGGGGACACCACGTCGGCGATATATATCAGCCTTCAATCTCAGGGTCGAGCCCGTACGTATCCCGAGGGCCCATAATTGAAAATCACGTCATAAGACGCTTGATCCGGCGGAACGGTAAGCATTTTCACCCGGTCGGCGACAAGATTGTGGTCGTGAAAATACAGGCGGCAGACAAATACGGGGGTCCATTCGTCTGTGCCGAAGGGGTCTTCGAGGAACAGGATTCGCCCGGGGACCTGCACCCTGGCGCGGAGACCCGCTAGCTGCACTAGCAGCGGCTGAATTAAACCCGCCGGCGGCGGGGGCAGCGGATGAAGTCCATGAAAGCGGATCAGAACCGCGGCGCAAAGCAGGAATGTGACAGCGCGCACGGGCCCGCTCCAACTCTTCCGCAGGTGCAGCCGGTCCCGCAAGAGGATCAGGATCGCCGCTAGAAAGAGAGCGATTCCGAAGGCCGGTATATACATCACGTAGGCGCCTCGCAGCGGAACGAACAAGATGGGCAAAGGCGCAATCAGCGTGAAGAAGCATGCGAACAGGAGCCAACGCTCGCGCGCGAGTACGGCCATCGCCAAAAGCAGCACGACCAAAGCAATGGACTCCCGGGAAGTGACTACGTTCCGGACCTGAACCAGCAGCGAAAGGTAATGCGCAAGACTGGCGAAATAGGTTTGCGGGCCAATGTCCAAACGATAGGCTGCATTCCCCACCAGTGGGCTGGACGCTGAAAGCTTTCCGGCGAGGTAGGGTACGGTGATTAAGATGGTGGACGCGAGGGGCGTCCAGCGCCTCACCCAGGCTTGGGGCGCGCTGCCTGGGCGGCCTAGAACCAGTTCGTACAGCAGTATTACGGGCGGCAGCGTTACGGCCATTTCCTTGGAATTCAGCGCGCAAATGTAGAAGATCAGGAAAAGGATAAGCTGACGCCGGGTAAGCCAGCGATCCTGCTTGCGTACGTCCGCGTAGAGTGCGAACGCGGAGAAATAGAAAGTGAAACAAAGGACATCGAATATTGTTCCGGTGTCGTAATAGAGTTCCACGAAACTGGCGCTGAACGAAAGCAGCAGTGCCGTGAGAATGCCGATCTCGCGAGTAGTGACGGCCGCGGCCGCGCGATAGATCAGATAAAGATTGAGCAGCATCAAGCCCAGAACCACTGCATGAAAGGGCAGCGGATTCAGACCGCCGATCGCGAAGATCGCGCGGTACGTCAGGGCGCCGAGCGGGCGGTAGCCGGAGCTGAAAAACAGCAGGTTGTCTCCCAGCAGATGCAGGAGCGGCTTCCGCCAGGCCTCATAGAGGTTGAACATGTCATCATTCGTGAAGCCGGCGCGGAGGCCGATGCGCGCGAAGCGCAGGAAGATGTAGACAATGAGCCCCGCCTGGAGGATGCCAACGATTCGCTCGCGCGTTAAACGATGCGTGGGAGACGTTGAGGACGGCTGCATTCAGTGGCTGAGCGAACGCATTTCTTTCAACAAGCGATGCAATATCTCTTCAACGGCCATTCGGCTGGTCCGACATGAACAGCCGTACGCACAGGGTTCGTAAATCACGGGCATCAGGATACTCCAGGCAATCATAGTGCAATCGAATGCGTTTTTTCCAGTGTGTACGAAATTGCTCTATTTCGGATTCAATCCGCTCACGAGTATTGCGATACCATATACCAAAAGGAGTTCTATGCATCGTCTTGCCACGCTCGCCCTGTTTGCGTCCGTTCTCTGCCTGGCCGATCAGTCCGCACCCCTGCTGTTGCAGAAGCCGACGCTCAGCCGCACCCACATCGTCTTTAATTACGCAGGCGATCTGTGGAGCGTGCCGCGCGAGGGCGGCGATGCACTCCGGCTGACTACCGCCGCGGGGATCGAGAGCAATCCGAAATTCTCACCGGACGGAACGCAAATCGCCTTCACGGGGGAATACGACGGCAACGTGGATGTCTTCGTGATGCCCGCAACCGGCGGCGTGCCCAAGCGCCTTACCTGGCACCCGGCGCCCGATAACGTCCTGGGCTGGACGCCGGACGGTAAGCGTATTCTGTTCTCCTCGACGCGCAGCAGTTATTCGCGGTTCGCCGAGCTATACACGGTAAGTCCCCAGGGAGGATTGGAAGAAAAACTCCCGCTGCCCATGGGGTTCGAAGCCGGCTATTCGCCCGACGGAACGCATCTGGCGTATCTTCCGGTGGCGCCGGCATTCCGTTCGTGGAAGCACTATCGCGGCGGGGAAACCACGCCGATCTGGATCGCCAATCTGGCGGACAGTCACGTGGAGAAAGTGCCCCGCGACAATTCCAACGACTTCAATCCCATGTGGATCGGGGACAAGATCTATTTTCTCTCGGACCGCGACAATGGCCCCATCACGCTGTACTGTTATGACACTCGCTCGAAGAGCGTAAAGCGCGTGCTGGAGAACAACGGCCTGGATCTGAAGTCCGCTTCGGCGGCACCGGACGCGATTGTGTACGAGCAGTTCGGCGCGATCCACCTCTTTGACCTGAAGACCGGAAAATCGAAGCCCGTAACCGTGCGCGTGGCGGGCGATATGCCCGAAGTCCGCGAGCACTTCGTGAACGTGGCGAAACGGCTGCGCAATGGGCACCTTTCGCCCAACGGCGCGCGCGCGGTATTCGAGGCTCGCGGAGAGATCATCACGGTTCCCGCCGAGAAGGGCGATCCTCGCAACCTCACCAACACTCCCTCGGCGATGGAGCGCGACCCCGCATGGTCGCCCGATGGGAAGACCATCGCATACTTCTCGGATGAATCCGGCGAATACGCTCTGCATTTGCGCGCTCAGAATGGAATGGGCGACGTCACGCGGATCAAACTGGACGATAAGCCTTCTTTCTACTACTTGCCACGCTGGTCGCCGGACAGCAAGAAGATTTCCTACATCGACAATCACATGAATGCCTGGTATGTGGATGTGGATCAGAAGAAACCGGTGAAGGTGGACACCGCGAAGTTTCCCAGTGGAAGAAACGAGCTGGCTCCGGTGTGGTCGCCCGACGGCAAGTGGCTGGCGTACGCCAAGGACCTGCAGAACCAAATGGGCGCGGTGTACCTGTATTCCGTGGCCGACGGCAAGAGCACCCAGGTGACGGACGGCATGAGCGACGCCGGATCCCCGGTGTTCGACAAGGACGGCAAGTATCTGTACTTCCTGGCGAGCACGGATTCAGGGCCGGCGCACGAAGCCGACCTGCACAGCTTCACGCGCAACGTCACCAGCAGCGTTTACCTGATGGTGCTGGCCAAGGATCTGCCGTCGCCACTCGGGCCGGAAAGCGACGATGAGAAGGTCGCCGACGAGAAGAAGGATGACGCCGCGAAAGATGGCGCGAAGAAAGACGAGCCCAAGAAGGACGACGCAGCCAAGGCCGGGGCGAAAGTAGCCGTTAAGGTCGATTTCGAAAATATCGGCCAGCGCATTCTGGCTGTGCCCATGCCCCCGCGGCGCTATGCCGCGCTTCAGGTGGGCAAGGCAGGCGTACTATTCGCCCTGGAAGTGGGCGCGTTTGTTCCCGGCCCGGAGCCTCCCGGCGCCACCGTCCATCGCTTCGATTTGAAAACGCGCAAGTCCGATGTCGCCATAGGTGGCGTGCGGGCTTTTGAAATCTCATCCAACGGCGAGAAGATGCTGTATCGCCAGGGGGACAAATGGACCATCGCAGCGCCCCGGCCGATGGCGTCCGGTTCGGGGCCCGCGCCGTCGGGGCCTCCGCCGGGAGGCGCCGATGGCGTGCTGAAGACCGATGCCCTCGAAGTGCGGATCGATCCGCGCTCCGAATGGAAGCAGATGTACCACGAGAGCTTCCGCATCGAGCGCGAATTCTTCTACGATCCCAACGCGCACGGTCTGGACTTGCGGGCCAGCGAAAAGAAGTACGCGCCGTATCTGGAAAATCTTGCCGCCCGGGTGGACTTGAATTACATTTTCGCCGAGGTCTACGGCGATCTGACGGTGGGCCATTTGTATATATTCGGGGGCGAGCAGCCGGATGTAAAACGCGTGCAGACCGGGCTTCTGGGAGCCGACTACAAGCTCGAAAACGGGCGCTATCGCTTCGCCCGCGTTTATGACGGCGAAAACTGGAATCCCCAGTTGAAAGCGCCGCTCACCCAGCCGGGCGTGAACGTCGCCGCCGGCGACTACCTGCTGGCGGTGGACGGCCGCGATGTGCGGGCCAGCGACAATGTCTACAGCTTTTTTGAAGGGACCTCGGGCAAGTCGGTGTTGCTCAAGGTAGGGCCCGATCCCGCCGGCGCCAACTCGCGCGAAGTCACCGTGGTGCCGGTGCCCAGCGAAACCGCGCTGCGCAACCTCGCCTGGATTGAAGGCAACCGCCGCAAGGTGGATCAGATGACCAATGGCAAGGTGGCGTATATTTATATGCCCGACACCGCGTTCGGCGGACTCACGAACTTCAATCGCTACTTCTTCGCGCAGGTGGGCAAGGAAGCCGCGATTATCGATGAGCGCTTCAATGGCGGCGGGGCGCTGGCCACCGATATCATCGAGTACCTGAAGCGTCCGCTGATGAGCATGGCCAGCGGCCGCGATGGCGCGGACTTCGCTCAGCCGCTGGGCATTTACGGTCCCAAGGTGATGGTGATCAATGAATTCGCCGGCTCGGGCGGCGATGCGATGCCGTGGTATTTCAAGCGCGAGGGCGTCGGCAAACTGGTGGGCAAACGCACCTGGGGCGGTCTGGTGGGAATCGGCGGAACGCCGGATCTCATGGACGGCGGGCTGGTGACGGCGCCCGGCGATGCGATCTGGAACACCACCACGCTAGAATACGACATCGAGAATCACGGCATGGCGCCGGACATCGAGGTGGACTTCGACCCGGAGCTGGTGCGCAAGGGCCAAGATCCGCAACTGGACAAAGCCGTCCAGGTGGTGTTGGAAGAGCTAAGGCTGCATCCGGCGCCGCATCCCGTGCGGCCGGCCTATCCTAATCATCATCAGAAGGCCGTATCGACAAAGTAAGAAGAAACGGACGTGTGACAATATTTCACATGTCCGTGTCGGCTTCCCATTCCACGTCGTGACGTGGAGAGGACGACAGCATAGACAAGAACAGCCCAAATATGATCAAAAATGCGATTGCGGCGCTGTATAGCATATGAATCAACCCACCTGCCCTGATCTGTAGCAATTAGGCTGCCAAATTCCTCCTTGACAATGCGGGAGGATATCGTCCATATTGCGTGCATGCCTGAAGACCGGCCGCTGGAGCTTTCCGAGGTTCTGGAGCAGGAGTATCGCGCCCTGGGCCGCGACCTGGGGGCGCTCACCGCCGCGGAGGAGCCGGAGCGCTCCGCTGAAGCCTTCCGGCGTATCCACCAGCAAGCGCCGCTATCGGCTTTGTGTATCTCCGGAGGCGGAATCCGCAGCGCGACTTTCGCGCTCGGCGCCATTGGAGCCTTAGCGGATAAGGGCGTTCTAAACCGCTTCGATTATCTCTCCACTGTCTCCGGCGGAGGCTACATCGGCAGCTGGCTTACGGCCTGGATCCAGCGCGCCCAAGGCGTGGAAAACATCATTCCGCACCTGAAAAAAGCCGGCAAGCCTCCCGCGGCTCCGCTTCCCGATCCGGTGCAGCACTTGCGCGAATACAACAATTATTTGACGCCCAAGCTGGGCGTTCTTTCGGCCGACACCTGGACGCTGGTGGCCACGGTGCTGCGCAACATGCTGCTGAACTGGCTGGTGCTGATTCCTCTTTTGATGGGCGCGCTGATGGCGCCTCGATTCGCCGTTTCGCTGGTAAATTTTCGCAACCTGCACGAGTATCTGCTGCCGGCCGGGACGTGGCTCCAGCTGGATCTGGCGGCGCATTATCTGGGTTTCGCCTTTTTCGCGTTCGCGATGTTCAACATGATCCGGTACCTGCCCGGGGTGGGTGACCGCCCGCATTCGCAGAAGGCCTTCATTCGTTTTGTCCTGGCGCCGGTTGTGCTCGCCACCATTTGCCAGTCGGTCTGGTGGACCTGGGACAACACCGAAGTAATGATCCCGACAGCAGAAGCTTTCCAACACAATTTGCTCCAGTGCTTCGCCGGCTGGGGGGCCTACCTGCTGTACTCGCTGATCAGCGGCGACGGCCGGGCCAAGCTTCCACGGCTGCTGCTGCCCATCAGTTTCGCGGTGCTGCTGGTGGGGCTGTTCAGCGCCATCAGTTACCTGGCTATTTTCAATTTTCTCTACGAACTGTCTCCGGAGAATTCCATTTTCGTAGTACTGGAGCCGCCGCTGCTGCTGGCGGGCATGCTGCTGGGGGGCTGCCTGTTCGTGGGGCTCACCAGTGTCGCGCTCAAGGACGAAGACCGGGAATGGATGTCCCGCGCCGGAGCGCTGCTGTTGTTATTCGCGGTGGGCTGGCTGGGAATCGGAGCGCTGGTATTGATTGCGCCGGATTACATGCAGCATCTGAACGGATGGATCAAATCGGCCATCGCCGGGGCCGGAGGCCTCGCGGGCATCATCACGGCCGCTGCCGGCAGCAGCGGCAAGAGCCGCGCGCAAAGCGGCAACCAGGAGGCTGCGCCGGCCGCCAGCGGAAAAGGCTCCAGGACGGTGGAACTCGCGCTCAAGCTGGCGCCGCCCGCCTTTATGCTGCTGCTGATTGTCGGCCTTTCCTTGCTCACCGACGTGCTATTGAGCAGCTTGCTGAAGAGCTTCCACAAGACTTCCTATCCCTGGTGGGATCACCGTGACATCGTGGAAAAGACGCTGCCGCACTTCAACCTGATTCTGGCCGCGGGCTTCTTCCTGCTCAGTTTCTTCATGGCGCGTTTCGTCAACATCAATCGCTTCTCGCTGCATGCCATGTACCGCAACCGCCTGATCCGCGCTTACCTGGGAGCGTCCAACCCGCTCCGGACGAAAGATGCCAGCCTGTTTACGGGCTTTTCCGAGAGCGACAATCTGCACATGCAAGCCCTGGATACGCGGTACCGTCCGATGCATGTAGTGAACGCTTGTTTGAACCTGGTGGCCGGAGACCGCTTGGCCTGGCAGCAGCGCAAAGCGCAGTCATTCACCATCACCCCGCTGCATTGCGGCAGCTACGACCTGGGCTATCGCGACACCGGAAAGTACGGCGGCGACAAGGGGATTACGCTAGGCACTGCCGTCACCATTTCCGGCGCCGCCGCCAGCCCCAACATGGGTTATCATTCCTCGCCCGTGATCTCATTCATCATGACGCTGTTCAACGCGCGGCTCGGGAGCTGGCTGGGCAATCCCGGCGCTCATGGCGTCAAGACCTGGGAAGAGGACGGGCCGCGATCGGCCATCGGCTCGCTGGTGCGCGAGGGTTTCGGGCTCACCAATAACCGCAGCCCGTACGTTTATTTGTCCGATGGCGGCCACTTCGAGAACCTGGGGCTGTATGAAATGGTCCTGCGGCGCTGCCGCTACATCGTTGTTCTGGATTCCGGCTGCGACCCCAGTTTCACCTATGAAGATCTGGGTAACGCGCTGCGCAAGATTCGTATCGATCTCAATATCCCGATAGAATTCGACAATCAGCTGATCTCGGGACTCCGAGGCCTCAAGAAGCGCGCGGCCCTGGCTCGCATCGACTACCCATCGGTGGACGGCCCCACGGCTCAATGCGGATATATCCTTTACCTGAAGCCCATGGTCCTGCGCAATGAATCTCCCGACGTGCTCAGCTATCACTCCGGCTGCCAGGCCTTTCCCCACGAAAGCACGGCCGATCAGTGGTACACCGAATCGCAAACGGAAAGCTATCGCATGCTGGGCTGGCACTCGGTGCAAGAAGCCATGGCCGGATTCGAAGGCGGGGCGTTCGAGGATCTGTTCCGGCATGTTGCCAGTACATATCTGGAAGCTCCGCAAGCGCTGGCACTGTCGGCGCAAGCTTCGCGTGGAGCTCTTCGGCCGGACAAGTAAGGTGACGTCACTGACGAGCGGCCATCCACGCATGTAGCTGCTTCTCCCTCTTATCACCGTGCGCCAGGCTCCAGCCTGGTTACGTGTGCCCCAATGGGTGTTACGCTAAGGCACCCCTCGCTAAATTCTGGGGCCAACGGAGTAGCCATTGAAATATCTAGCTGCTGCCGCTCTGCTTGCTTTCACCTGTCTGGGTGCGTCCCCGGATGTTGCCGTCTACCCCGGCGCCGTCGTCGATGAAGAGGTAAGCAATGCTCTTCGCAAGAGTGTTCCCGGAGGTGTCGCGTATACTACGTCGGACGCTTTCGAAAAGGTGGACGACTACTATAAAAAGCTCGGAGGCGAAGACGTCCCACACATGAGGCACATCAATTCGGAAGGGAAGTACGCGAGGTTTAATTTCCCGGGAAAGACATTTCAAGTCGACCTGACATGGGTTGCAGGCGACAAGAAGCACGGGACGATCATTCAACTTTCCCCCAAGAGGTCGTAAATAGTCTGAGGACCCGGGTGGCCCCTCGAGGTACGCCCTATGAAGATGCACGCCAAAGCGAAGCGCATCTGCCTTTGATCAGACCGTCCAATACATCGCGGCGGGTTGGAGACAAAATTACGGGTTCTGCCTGCGGGAATAGGCGCCAGCTTGGCCTTTCCGAACGAGCCAATTCAAGCCGGTTCGTTTTAAGACCCCGGCCGCTCCGTAACCGGCTTCTGTCCGGGGCCGGGCAATTCGCTCTTCTTGCCGCCGGCGGCTTCGCCTTCCAATAGCGCAAGCAAACTTGGGTACGCATAGATGGTAGGGGCGTGGTTTTGCATCAGACCGCCCGTATCGGCAGTAGGTCCGTAATTGCTGTGTTCTTCCCGGCCGAGCATACGCAGCAGGGCCAACTGTTGGCCCCGATGATGGGCGGTATGGGTCAGGCGGCGAGTCATCACCCAGGCCCGCGATCGCCGTACGTCGAAAAACACCGTCTCCCCTTCCCACCACGTCTCATCTTTATCCCGCAACGCGGCCAGGCGTTTTACGCTGTCTTCCGCGTACCGCCGCATGAATTCCAATCTGACTTCTTCGTTTGGCAACGGCGGTGCTCCGATATCAATACCGAGCATTGTCCGAAACCAAATGTCTTCGCTGACGCATTGATGCACCATATGCTCGCGGACACTGCGCCCCCGCTTATCGATCGGATGAGGACGGACGGGGAGATCCTGGTCAGTGAACATGCTCCAGGCGCTAATCACCTTGATGCGCTCGGTATCGTAAGTCTCAATCAGAAAGTCGTATCTCATCGGAAACCTCACCTTGCACTACGATATTCTTGCATGAGCTATCATTCACTCCCAGCCCTCACCTTCGCACCGCCCAGCATGTGGGGCAGGCGGTTTCGCCTGCCAGCAGATTGCAGACCTCACACCAGGAACCACGTTCCCCGCTGTTATGAACACGTCGTAGCGGGCAGGCTCCTCACGGAGCCCGGCACCAAAGGGACTGACTCGCTCTTAAGGAACGCAAGGTCCAGCTTGTGGAGGGCCGATTGCTAATCGGCCGCAGGTTGCTAACCTGCCCCACAAGAAGAGCGTTTCACGGCCCATTGGGAGTGTCACATGCCAGGCAAGAACCTGGTGGCATTCCCGACGACATCCGCCCATACTCTATGTAGTGCATGTATGCGACATTTCAAAACGGTACTTCCGGCGATTATTAGCTTTGCTCTCGCTGCCACTTCCGCCAGTGGACAGGTGGCTCCAATCAGACCTGGACTCTGGCAGGTCCAGATGGAGCGCGAAACCAATGGGCAGAAACGCCCCGACATGTCCGAACGGATGAAGAACATGCCGCCCGAACGCCGCGCGCAAGTTGAAGCCGCGTTAAAACAGCAAGGAATTGAGGCCAGCGGGAACACAGTTAAGATCTGTCAGACACGCGAGATGCTCGACGCTTCGAAGTTCGTAAATCCGGTCCCCGATTGCAAGACCACCTACAGCAGTCGTACCAACAGTTCGTGGAAATCGCACACGAGCTGCTCTCAAAATCATCTGGAGGTCGATAGCGAGATCATCTTCTCCAGTCCAGAAAGTTACACCGTGAAAACCACTTCCACCCTCCAGTCTGAAGGTCAAACCAAAACCACGCACATGACCAGGACGGGCAAGTGGCTCTCAGCCGATTGTGGGGGCCTCAAACCTCTCTCAATGGAGAAATGATGCGGGCGAAGGTGTAGTTATCCAGGATCGTACTGGGTGCGCGCACCTATTCGT
>JALYHQ010000051.1 GCA_030776455.1 Acidobacteriota bacterium | reverse complement strand
GTGCGCCTGTGCGCTATTTAGTCGTCAGTGACCTGCACGCAAACTGGGAGGCCCTCGATGCCGTGCTGCGCCATGCTCGCGGCAAGTACGACAAGACGGTCTGCTGCGGAGATCTGGTGGGCTATGGCGCCGATCCCGACATCGTCACGCGGTGGGTGCATGGGAACGTTGCGGCCGTGGTGCGCGGCAATCACGACAAAGCTTGCGCCGGCATGGAGGATCTCGAGTGGTTCAATCCCGTAGCGCGAATTTCGGCGATGTGGACCCAGGTGGCGGCCAAGCCTCCCACCATCGCCTACCTCAAGTCGCTTCCAAAGGGGCCGGAGAGCGTGGATGGCTTCCAAATCCTGCACGGCTCGCCGCTGGACGAAGACGAATACGTGTTGTCCGAGCGCGAGGCGGCGATGATGGCGCCATACCTCGAAAAAGCTGTCTCGTTCTTCGGCCACACGCACATCCAGGGGGGCTTCTGGTTCCGGCGAAACGCCGTGAAGAGCCTGCGCAGCCCTTCGCTCGCTTCCGACTCGGAGACGCTGGAGCTGGAGAACGGCATCGACTACTTGATCAACCCCGGTTCAGTAGGCCAGCCGCGAGACGGCGATCCGCGGGCGGCCTACGCGATTTACGAACCGGAGCAGCGCCTGGTGACGTTTTGGCGGGCGGCATACGATGTCCGGTCCGCGCAAGAGAAGATTCTGAGCGCCGGACTGCCGGAAATCTTGGCGTATCGTTTGGAATCGGGCTCTTGAGATCCTAAGGGCGGGCTTGCGGCTGAAGGCCCATGCTCAAGGGGGCGAAGATCCGCGCAAGCGCGGGAACATCCACAAATAAAAGCACAATCAAGACCACCGTGCAGACGACCACCGAAGCCATCAGGGCCGGCTCGCGATACAGCGTTTCGGGCCGCTGCACGGCACTATCCGGCTTGAAGGCGAGCGAGAAGTAGATCGCCATCACCAGCGCGATCAGCGGAAACGCGAGAATCAACTCCAGGCGGTAGCGCATGATGAAAACACCGAACGTGAGCATTCCGAAGGAACCGTAGAACATGATGGAGACTAGCAGCCGCCGTTCATCGTAGAATGCGAACGCGCGGCGATATGCGGTGCGCCGCGCCGGGTCGTCAAACTCGCGATACTCGGCCCAGCGCTTGATGGCCATGAAGTAGCAGCCCACCATCCAATACGCGACCAGGAGAGACACCGGAGGGCTCGCTTGAGTGAGCGTGATATACCAGCCGGCCAGCATGCGCAGCGGATTGTTTATCGATTCGGTAAGCACATCCACGTATGGGATGTCCTTACTCCGAAATGGCGGGATGTTGTAAATGCATCCCATCGCCCACAGCGCGGCCATGGTGAAGAAAAACGGGATGGAAATGAATAGCGCCGCTCCCATGCCGGCGGCGAACAGCGCCAGCCACTCGGCGTATGCCACCGTAAGGCTCACCTGCCCGGACGCAACCGGGCGCCTGTGCTTGATGGGATGGCTGCGATCAAAGGGCGCATCCATTACTTCATTGATTACGTAGTTGCTGCATGCGATCAGCGTAACCGATAGCAGCCCCACGGCGATGCGCATGGCCAGGGGGGCCCAGTCGCCGGGCGGCGAGACGGTGAGGGCGATAACGATCCCGGGAAGCACGAATACGTTCTTCACGGAATGGTCCGGCCTGGCAATGGAAATATATGCGCGGATTGAACTTTGGGGCCGAGCCAAGAGTTTCGATTCTATCAAGCCCGCCGCTCCCGGGCGCGGCAGCGGTTATAGGTATTTCGCCCTATTCGCTATTTCACATCTAATTTCTATACTTGGGGTTGAAACGTTTGAGAGCCGCGATTCACTACTTCTCAGGTGCAAGACCAAGCGGTGATTGTGCAGGTGAGTAACTTCGGACTGACCTTATTCAAGATTTCCTTGATCTTGTTTACCGTGGATGTTCTGTGGCTGCTGCTGTTCGTTCGCGGCGCCGAAGGCTACTCGCGTACTTCGGCGCTGTGGGCGATTCGCGGTGGCGTGGTTTGCTTCTGGCTGATTTTCCTGGGCGTTTCGCTGATCGCCATCCGCTTTATCGGTGCCTATGCCGCCGTTTTTTTGGCGGTTCCCGCGCTGCTGTATTTTCTGTACCGCAGCGACTCGCGCGAGCCCGGCGACATCCGCCCGTCGAGCTAGTGCTAATCTGAGGCCGTGCGCCTCCGCCTGCTCTGCGCCGCGCCTCTTCTGCTTTCTTTTGCCACCGCGGAAGCCGCCCCACCTCCGCTTTGGCCCGGTGCCCGCTACTCCGCTGAAGACCGCGACCGGGCCATCTATCGCGGCATGCGATTTCTTGCCCGAACAGCCTCCAATCCGGAGGCCTTCGGCGAATGGGGCCACGATCTGCTCTGGTGCTTCTGGACTATATCGAATACCGCGCAAGATCCCAAACTCCGTCGGATGGCCTATGCCGCGGGTCATGAACGCGCGGCCGAATGGCGCCGCAAGCATTCCCGGCTTACTGAGGATTACAGCGCCAACGGAATCGCCAATGTGATCTTCGGCGCCGATGCGGCCACGCGGCTGGGTTATCCGGACGATTCGTTCAAGGAACAGATCCGCGCCGCGGCCGCGCGCTTCACTGCCAGGGATTTCCTGTTGTTTGACGCCGTGAATGAGCCCCCGCCATCCGACATTCCCGCGCCTTGTCCGCAGTGCGATCGCAGCTGGCCGCGCGGAACCCGGACTTGCCCGCGCGACGGCTCGACACTAAGAATGCGAAACCGTTATGACGTCTGGTCAGACGCCTTGATCACCGCCTACACCGGCGACATCTACGGGATCACTCTCGGCGCGACTTATCGCGACGTGCTGAAGTGGATTCGCTTGATGCGTCCCTATGCTCCGCGCGAGCAGGTAAGCACCAGCGATTTCTACGACATTACGTATTGCATCACTCACATCATCTATACGCTCAATGACTACAACCAGTACCAGCTCTCGCCGCGCTGGCTGCCCGAAGAGTACGCCTATCTGAAAGACAATCTGGAGGAGGCGGTTCGCATGAAGGATCCGGAAACGGTGGGGGAATTCCTCGACACCCTGCGGGCTTTCGGAATGACCGAAAATGATGCGCTCATTCGCACCGGCGTCGATTACGTGCTCTCGCGGCAAAACCGGGACGGGAGCTGGGGCGACCCCAAGGATCGGGATGTGTACAACCGCTACCATTCCACCTGGACGGCCATTGACGGGCTCCGGCAGTATGCATTTGGAGGCGAGCGGCTCGGTTTCCCGGATTTGATGCCGCTGCTTACCTCAAGATCTGAAACAGATTGCTGTAATCGTCCGTCCAGGTCCGGAATTTGGGCGATGGCGGGACCGGGCGTGTGTCCACGCTTCGGAATTCAGGCTGTTCGAATACCTTCGGATCGGCCGTGACTAGCATCCAGTCGCTGCTGTCGAAGTAATCTTGTTCTTCGCCATCATCGTAGGCGAGTATCGCGGTTTTCCCGAAAGCCGCCGCGTTCCCCGCCACCACCGGAATCAGGTTCAAATACCGGTTGGAGACGTGAACCGCCAGTACCCCGCCCGGCGCGAGATGCCGGAAGTACAATGCAAAGGCTTCGCGGGTAAGTAGATGCACGGGAATAGAGTCGCTGGAAAATGCGTCTACCGCCAGCACGTCAAACCGTTGCGGCGATTCTCGCTCGAGTGTCAGACGCGCGTCCCCGAGCGCAATCACAGGCTGCGCCGGAGAGTCTTTCAAGAACGTGAATTGCGTGTTCGCGATGGTGACATCCAGGGGATTGATCTCGTAGAAGCGAAACATGTCGCCGGTTCGGCCATAACTGGCTAGCACGCCCGCGCCCAGCCCAATCACAGCCACGCGGACCGGACCACGCGCCTGCAGCGCGGCCAGCGCTCGACCGATCCCCGATGCCGCAGAGTAGTAAGTGGTGGCGATACGCCGGTACTGCGGATCACTGAGTTGCGACCCATGATAGATGGTGCCGTGGATCAATGCCCGGAGGCCCGTCTCGAACTCGGTATCCGGCTGGTCGCGCACGCGCAGCACGCCGTAGAAGTTTCGGTCTGACCGGATGAACCGCTGGGCATCATGATTGTGTTTGGATCCCAGGTAGACCGCTGCCCAGACGGTCAAAGCGAGCATGCCGCCCCGGGCAACCCAGTTCTCCACGCCGGGGTCTAACCGCCTCCGCATTGCGATGACTATCACGGCCGTCGCCGCGGCACATCCTCCAATCGCAGCCATCATGGCCCGGTCACCGCCGAAGATCGTGCCCCCGCTCATCGCGATCGCGCCCAGCACCAGCGCTTCCGCCAGCAGGATCCAGAAGGCTGGTTTGCCGGCCGGCTCGCTGGGAACCGTCCACACGGCCAGCGCCAGCAGCGACAAGGAGGCTACCAGCAAGATGGGAAACTCGGCGTAGGTGTGGAACAGATGTGGCGCCAGGATAGCGACGAACAGGCCGCCCAGCGCGCCGCCGAATGAAACCGCGAGATAGAAACGCGTTAGGTAGCGCGGATGCGGTTTCAAACGCGCCAGTTCGCCGTGGCAGGCCATTGCGCACAGGAATAGTCCGGCGCCGAACACGGGAATCGCGACACGGATGGGCGGATTGTTCCAATCGTAATAAGAGGTGAAGGACATCGCGGCCACGGCCGCGCCCACCAGCGGCAGGAACACGATGCGTGAGTAAAAGCGGCTGCTCTCGAAACACAGAATGAAGGTCAGTAAATAGATCGCCAAGGGCAGCACCCATAGAAAGGGTATGGGCGCCACATTCTGGCTGAGTACCGTAGTCAATGCCAGCAGCAGTCCGGACGGACACGCCGCCAGCAGGATCCAGAATGCATAGTGCTTCCAGCCGGGGCGAATTCCCGGCTCAGCGCCAGCGTCCGCCATGGCCGCTTTCACCCGGCCTGCCATCTTCCACGCCGCGCCCACGCAGAGTAACGCGAATAGCGCGTAGGCGCCCGACCACATCCAAGCCTGCGAGCGCGCGGCCAGCGCAGGCTCCACGATTACCGGATAACTCAGCAGCGCCAACATGGATCCCAGGTTCGAGAGGGCGAACAAGCGATAGGGAATCGCGCCTGGCCGCACCGCCACAAACCAGGCTTGCAACAAAGGTCCGGTGGCGGACAGAAGCAGGTACGGCAGCCCGATGGTGGCCGCCAGCACGCCCACGATTCTCAGTGTCGGATCGCCCGCCACCGCCGGCTTCCACGCCGCCGACGGGATCACCGGCAGCACCGCGAGGCTCGCCAGCAGAAGCAGCGTATGGATCAGAGCCTGACGCCTGGGTGTCAACCGCGATATCCCATGCGCGTATAAATATCCAAGCAGCAGCGAGAGCTGAAAATATAGCAGACAGGCGCTCCACACGGCAGCCGATCCGCCAAACCACGGCAGAATCATCTTGCCGATCATGGGCTGCACCAGAAACAGCAGAAACGCGCTCAGGAAAATTGTGACGGCATAGACCAGCATGGCGGGGCTAAGCCGCCATGACGAGTTCTCGGGCGCGAAACTTCAGGCCGCACTGGGCGATGCGCTTCATCTGCGGGCTGCCGCTTCGAAATCCAACTCTGCCGCTAGCCAGCCAGATGAATTCCGTACGCAAACATCGCAGGGCGGGCGCGTCGGCCTCCAGCCATTGCCGCAACCATGCCAATTTATTCAGAACCTCATCGATATGGTGCGACGAAGCCGGATGTACCTCTAGCCATACGACACGCGAATCCAAGCCGATTCCGTAATCCCAGCGTGGTTTCGTTGGATGGACGGGCTTGAGCGCGGAATCGAGATCGATGCTTCCGGTCAGACGGCGGGGCTGAGAACACTGGATGCGAACGCGGTCGGACCTACGGAGAGCCGTGAGGCCCGGCTTCAGATGCTCCTTCAACTGCGGCGTTTTCCCGACCGCCCTCACGAAGCTCATTTCATGCCGCCGTTGCGTGCGGCGGCGTCAGCCACAATGTCCGCCATTCTGCCGCTGAATTCAGTAAGACCGCCCCACTCCGCCTCGGAATGATCCGCCGCGGCTGGATCGAGTTTCGATATATCGCGCGTCTTACCGGAATGCCGATCGAAATAATAGACCTTGATCTTCTTCTTCAGCGCGGCGCTAGCGACCTGCTTAGCGGGTGCGCCGCCTTCAGCCCCAAAGATCCGCAAAACATCCGCCGCGCCGGCTCCGGATTGGCGAAGATTTCGTAAGGCCCACACGACATCCAGAACCTGGGCGGAATGAGTGGAAATGCAGACGCGATGCCCGCGACGAAGCAAATCAAAGATCATGAGGAGCACACCCTCAATGGCCTTCGGGCGGAGGCCCATCTCGGGCTCCTCAATGACCACCCACATCGGATCAGGCCGCGTTCTTTGTAACCAATCGAGGCCCAGTAGGAGCGGAACAAATTCGCGCTGGCCGGCCGACCAGACCATGAAGGGCAACCGCAGCTTGTCGCTTGCGTCCCGCAGGACTAACCGTCTTTGAGGGCCCTCTCTTACTATCGCGAGGCCGAGGCCGGAGAAGATGTCATGCGATAGCGACTCTTCTCCCGGCTGAAAACGATGCGGCCGGTCCAGAAACACCCGCAGCTTTTCGCTAAAGTCGCGGACCGCGAACGGATCCCCGGGCCGATAGTCCGTAAATGGACGGAGCCAACTCTCGCGGCTCAGCGTAAGCACGCGTTGTGCCGGGATCAGGAAGCATTTCTCGCGCTCCATCTGGGATGAACGGATAATCTTGTCCGGCTCGATCGGGCGTTTACCCCAAACTATCTTGCTGTTTCGGGGGTGCCAGACATTCCGCATGCCTTCCCCAAGGTAAAGATCCAGAAACTCGCTATTCCCAACCCACTCCAGCCCGTGCATGTGCAAAGTAACCTGAACTGGCACACGATCTAGCGCCAGCTTCAGGAACTGAAGGAAAATACTCTTCCCGCTCGCCTGCGGGCCAACAAGCACTGTTAGATCGCCAAACTGCACGGTGGCTTCCTTGATGGGGCCTATCGACTTCAGCGTGAGAGTCTCGTTCGCCATGAAGGAATCGGTTCCACCCCATCATAC
This sequence comes from Acidobacteriota bacterium, assembly GCA_030776455.1. Taxonomy (GTDB): domain Bacteria; phylum Acidobacteriota; class Terriglobia; order Bryobacterales; family Bryobacteraceae; genus JALYHQ01. Next base: position 85,211 of record JALYHQ010000051.1, on the reverse strand, counting down.
CCATCCCCCAGCCATGCTACACTTTGCAGTTTGAAGCTAGCCCTCGTCGACTACCTGATCCTGTCGCTCTACTTCGCCTTCGTCCTGGGCATTGGATGGATTGTGAAGCGGCGCGTCAAGACGTCCAGCGAGTTCCTTACTTCCGGGCGCTCGGTTCCCGTCTGGATCACATCGCTGGCCTTCATCGCGGCCAATTTAGGCGCCCAGGAAGTGATCGGGATGTGCGCCTCCGGCGCCAAGTACGGCATCATGACCGCGCACTTCTATTGGATCGGCGCAATCCCCGCGATGCTCTTCGTGGGCGTCTTCATGATGCCGTTCTATTACGGCAGCCGCGCCCGCAGCGTCCCCGAGTACCTCAAGCTGCGCTTCGACGAAAAAACGCGCGCCTTCAACGCCGTTACTTTCGCGATTATGACGCTCTTTTCCAGCGGCATCTCGATGTACGCCCTGGGGCTTCTCCTCCACCTGGTGCTGGGCTGGAGCTTTACTAACAGCGTGCTGCTCACGGCCGCGATCGTTCTGGTCTATACCTTCCTGGGCGGCCTGACCAGCGCCATCTACAACGAAGTGCTGCAATTCTTCTTGATCGTTCTCGGGATTGCGCCTCTGGCGGGACTCGCGGTATGGCGCGCCGGCGGCTGGAGCGGCATGGCCTCGCGACTGCCCGCCGAGTTGACCCACACCTGGCAATACGCCACCAACTCCACGCACAATCCCATGGGCGTCGAGGTCTTCGGCCTCATCGCCGGACTCGGATTCGTGCTTTCCTTCGGATACTGGTGTACCGACTTCCTGGTGGTGCAGCGCGCCATGGCCGCCGATTCCATGTCCGCCGCCCGGCGCACGCCGCTGATCGCCGCGTTCCCGAAGATGTTCATGCCATTCGTGGTGATCATCCCTGGGATCGCCGCTCTGGCGCTCGCGAAAATGGGAGTGGGTTACGCCCTTCCCACCAAAGCCGACGGCGGTCCCGATTACGATCAGGTGCTCACCACTCTCATGGCCCAGTTCTACCCGTCCGGCATGCTTGGCCTTGGTCTGACCGCGCTGATGGCTTCGTTCATGTCCGGTATGGCGGGCAACGTCACCGCATTCAACACCGTTTTCACGTACGACCTGTACCAGGGCTACATCCGCAAGAAGGCTCCCGATACGCACTACCTCTGGGTGGCCCGCATCACTACCTTGGTTGGGATCACTCTTTCAGTGGGCACGGCATATCTCGCCACGCACTTCAACAACATCATGGATTTCCTGCAGCTGGTGTTCGGCTTCGTGAATGCACCGCTGTTCGCCACGTTCCTGCTGGGGATGTTCTGGAAGCGCACCACCGGGCACGGCGCTTTCACGGGCCTGCTGAGCGGGACTTGCGCGGCCGCGCTCACCCACGGCCTGACGCTCGCCGAGAATAAGGGCGGCTGGGTCGCCGTGGTCCACCAGTTCCCCTCCACCATGGCGCAGAATTTCTGGATCGCCATCTTCGCCTGGACCACCTGCTTCCTTGTTACGGTGCTGGTCAGCATGTTGTCCCAACCCAAGGCCGAATCCGAGCTTGAAAATCTGGTCTACGGGCTAACGAAGATTCCCCACGAGGAAGGCGTACCCTGGTATAAGCGGCCCGCTCCGCTGGCCATTATCGTGGCCGTGGCGCTGGTCATTTTGAATATCATCTTCTGGTAACCCAAATGACCGACCTCCGCACTCCCATCGGCCTCTTCTTCACCCTGGTGGGGATCATCCTGCTGATCACCGGATTCGTTCTTCCCGAGGCTCACGCCCAGCTTGCCCCCGATCATGTCAACGTATGGTGCGGCTTTTCCATGGTGATATTCGGGAGCGTAATGCTGTGGCTGGCACGCCGGGCCGCCTGATTAGTTCCTTCGAAAACCGTTTCCGTCGCTCTCCGGATGTTTATCGCGCTCCTGGGCGGGTTAATCTGATCGGCGAACACACCGATTACAACGGGGGACTGGTGTGTCCTATCGCGATCGATCTGGCGTGTTACGCTGCATCCGCGCCCAATCGCGATAATGTGCTGCGGGTCTACTCGCGGCACTACGACGAATGGCGCGAATTTCCCGTGGGCGCGATTCCAACCCTTGCCCCCAGCGGCCAGTGGACCGATTACATCGTCGGCGTCGCTCGCCAGCTAAAACTCACTCGCGGCTATGACCTGATGCTATCGAGCGAAGTACCGGTCGGCTCGGGACTCAGTTCCTCGGCTGCTATCGAAGTAGCTGCTGCTCTGGCGCTCGGCTGGGTCGGGCCGTTGCCCAGCCTGGAACTCGCGCAGCTCTGCCGCCGCGCCGAAAACGATTTCGTCGGCCTGCCCTCCGGAATCATGGACCAGTACGCGTCCATCTTCGGACGCGAGCACAGCGCGATCCTGCTGGATTGCCGCAGCCTCGATAGTGAACCAGTCCCACTTCCGGAGGTCGCGATTGTGGCGGTGAACAGCATGGTGAAGCACGAGCTGGCGGCCAGTGCGTACCGAACACGGGTCGCCGAATGCGCGGCCGCCGCGCAGGCATTGGGAGTGGACACTCTCCGCGATGCAACCGATCCGGGCAAGTCCCCGCGGGCCCGGCACGTTCTTAGCGAAAACCACCGTGTGCTGGAGTTTGCGGCAGCCGCGCGGGCGGGCGATCTCGATGAAATGGGGCGTCTGTTGGTGGAGTCGCACCGCAGCTTGCAGAACGATTACGAAGTAAGCTGTCCCGAGCTCGACTTCCTGGTGGATACAGCCATCAAGATTCCGGGAGTTTACGGTGCGCGGCTGACGGGGGGCGGTTTTGGGGGGTGTACGGTGAATCTAATGCGGGCTGAAACGGTGGAAGTGTTTGAAGATACGGTGCGGGGACGGTATGAGGGGCGGTTTGGGTTCGTACCCGAGTTTTACCGGGTCCAGCCGGCACCTGGGGCTAGCAGAATGGGGTAGGGAGGACGCCCTCGGCTCGCGGTTTTACCGCTCTTCGGCAAGCCGGCCGGGGGGCCGGCTGCGGGCCAGGGGGCCCGCCCCACATTTTTCTTGAGAATAATGGGGGGCTGCCGGAACTAATCATTCAAAGCAAATACGTTCTCCTCCGAGCGTACGGGGGCAGGCGGCCTGGACCCCGCTTGCCCCCAGCTTCAATTCAGCTTCGTGCCTTCGCGGATTTCGTCGCTGGCTCGCTTTACTATTCGATCGCCGGCTTGGATTGGTCCGAATACTTCCACCAAGTCCCCTGCGGGAGCGCCGCGGCGCACGTTTACCCACTCGGCGCGGCCGCTGGTATTCCGGATTACAAACGTGCGCTCGGTGTTGACCACAATGCTAGAAGCTGGCACCAGCAAGGATGCCTGACCCCGGTGTACGGGCCAGTTCACCTCGGGGTACATGCCGGGCGACAGTTTTCCGCCGTTGTTCGCCACTTCAACTTCTACCGGCATGGTTCGCGTCTTGGGATCCATCTCATGGCTCAAGCGAGCGACGGCGCCGGAGAAAATCTGATCAGGATACGCGGGGACCTTGAACGTGACATGGGTCCCGGCTCGGATTCCTCCCACCGCCGATTCGGGCACCGCTACCACCAGCCGCAGCCGCGATGAATCCTCCAGCTTCAGCAGAGGGCCCAGACTCGGACCGGCCAGCGCGCCCGGATGCAGGAATCGTTCGGTGATTACCCCACTGAAGGGCGCGGTCACTTTGAGGTAGGCCTCCAGATCGCGAAGCGCGCTGACCGACGCTCTGGCCGCGCGCACGGAGGCCTCCGCGGACTTCACGGCAGCCTCGGCGCCGGCTACCGCTTTCTCGGCCTGGATCAGTTCGTTGCCCGCGATGGCGCCAGGGGTCGCGGAAGCCTCTTTGAGGCGCGAGTATGTCGCACGCGCAGCGCCGAGGCGGGCTTCCATCTCCGCTTGCATGGATTCCGACACTTGTTCTCGGGCCTGCGCCTCCATGAGGCGAGCCCGCATCTCCGGCGCGACCAGTTCCGCGAGCACCTGGCCTTTCTTAACCACGCTGCCACGGTCTACCAGCACTTTGTCGACAAAGCCCTGCACGGCGGCGCGCAACTCGGCTGTTTCGTAGGGTTGAAATTCGCCGGGGAGCTTCAAGTCGCGCTGGACGGGTTTGGATACTACGCTTACGAGTTCGGGGGACTGGGCGCAAAGCGGCAAGGCCAGCAGGATTGCGAGAAAGAACCGCATTCAAACGTTATTCTAGTCCAACGAAGCGCTATCCTAAATTCTGTCGGACCCATGCCTGAACGTTCCCGGCTGTTCCTCATCGACACCTACGGTTTTATCTTCCGCGCTTACCATGCGCGGGCACGGTCTGGGGCGCCGCCGATGCGCACTACCACGGGGCTCTCCACCGAGGCGGTATTTATCTTTCACAACATGCTGCGCAAGTTGCGGGCTGCTTACAATCCCGCTTACGCGGCGGCCGTGTTCGAGAGCGGGCGCAGCTTTCGAGAGGATACCTACACCGAGTACAAGGCGAATCGCACGGAAATGCCTCCGGATCTGAAAGAACAGATTCCGTACATCCGGCGGGTTGTGGAGGCGATGCGAATACCGATCCTGGAGTTCCCCGGATTCGAGGCCGATGACGTGATCGGCGCCATCGCGAAGCGCGCTTCGGAAACTCACGACGTGGTGATTGTCTCGTCCGACAAGGACATGCTTCAGCTGGTGAGCGATCGCATCCAGATGTACAATCCGGCGAAAGACGACACCTGGTACGATCCCGCCAAGACGGAAGAGTTCATGGGTGTGAAGCCGTCGCAGGTGGCGGATCTGCTCGCGCTGAAAGGGGACAGCATCGACAATATCCCGGGAGCGCCGGGGATCGGCGACAAGGGCGCGCGGGACTTAATCGCCCGCTTTGGATCGGTGGAAGAGGCGATTGCGCATGCGTCCGAAGTGGAGCGCAAGACGTATCGCGACAGCCTGCAGAACAATCGCGATCAGATCCTGCTGAGCAAGAAACTCGCGACTATCGACACCACGGTCCCGATTGAATGTGAGATCGAAACCTTGTGCGCACAGGAGCCCGACCTGGCGGCGCTCAAGCAGATTTACAAAGAACTCGAATTCTTCAGCCTGTTGAAGGAAGCGGGGCCCACCGAGGACAACACGCCGCGAGACTATGCGAGCCTCACGACGCCTGAAGACGCCCGCGCGTATGCACAGAAGCTCGCGGCATCCGCCACGCCCATCGCCATCGCCGTGGAGTCCTCGCAAGCCGACAATCTGCCGCTGACGGTGATCGGGATTTCGGCTGGCTCCGGCGAAGCGCGCGCGTTCTCCACGGAACTGCTGGATGTGTTTCAGCCCCTGCTGGAAGATCCCAAACGGGAGAAGGTGGCGCATGATGTGAAGGCGGTCACGCTGGAGCTTTGGAAATACGGCATCGTGCCGCAAGGGTTGCGCCATGACGTGATGCTGTACGCGTTTCTGCTCTGCGCGGATCCTTCGGGTTGCTCGCCCGAAGTTCTGTCGGAGCGCTATCTGGATCGCAAACTCGCGATGGCGGCCGAAGCGCAGGCGGATTTCGCGGGAACCCTGGCCGAGCGATTGATCCAGGAGATCGACAGCGGGGGGCTTCGGGAGATTTACGAAACCATTGATCTGCCGCTGACCGGGGTTCTGGCGCGCATGGAGCAGACGGGCATCCGCATTGAACCGGTCCAGCTCAAGGCGCTGGCCGGCCGCATGGATACCGACCTGCAGCGCCTGTCGGCCGAGATCCACGGACTCGCGGGGAAACCTTTTAACATCAACTCGCCGCAGCAACTGGGCAAGGTCCTGTTTGAGGATTTGAATCTACCCGCGCCGGTGAAATACGGCAAGGGTAAGACGATTTCAACCGCGGCCGATATTCTTGAGACGCTCGCGGAGAATTTCGAAATAGCCCGCAAGGTTCTCGACTACAGGCAGCTCTCGAAGCTCAAGGGGACGTATGTCGATGCACTGCCGCTCTTGATCGATCCCGGCACCGGGCGTCTGCACACTACCTTCAATCAAGCGGGCGCGGCCACCGGGCGGCTCTCATCCTCGAATCCCAACCTGCAGAATATTCCGATTCGCACCGAGCTGGGACGCGAAATCCGCGCCGCATTCGTCCCCCGCCCTGGCTGGAAACTCGTAGTGGCCGACTATTCGCAGATCGAGCTGCGATTGCTGGCGCACATGTCCCGCGATCCGGTACTGATGAAGGCTTTCCGCAACGGCGAGGATATTCATACCCGCACGGCGGCCGAAGTTTTCCGCGTTCCGCCGATGATGATTACGCCGGACCAGCGCCGCGCCGCGAAAGCGGTGAACTTCGGAATCGTGTACGGGCAAACGCCGTTCGGGCTGGCGACAGGGCTGGGCATCGACCGCAAGGAAGCCGAAGACTACATCCGCGCGTATTTCGAGCTCTACGCAGGCGTCAAGAAATGGATTCAGGATACCCTGGCGGATGTCCGCAAGACCGGATTTGCGCCCACGCTGCACGGGCGCAGGCGTCCCATTCCTGACTTGCACAGCCGCAATCCGAACGCGCGCGGATTCGCCGAGCGAACCGCGGTGAACACCCCGCTGCAGGGCACCGCGGCCGACCTGATCAAGCTGGCGATGATCCGCATCGACAAGCTGCTGGCGGAACGAAAGCTGCAAACGCGGATGCTGCTGCAGGTGCATGACGAATTGCTGTTCGAATCGCCGCCGGAAGAAGCCGCCGAGGTGGCCAAACTGGTGAAGTATGAGATGGAGGCGGTGCATAAGCTGGATGTGCCGCTTGTAGTGGACGTCGGAATCGGCGAAAATTGGCGGGATGCGAAATGAAAATCCTTATTCCTTTACTCATGATCTTGACCGGGTGCGCTACCAAGGAAGTCTCGGCCCCCACGGCCGCCCCGAAGAAGACCGGACCCGCGCCGGCTGAATTCAAAGTGAAGTTCGATACCAACCGGGGAGCGTTCGTTGTGGAAGTCCACCGCGAATGGGCGCCGAACGGCGCCGACCGCATTTATGAGCTGGTGGAGAACAAGTTTTACGATGACGCGCGATTCTTCCGCGTGGTCCGCGACTTCGTCGTGCAATGGGGGATCAACAAGAGTCCGGATATCGAGGCGCTCTGGCGACAGCTTCAGATCATCGACGATCGGGTGAAGCAGAGTAATCTGCGCGGCTACGTCACCTTCGCCACGGCTGGCCCGAATACGAGGACTACGCAGGTGTTCGTGAATCTGAAGAACAACGCGCAGCTGGATGGGCAGGGGTTTGCTCCCTTCGGGAAAGTAACCGAAGGGATGGAAGTGGTGGATGACCTGTACGGCGGATACGGGGATCAGCCGCAGCAGAATATGATTGAGCGCCAGGGGAATCAGTATCTGGAGAGCACATTCCCGAAGCTGGATTATATAAAGACGGCCCGCGTGGTTCAATAAGCGCTATTTGACGCCGCTCTTCTCACGCGCGGGAAGGAACTCGTCGCCCGCATTCCAGGTCGGCAGCTTTTCTTGATTGGCTACTTGCTGGCCGATCATGAATCCGAGCTTGGCTACTTCTTCCATGCCGCCGAAATCCCAACTGTCCTTATATTCGTCCGATGGCTGATGATAGTGCTTCGAGTTGAACTCTTCGAAGATCTTCTCGCCGTAGCCCGCGGGCTTCCCTTCGAACTCGCTGCCCTCGCTAATGGAGAACGCCGGTACACCCGCGTGGGCGAGTGAAAAATGGTCGCTGCGATAGTAATGGCCCTGCTCGGGATGCGACTCGGGCTTGATGGCGACTCCCATGGTTTTGGCGGCGTCCTGCACCGTGGTCCAGAGCGTGGTGCGCTCGGCGCCCGACACCGAAACGTCCTTGGTTCGGCCGTAAGGATAGAAGGCGTCGAAGTTCAGATTCAGCGCGGTCTTGTTCAGGGGCACCAGCGGATGCTGGGCATAGTATTCGGAGCCGCGGAGTCCAGCTTCTTCCGCCGTCACCGCGAGAAACAGGGCGGATCGCCGGGGTTTGCGCGGAAGCTCGGCCCAGGCGCGCGCCATCTCGATGAGCATCCCGCAGCCGGTGGCATTATCCACCGCACCGTTGTAAATGGTATCGCCGTTCACCGCCGGTCCGATGCCCAGATGGTCCCAGTGGGCGCTGAAGATCACTACTTGCGATTTCAATACTGGATCGCTTCCCGTGACGATGGCGGCCACATTGCGCGATTCGATCTTGCGAATTTTGGTGGGCAGATGGCCGCGAATTCCGGTGTTCAGCGAATACGGTTTGAAGTCGCGCTGGTTGGCTTCGTTCAAGAGCTGATCGAGGGTCTTGCCGGCAATCGCAGCCACTTTCGCGGCGGCTTCCTGGCTCAGCCAGCCGGCCAGCGCGAGCGCGGGCTGGTTGGCCCCCAGCGGCACTTGCGGATCTTCCTTGCCCCAGGAGTTGCGCACCACTTCCCAGCCATAGCCGGCAGTGGGCGTGGTGTGGATGATCAGAACTGCCTTGGCGCCGCGGCGAGCGGCTTCTTCATACTTGTAGACCCAGCGGCCGTAGTATGTGAGGGCCTTGCCGCCGAAGAATTTCGGATCGTCGGAGGGCGGCTCGTTGGTGAACAGCACCACCACTTTGTCCTTCACGTCGGTTCCTTTGTAGTCGTCCCACTGAAATTCGGGCGCGGTGATTCCGTGGCCCACGAAGATCGCCTCGGCGTCGAAATCGTCATCGGGCTTCTGCAATTGGCTTACGCCCACGAAGTCATCCAGCCAGCGAAAGGAGATCTGTTTGCCCGCGCCGGAAGCCATCAGGACGGCGCCGGGCGCGGTTTCGGCTCCGATCAGCGGGACGCGCTGGAAGAACGTGCCGTTGTCGCCAGCCGGCTTCGCTCCAGCGGTGGCGAACTGCGACGCGATGTATTCGGTGGCGAGATCCCCGCCGCGCGACCCCACGCCACGGCCTTCGAGCAGATCGCTGGCAAGATACTTTACATGGGCGCGCATTCGCTCGCCGGAGATGCCGGTTACCTGGGCGGGAGCATTACAGCAGAAAGGAAGGATGGATAGGAGGAGGATTTTTTTCATGAGGGAAGAGGGCCGATTGTTAATCGGCCCGCACGTTGATAACCTGCCCTACGCGGTTATTTGTCGGAGGGGCCAAGGGTGACGGAGTTGAGCAGCGCTTCGGGGATCTTACCGGAGATCTGGAAGCTGAAGCCGGGGGAGACAAAGATAGTAGTGACTACCCGGCCGTTCAACTGGACGGCGAGTTGCTTGCGCAGAGGCTCGGGATCCTTGGAAGTCCAGCGGCCCTCAATTCTGGGCACAAATGAACCGGTGTTACCGGCCGGCGCGGATGCGGCGGGTGCGGCGGTGGCGGTTTTGACGTCGTTTACATTCACCAGCAGGCCCGCCGAGCAATCCTTGGGGGCGATGTGGCGGGCGTCCACTACGGCGCCGGCTCGGACTGCTTGCGCAGCGCCGGGCTGCGATTCGGCGGTCCAGGAAAGGTCGATGTCCTTCTGGTAAGTATTGCGAAGCTGGACATCCCAGGCGTAGCTGCTGGCGAACTCATTGAAGCCGGCGCAGCGCTCGCGAATTTCGATGCCTTTAAAAACCGGGTCGGGACTCCATGCGCTCCAGGTCTGCGCGCTTAGAAGGACACTCGAGCCCAGAGCCATGAGGACGAATACAAAATGCCGCATAGATACCTCTTTGCACCAGTATAACCTGGTCATTCATCCCGGAGCGCGGCCATGGGATCCATGCGGGAGGCGCGGCGGGCGGGCAGGTATCCGGCAAAAGCGGCGCAGATTCCGAGGACGGTGGCGGCCAGGGCCAGAGTAACGGGGTCAGTCGGGCGCAGGCCGTAAAGCAAGCTGGAAATCAGGCGGCCGGCGGCCAGGGATACGGCGGCGCCGAGTATCAGGCCTATGGCCAGCATCATCAGGACATCGCGGAGAATCAGCCAGATCACCGAGCTTTGCGCCGCGCCCAGAGCCATCCGAATTCCAATCTCGCCGCGGCGCTGGGCGGCGGTGTAGGAAAGAACGCCGTAGAGTCCGATCATGGACAGCAAGAGCGCCAGGAGACCGAAGAATGAGGAAAGCAGGGCCACGATGCGCGTTTGCAGCAAGGAATCATTCACCTGAACTTCCAGGTCGCGGAATTCCAAAGACACGTCCGGGTTCACGGCGGCGATAGCGGCGCGAACGGAAGGTATCAGCGCTTCCGCGGAGCCATCATAACGGAGCTCATAATTAGTTTCCGGGAACGGGTCGGCGTTTTGCGAATTCGCCATATATGCGGTCTTGAGATTCTTTTCGTCCAGCTTGCCGTATTTCGCATCCTTGACGATCCCTATCACCTCGTAGTTATCCCGCAGTCCCGACGCTCCATCGCGGTCAATGGCGACGGTCTTGCCAATTGGATTTGCGCCGCCCCAGAATTGACGCGCAGCCGATTCAGCCAGGACCATGACCATGGGCGAAGCCGCCGTATCGCGACTTGAGAAATCGCGCCCCATCAACAGGGGCGTGCCCATGGTCTCGAAATAGCCCGGCGACACGCGATTGAGCCAAGTGAGAGTGTCCTCTGCCGCAGGTTTCGCCTGGTAGCCCTGCGGGTGGAGGTCTTCATTCCAGAACATGTTACCCATGGGCGTCAGGACGGAGTTGGAGGCGGAGCGGACGCCGTGAATCTCGCGGACTGACGCCAGAATCTTGTCGAATAACGGACCGCGCTGCGCTTTTGGAATATGAGCCTGCGGAAGGCTGGCTTGCACCAGCATGACGTTGTGGCGATTGAAGCCGGCATCGAGTGTGAGCAGGTTGCGGAAGGTTCCGATAAAGAGACCCGCGCCCACCAGCAGGGTCAGCGATAAGGCAACTTGGCTGGTGACCAGAGCTTTTCCCAGGGTGAATCGAGAAGAACCGGCGAGCGTCCCGCGCGCGTTTTCCTTCAGCACCTGGTTGGGCGCGGCGCGGGTGGCGCGCAGAGCGGGTGCCAAACCAAAGAGGATGCCCGTCAGCACCGCCACTGCCGCCGTGAACCCGAGCAAGTGAAGATCGGGCGACAGGTCCAGCTGCAGCTCAGTGTTGGCCGTAGTGAGCAGACGGAGCATGAGCCGGCCGCCCCAAACGGAGAACAGCAGACCACCAGCCGCTCCCAGGAACGCCAGCAAGAGACTTTCTGTGAGTAGCTGGCGAATCACGCGCGATCGCGCGGCGCCGATCGCCAGGCGTATGGACATTTCGCGTTGACGGGCGGCGGAGCGCGCCAGAAGCAGGTTCGCGATATTCGCGCAGGCGATCAAGAGTACAAGTCCGACGACGGCCATAAGGGTGAACAACGCGTTCTTATACCGAGTCCCCATGGCCGAAAAGCCAGTGGCCGCCGGGCGCAACTGGAACAAGCGCTGCAAGTACCTCTTTTTCCCCGCGGCATCCCGATTCGGCGGCAAGGTGGCGCGGGCGATTTCCGGAGCGATGGAATTCATCAGAGCTTCCGCCCGCTGTGAGGTTTCTCCCGGCTTGAGCCGCCCCACAATCCCCAGCCACCACCAGCTGCGCTGAGCAAGCGCGCTACGGTCGGTATGTAGAAGCGGTTCGCAGCCTATGGGGATGGCTACTCCATATCCTTGATCGACGTCGAGTCCCTTGAACCAGGGCGGTGTGACGCCGACAATCTGAAACGCATGGCGATCCAACTTCACGGTTTTACCCAGCGCCTTCGGATCGCCTCCGAAATTGGCTTGCCAGAAGGCATAGCTGATCACGGCGACAGGTCCGGAGCGGCCGCCGCCATGCTGGTCGTCGTCGGCGGTGAACACTCGCCCGATGAGCGGAGGCACTCCCAAGACACGGAAGAAATCGCCGCTGACCCACATGCCCTGCGCAAAACGGCGCTCGCCTCCATCGGCCAAGTCGAAGCGCGTGGACGAATACGCGAGGACTCCGGAGAACGCCTGCTGGCGATCGCGAAACGCCTCCCAGAGGGGATTGGTGCTGGATTCGCTGCCGCCGGAATACACGTGCACCAGTTGATTCGGATCTTCCACGGGAAGGGATCGCAACATCACGGCGTTCAGGATGCTGAAGATGGCGGTGTTGGCGCCGATGCCGAGAGCGAGCGAGAGCACGGCGGCGGCAGTGAATCCTCGGTGGGCGGCGAGGGTGCGGGCGCCGTAGCGCACATCCTGCGCCAATGTTTCCCAGAAGGACCAGCCCCAGGCGGCGCGGCTCTCTTCGCGAAGACGTGACACGTTTCCGAAGCGGCGCCGGGCATCGGCCTCGGCGGCGGGCGGCGGCAGGCCATCGGCGGCTTTGTCGGCTGCGCGGAGGTCGAGGTGCAGGCGCATTTCTTCCGCGAGATCGTCTTCCCATTTCGAGCGGTGGAAGAGGTACCGCACGCGGCGCAAGAGCTCAGTGAGAAAATTCATGGGGTGGCCATTTGCAGGACTTTTTGAATTGCGGCGCTGACCCGGTGGTACTGGGCCTGTTCGGCCTGGAATTGTTTGCGGCCGGCGGGAGTGAGACGGTAGTAGCGCGCGCGGCGGTTTCCGGCGGTGACGCCCCACTCGGCCGTAACCCAACCCTTCAGCAGCATGCGCTGGAGCGCGGGATAAAGGGAGCCTTCTTCCACCTGGAGGACATCGCCCGAGATTTGCTGGATGGAACTGGCGATCTCATAGCCGTGCAGTTTGGCGGACGGGGCCAGGGTCTTGAGGATCAGCATGTAGAGGGTACCGGGAGGAATTTCGTCGCGCATGGTGGTCTCTGGCATAGTTAGACTATGGCACGGCTGAAAGGTTAGCATATGCTGATACAGATTTCAAAACGGCCGGATGGCGGGGGCCTGCTGCGGTGCGTGCGGGCGGATGGATCGGCCACCTGGCAGAAGCAGAGCGGGCGCAATGCCCCGTTTTTTGCGCTGCATGATCTTACCCATTTCGCCGTGGAGTCCGTGCTGGGCTACCGGAGCGGATTTTTTGGTTTGATTTCCGAGGGGTGGGATATGGATGACACCGATGGCAAAGGCCCGCGCGGGCCGCTGCCGGCGGAGGCGGTGGAGGTAGAGCGCATCGTGGGATTGTTCGATGCGGAACGGGGGAGCGGGGCGTTAATGACGGCTAAGGAGTTCGGCGAGTATGGGCCGCGGAAGCTCACTGAAGAGGAGATCGCCGGGGTGCGGGCGAAGCGGGCGGAACTGTTTGCACGGTGGCGGGAGGTGGAGGTGGGCGGAGTGATGGAGTTAACTTGGGGACATTAGCTCTTGGCTGCGGAAACGATAAGAACCTCGGCGGGGAAGCTCATCCCGCTTTCGTTGGAAAATTCAAGCAGAGCTTCGAGAGACTGGCGCTTCACTTCAGCCAGCTGCTCGCTGGAGAGCACGGCGACTTTTTCACGAAGCTTTTCGGACATCTCGAAGCGGAGGGTCCAGAAGTCTTCCACCGAGATGGGAGCCTGTATTGTAAATTGCAGCAGGCGCTCGGAGGGGTCAACGGCACCGGCCTCCGCGAGAAGATCCTTTAGCTTGCCAGGGCTGGCGAAGCGGAATGAGTCCGGAGCATCAGGGACGGCTGGCGGCGATTCGACGAACCGCTCGATCACCCTCTGCAGCGCGTAGAAGAATGGATTTTCTTCGGCGAAATGCCAGACCGCCAGGGCCATCTTCCGTCCTGGCTTGAGTACTCTCAACATCCCACTAAGCGCGTCGATGGGAGATGAAACGAACATCACCCCGAAGCGGCTGACCACCGCATCGAACGAATCCACGGGGTACGGCAGATGGTCGGCGAAGGCGACGTCGAATTGCGTATTGCCGAGGCCCAGCCGGTCTGACGCCCGGCGAGCGGCTGCCACCATCTCCGGAGCCGGATCAATCCCAACCACCCGGCCTTCGGGTCCCACTACGGCGGCTACGGTCAAGGCCGGCTCTCCCGTACCCGTGGCGATATCCAGAACTGCGTGCCCGCGGCCGATCCGCGCATCCTCAATCAGAGCTTGAGTGACCGGCGCAAACATCCGCCGGATAATTTCGCTGTGCTTTTCCCAGAACGGCGCGGCGCCGCTCCAGCCGTCGACAATCGCCTGGTCGGGGTGCATCAAGGCCAGTATATAGGGGACCGCACGGGAACGACGGCGTTGGATGGGGATGGTCGGAATTGTTCCCGATTCGGAGTATTGAATGGAACGAAGTAGGCGGCCGCGATCCCCTTCTGTGACCAGAAGCTTGTTAAGAAGGCCGAGCAACCGCTCTTGAGGAACGCACTTGACCCAGCTTGTGGGGCAGGCGGTTTCGCCTGCCAGAGGCCGATTGCTAATCGGCCGCAGGATTCTATCCTGCCCCACACGGCGGCATGTTCTCTCTTGATATGGACACACTCATCAGCCGGCCGAACGCTTCCTTTGGTGGCGGCTCCGAAAATCGGGAATGATGAGCCCGCACGCCGGGGGCGCGTGCCTCGGGTTATAGTACGGGGAACGATGCTGAGGGCCTTAGCGTGCTTGCTGGTTGTCGCGGCGGTGGGCTTTTGTCAGGAATATGCGATGGGGCCGGACTCGCAACCGCAAGCCGGCGTGCCCAAGGGCACGGTGACGAAGCACACTTGGACTACTTCGCGGATTTTTCCCGGCACTACGCGGGATTACTGGGTGTATGTTCCGGCGCAATACGATGGCGCTAAGCCAGCGTGCGTGATGGTGTTTCAGGACGGCGCGGGGTTTGTGAATGAGACCGGCGCGTGGCGCGTTCCAGTGGTGTTTGACAATCTGATCCAGCAGAAAGCCATGCCGGTGACCATCGGGATTTTTATCGATCCCGGCGTCCTGCCGGGACCGCAAAGCCGGTTCAACCGCAGCTACGAGTATGATGGTCTCGGCGACCGCTATGCGCGCTTTCTGATTGAGGAGATTCTTCCCGAGGTGGCGAAGCAGTACAAGCTGTCGGGCGATCCTAACGATCGCGCGATTGCGGGATCAAGCTCCGGCGCCATCGCCGCGTTCACCGCGGCGTGGGAGCGGCCCGGCGCTTTCCGGCGCGTGCTCAGCTTCATTGGGAGCTATACCAATCTGCGCGGCGGCGATGTGTACGCGAACTTGATCCGCAAAATGGAGCCCAAGCCGCTGCGTATTTACCTGCAGGACGGCATGCAGGATCTGGACATCTATTCGGGCTCATGGGTGATCGGGAACTCGGCGATGGCGATGTCGCTGGCATATGCCGGATACGATCACAGCTACGTCATGGGAACCGAGGGGCACAACTCGAAGCATGGTGCGGCGATTCTTCCGGCCGCGCTGCGCTGGCTGTGGCGCGATTACCCCAAGCCGATCGCCGCCGGCAAAGGGCACGGAGTGGAGCGTCATTTCATCACCGAGATTCTAGATCCCGCGTCCGATTGGGAACTCGCGGGCGACGGATATAAGCAAGCCGCGGGTCCGGCCGTGGATCGCCAGGGGACGCTGTATTTCTGCGACGCGGGAAATTCGAAAATCTACAAGATCGACGCCGCTGGCAAGCTGGCGCTCTTCAAGGAGAATACAGGCGGCGCGAGAAGCATCGGGTTCGATGCGGATGGACGACTCTATGCCGCCGAACGCGATCGCAAGCGCGTAGTGGCGTATGCCCGGGACGGCAAAGTGAGCGTTCTTTCGGCCGGTATCGAGCCGATTGATCTCGCCGTGACGAAGCGCGGCGCGGTGTACTTCACCGATCCGGGAAAGCGGAGCGTATGGATGATCGATCCAGCGGGCGCGCGCAAGGTGGTGTCGGAAGGCGCGCTGCTGACGCCCGAGGGAGTGCAAGTGAATCCGGACGAGTCACTGCTGGTGGTCTCAGACCATGCGGGCAGGGCGGCATGGTCATTCAGGATTGAGCCGGACGGCAGCCTCGCGAGCGGCGAGCCGTTCTATCATCTGGAACTTCCCGATTCGGTTGAGGACGGCCCGCTGCGATCGGGCGCCGACGGCATGGCTTTCGACGACCAGGGTTTTCTGTATGTCGCGACGAACCTGGGAATTCAGATTTGCGATCAACCCGGGCGCGTGGTGGGAATTATCCGGTACCCCGGCACGGATCGCGCGCGGAACCTGGCGTTCGGGGGAAAGGACCTGCAGACGCTTTACATCACCGCCGGCACCCGTGTCTGGAAGCGCCACCTGCGGCGCAAGGGCGTATTGCCCGGACAGATGGTGACGCTGCCGCGGCCGCAATTGTAGGTTTTTGACATGGGCAGATTCCTTGACTTCCTGCGCACTGCGGCGCTGATCGGCGTGCTGGCAGGGGCAGCGGGCTCGCTGGTTTTCATGCTCCGCGCCGGTTATCGAAACCGTTCGGGATTACTGGTTACACTTTTCACAATTTGGGTACTCGCTCCATTCGCCGGGCTCGCATGGGGCTGGCTGGTTTCGCAGCGCTGGGAAGTTCGAACGCGTACGGCACTCTACTGCGTGACGCTGGCGGTGACGCTGGGATCGCTGGGAATTTATGCAGCGGATGCGTGGGGTCCACCCAAGCCCAAGGCCGCTTTCGTCTTCGTAGCGGTTCCGCCGGTGTCGTGGCTGGTTATGGCAATCGCGCTGGCGCTCGCGGCATTTCTGTTTCGCAGACGCCCGGAGTAGCCGCCGCGGCGATCCGGCGCAGCATGCCTCGGAACATCACCGCGTGGATGGGGTGCAAGAGATACCAGTACAGCAGTCCGGCCAGACCTTTGGGTTCAAATTGGGCGATCTGCCGGATCACCGTGAAAGCGCCCTCGGGTTCGACGGTGAATTCGAGCCACGCACGTCCCGGCACCTTCATCTCGGCGAAGAGCCGCAGCTTCCGGGCGGGTTCAAAGGCTTCGACGCGCCAGAAATCCAGCGTGCTTCCCGGAAACGGGGTATCGGGATCGGGCCGGCCCCGGCGCATGCCCACTCCCCCCAGCATGAGGTCGAACAGGCCGCGAATCTTCCAGAGGGCGTTGCCGTAATACCAGCCGGTGCGCCCGCCGATGCGGCGGATGGCGACAAATGCGAGATCTGGCGACACCGCGACGCGCGCAATTTGTTCATTGACCAGCAGACTGGCGCTCGGAAGCGGGATCGCGATCGAGCGTGCAGCTTGCCGGCCGGCGTCCGACCAGCGCGTCTCCGCAAGATCGCGATCTTCGTTCGCCAGAGCGCGCTCAATGGCCCGTACGATGCCCATCGGACGCACATCGAAAGCTGCTAATGCCTCGGGATTGTGGACCACACTCGGATTCCGGACGCTTTCGATAAGGCAGCGTCCAATGCCCGCATAAACGGGCGTGATGAGCGTCAGCCAGCGGCTGGACAGCGACAAACTAAGGAACGGCACGCGCACGATCCAGCGCCTCAACTTTCGCTGCCGCGCGTATTCGCGCATGATTCCCACGTAGGAGGTGGTATCGGCGCCGCCAATCTCGAAGGTCAGGTTCCCCTGCGCGGGCAGCCGGACAGAGGCCGCCAGGTAATCGATGACATCCTCGATCGCGATGGGCTGCGCGGCGGTATTCACCCAGCGCGGCGTAATCATTACCGGAAGGCGCTCCACCAAGGCCCGAATCATTTCAAAAGATGCGCTGCCGGAGCCGATTACCACCGAAGCCTGAAATTCGATCACAGGAATGCCGCTCGCCCGCAGCGTGTTTCCGGTGTCGGCGCGGCTGCGCATATGCGCTGAAAGCGCCGCCCCCTGCGCCAGTCCTCCCAGGTACACGATTTTCTTCACGCCAGCCTGTCGCGCCGCCAGAGCGAAGTTGAGCGCGGCTTCATGCTCTTCCGTCTCGAACTCCAAGCTGCCGTTCATGGAATGCACCAGGTAGAAGGCAGTATCCACGCCGGCGAATGCGGCATCCAGAGACGCCGGGTCCAGCAAATCTCCCTGCACCAGCTCAGTTCCGGGAGCCAGGCGCCAGCCGAGCGCCTCCGGATTGCGGCACAAGCATCGAACCGCCACGCCATCCGCCTGGAGACGCCGCAAGAGGCGTCCCCCGATGTAACCCGTGGCTCCGGTGAGCAGATGCATGCGGCTCTATTTCGGCATCAGAACGGTATCAATCAAATGGATCACGCCATTTGACGCCGCGATGTCGGCCTGGATCACATGAGCGCCGTTGACCATCACTCCGCCATGCATGGTCTTGATGGCGAGGCTCTGGCCTTCCGCGGTCTTGGCGGAATGCATCTTCATCACCTCGTGCGCGCTCACTTTTCCAGATACCACATGATAGAGCAGGATGCTCTGCAGTTTGGCCTTGTTCTCCGGCTGGAGCAGGGATTCCAGCGTCCCGGGCGGCAGCTTTGCGAAGGCTTCGTCAGTGGGAGCGAACACGGTGAACGGGCCGGGACCCTTCAGCGTATCCACCAATCCCGCGGCGTTCACCGCGGCAACCAGCGTGTTTAGTTTTCCGGCAACGGCGGTATCGACGATGTCGGCAGCCGAAGCGGAAGACGCCATGGTCATGGCCAAGGCGCCTGCAATCAGAACGGGCAAGTAATTTTTCATTTCTTCTCCTTTATGCGCGGACCCCCGCGAGTTCACCATGCCAGCGGCGCTGTATGGATTTCCAGGTGAGCGCCTGATACAAGCCCGCGAGCCCCACCAGGCTGTACACCACGGTGCTGAGCGCGGACGTTTCTCCGAATTTCATGCCGAACGTGAGCGCCACCAGATCCAGGTGGAATGCTCCGGCGAGACCCCAGTTCAGGGCGCCGATGATTACCAGTGCGGCGGCGGCTATGTCGATTTTCTTCATATTTCTAACGGTTCCTTTCACTTCTCGAGCGGCTGGCTTTGCCGGCCACAATTTGAGTTTAGAGAAAATTTGTTTTACTGTAAAGAACAAGGGGAAGCAGACTTTCCTGAGCGGAAAATTCCGGCTCAAAACAGGCACTGAGAGGAAAACTAACAACGCCATGGCATCCGATACCATTCAAGCGGGACTCAAGAACTACGCGATTGGCAGCAAATTACGGCGGCTGCGGCTTCGCAAGAGCATGGGGCTGGTGGAGTTAAGCAAACACACCCGCCTGTCGCCCGCGCTGCTCTCGAAGCTGGAGCGGGACCTGATGTACCCCACCCTGCCGACGCTGTTGCGCATCGCCATGGTGTTCAGCGTGGGGCTGGAGTATTTTTTCAATCCGGAACCCAGGCCGGTGCTCGAAATTGTGCGCAAAAAGGACCGGGTCCGCTTTCCGGATTCACCCGACGCGCGCAACGTCGCGTACTATTTCGAGAGCCTCGATTTCGCGGTATCCAATCGAGCGCTGAATTCCTACCTGGCAGAATTCGAGCCGGTGGACGAAAAAAAGGTCCGGCTGCACGAGCACCCGGGTATCGAGTTCCTGTATGTTCTTTCGGGACGGCTGGAGTTGCGCGTGGGGGCAGACCAGCACGAATTGCTGGAGGGGGACTCCATCTACTTCGATTCCACCGTGCCCCACGGATACCGGAGGCTCGGGCCAAAGCGCACCTCAGCCCTGGTAGTGACCCTGGAACCGACATTCTGAACACCTCACCCCGTAGGTCAGTCCATCCTGGCCTGTCTCCTGCGCGATTCACCTTCGCTACCTGGGCGATCACCCGGCGATGTCCAGCTATAATAACGCCTTATGAATCCGAACCAGGCACTGTGGGAGAAGGGTGACTTTACAGCGATCGCCTCATTGATGCGCGATTCCGGAGAGGCCTTTGTGAAGTCGCTGGGAATCTCGCCTCCGCTGCGGGTTTTGGATCTCGGCTGCGGAGACGGCACCACGGCGGTTCCGCTGGCGCGCCTGGGAGCTGAAGTTGTGGGAATCGATATCGCCAGGAATCTGGTGGAGGCCGGGAGGAAGCGAGCTCTCGATGCGGGTCTTAGCCGGCTGACATTTCAAGAGGGAGACGCCAGCAACTTACAAGGAGTGGCGGACCATGCCTTTGATCTCACCCTCTCCATGTCCGGAGCCATGTTCGCATCCAGACCTTTCGACGTAGCCCGGGAAATGGTCCGGGTCACCAAACCCGGCGGGCGCATCGTGATGGGCAACTGGATCCCGAACGATCCGACTTCGTTCGTATCGCAGGTATTGAAGATCAGCTCGGCATTTACGCCGCCGCCGGAAGGCTTCATCAGCCCCATGACCTGGGGCGTGGAGACGCACATTGTCGAACGCTTTGGCCAGGCAGGAGTGCCAAAGGAAAATATCTCGATGGTGCGGGACACGTTCCGGTTTACGACGCCCGACAAAAGCCCGGCGGACCTGATTGAATCCTTCAGGCAGTTCTACGGCCCCACTATGAACGCTTTTGAAGCAGCGGAAAAGTCCGGGAAAGTGGAGGAACTCCACACCCAGCTGGTGGAACTGGCCAAGGCACAGAACACCAGCCCTGGAGCGGGCACGTCCATCTCAGCAACCTTCATGCGCGTGACCGTCAGCCTCTGATCGGCGCCCTTGCTAACGCGCGCGGCGGCGCGCAGCATGCATGTACGCACGGACCGAAACGCAAACCCGGGCGCCCCCCTACTTCTTAGTATTCGCCCCCGCTTCGTCGGCCTCCTGTTTTCGCGCGCCCCTCAATACATCGCCGAGTGCGTAATTGCCTTCATGGCACGCATACTCTAATATCGGCTGGCTGGTGACCGGCCATGTCATTTCGCCGGTCCACGGCCGGTCCCACGTGTTCGGATCTTCCACCGTGAAGCGATACAAAAGGGTCCTGTCGTCCATGCGCGTCAAGCGCTCCACCACGTGGAGGTTCTCCGTCGAGCCGCGAAACCGGGTCTTGGCTGTGAAATTGGTGGTGTCGATCACCAGCGTGTCCCCATCCCAGTGGCCCACGGAATCGCCCAACCAGCGGCGGATGTTCTTAGGAAGATGCTGCGCGTTCATCCGCACGATGCGGGCGTCGTGAATCATTTCGGTAAGGATCAGGATCGAGTCCGGAGTTTGTACGATCTGATGCAGATCGTTATAAAAATAGTCCGGGAGCGCGGGCGGACCGGAGGTGGAACCGAATCCGAGCAGACAGCGCTCGCTGAGCGGCCGCTCCTCTGGATTATCGAATTCGCCTCGCCGCGTCGGCGCACTGACATCCTGGCTCTCTCCCGCGTCCGACGTCGGCAGTCCAAATGCGTTCGCGCGCCGCTTCTTCGCGGCGGCATTGAAGGGCGGCACACGGCCGTCCGGAGGATCGATGACGATGGATGTCCGAATCTGCCCGTCGACCATGGTGTATGCCGTGCCCTGGTTCAGCCACAGACGATCATACCCGCCGACGGCGCCGCCTCCGGCCTTTTCCAGAATTTCGAAAAACGATTTTCCGCCGCTCTTATCGCCGCCGACTGGGAGGGCGCCTCGATTCGGATCCAACTTCGTAGCGTTCACGGACCTGCGAGCGGCCTCGGCTTTCTGGAGAGTTTCGGCTTGCTCCTTTGACAGCACCGGGGGATCGCCGGGCATCCGCTCCATTGGCGTCATGGTAGCCAGGTCATAGGTGCCCTGCAGGTCCGGATGCCCATCCGGCATGCGGCGGATGCCGGACTTTGCCGAAGTCTTGAGCGTCTGGGCCGTCGCGGGGACAGCGGCTAGCGCAATGAACGCGAGCGCCATGGGGATGAATCGATTCCGCATATTCAAACCTCCTCGATTATTTGCCAAGCGGGTGCTTCCGGTACGGGCCATACAGAAGTTCCTCGATAAACTCAACGCACTTGAAATCCAGGATCTGGACGCCCTTTTCCTGGCGCCGGTACAGCGGCATGCTGATTTTCCAGGGGCGCGTGAATACGTCCGGGTCTTCGATGGTGGCCTGGTATGAAATCACATCCGGACTGGTGCGCGTGTAGCGTTCCTCCACGCGCAGCTTGTCGCTGTGAAAATTCCCTGCACGGTCGAACCATGTCTTGTCGTTCATGTCGGTGACTTTGACCACCAGAGTTTCGCCCTCCCAGTGGCCGGCGGACTGGCCCATCCACGAGTCGATGGGAGCGGGTCCGGGGTCCTTCATAAAGATGTTCCGCACGGCGCCGTCATACTCATAGACAAACGTGATCGCGCTGGCGCTTTGCAGAATCTGGAACGGGTAGGGCATGTAGGTGGCGCGCGGCACGCCCGGCAGATGGCACTTGATCTCCGGATCCCGGTTTAGCCAGTCTTCCTGATTTTTCTTCCTGACCGCGAGCGCTTCGGGTTTATAAGGGATCTCGCCGCCTTCCACCACGCCAACGCTCGGCGGCACCGCGCCGACTGCGCCCAGGGCCAGCACCGGGGCGGCCGGCACGGGACCGTAGGGTCCCGGACGGAGCGCCATTGCCGGACGCGCGGTGTGACCCTCGAGGTCATAATTGGCTTCACTCAGCGCCTGCCAGATTCCATTCAGATCGGGCTTGCCATCGGCGCCACGGGGTGCGCGATAGGCCTGTGCGGCCAGCGGCGCCATTCCGATGACCATCATCGCCGCCAAGGCGGAGCTTGTTTTTAGTCGGTCGAGGACTTTGCCCATTCCATCTATCCTATTTCAAAATTCTCTGGAGTGGGTGTAAGCCTGCGCGCTCACCTCCTCACCATTTGTTATTGGCGAAGAGTCCGCCAATGCTCAACTGACCGCCAGCTTAACGGGCTTGCCGACACGGCTGAGCATCTCCACAAGAGTGTCTATGGTGAACTTAGCCGTTTTCTTGTTCACGACGTCGGATACGCTCGGGCGCGAAACCATCAGAATCTCGGCCGCCTCGGCCTGCTTTAAGTGATGCTTCGCAATCCAGTCAGACAACTCCTCCATCAGTTGCCGCTTCAGCAGGCGGGCTTCATTGATTTGTCTGCGCGCGGCGGCAATAACCTTGTCCTGCTTGCTCGTCCCTTGAGTTTTCTTCCGGAAACAATCCCGTACGTAAAACGGCTTCCTGGAACTTCGCTACGTACATCACTCGATAAATACCGCTTGGCTCGCCTGATCCGAACTGCTTCGTGCCCGAACCTGTCTCCTCGAACGGCTTCCAGTCAGCCGGTTCAAGCCCGGCTGGACTTTCCCCAACTGAAAGCTCGCTTCCTTGCGGGCGTCTCTTGGGAACGCCAGCAGATCGTCGTAAGCAGAACCTGCCCAACGATCACTCGTGCGCTCTAATCGAGGAAAACCGACTGCGCTTCCTCGAACGACACTACGTGCTTATCCCGGCTGGAGTGTGCCTTGCGCCGATCCCAGGCAAATTCGATATTGCCAACAGCATTGTAATAACAATACCGATGTAGGTGTTCTTTCCAGACGAAGGCTGCCTGATAAATGACCTTTCAGTGTCGCACAGCTAAAAGACGCCTATAATCCGCGGTCCAAGTTTTCTCCGGATTTTGAGGTGATCAGAGCGCAGACGGAATCTAGCCCTCTTCCTGCAACAAATGTTTCAGATCCTCCAAATTTGGCGGCCGCCCCTTGGTGGACCAGGCTTCGCGGGTGACGTAATGCGGGTTCACGCGGGACAAGGTCTCATTTATAAAAATCGTTTGATGCGTGAGTAGCCCTTCTCGCACGGCGTGGTGCGGCAGCGTATCCAAATGATACTGGCAAACGCCGGACAGGCAAGGCTGCCTGCCGAATAGATCTTCGAGCTTCCACTCGTATTCCAGCAGCTTGCTCATTTCCTTCTTCGAACCGAATTCCCAAGTCATGTCTCCGGTGGCCCACAGGCCCGCATACCCGTCGCTCAGGGCCTGCTGGACAGCCTCTTCCAGCGTACGCAGCATGCTGTCCGAATTGAAATGTCCGTTCGCCAAATGTTCCTGATCGCACGACAGGACCAGGCTGCCATTGCGAACTTCACGCGCAACCTCCACACCGGCCGCGGCCAGATAGGACCGCATGCCGGCTACCATCGGCGGGCTATTGAGATAGAGACAGCGATAGCGCTCATTCAACTTCTCGCGCATCAAAGCGGCAAGGGCCGGCAGATACCGCGCCGGGGAACCTTCATAAATAAGGCACTGATGTCGCGAAGATTGTTGCATAGGAACACCTTATGAGGGGTCGGCTCACGTCAGACCACATCCTTGCGCTCCAGAAGATTGCGGACCATTTGACCCAGTGACATGAATTCCGAAAACTCGGACGGTTTACGAAAATACCCGTTCGCGCCGAGCGCGTTCATTTCCTCGCGGTCGCGGGCGGAGTCAGAGGACGTGACCACCAGCACAAGAGCGTCGCTGCAACGCGAACTGGCGCGCAACCTGCGCAATATGTCCGCTCCTCTGTAGCGGGGCATGTTGATGTCGAGCAGTATAAGATCCGGGCAGGGCGCGGTCGCGTCGGCATCCGCTTGCTCCAAGAACCTGATCACCTTCTCGCCGTCGTCGGCAATGTGGATGTGCGCTTCCAGGCCTGATGTTTTGAGTGCCCGCTGGATCAAGAAGACATCCGACTTGTTGTCTTCGGCAATCAGAATATGCCAGCGCGGCCGCACGCTTTTGTCGTCAGAGGGGGAGTGTGAAGCGGAACTCCGATCCGCGCCCGGGTTCTGATTCGACCCAGATCCGGCCGTGATAGCGCTCAACGATGCGCTGACAAATGGCCAGGCCGATACCTGTACCGTCATAGCGGTCCGCATTGTGCAAGCGTGCGAATAATCCAAAGATCTGCTCCTTAAATTCGGGTTGAATCCCAATGCCGTTGTCGCGGACGGTGAAGACCCAGTGTCCGTCGCGCCGTTCGGCCCCAATATGGACCTCCGGTGCGCGATCTTCGCTCCTGTATTTGACCGCGTTACCGATCAGGTTCTGCAAGAGCTGCCGCACATGCGTCCTGTGCACGCGAATCGAGGGCAGCTTGTCGCAGGTGACGTTAGCGCTGCTCTCCGCGATGGCCCCGCCGAGATTCGCGATCACTTCCACCACAGCCTCGTTCGCATCCACCTCATCCATGGGCGCTTCGAGCCTTGTCACCTGCGTATAGGCCAGAAGATCGCGCACCAGCATTTCCATGCGGGTTGCGGCATTCCGTAAGAATTCGAGAAATTCCGCGGTCTCGCCCTCAACCGCTGCCGACAGGTGATCGCCGAGAAGTTCGGAATAGATCTTGATCGTCCTCAGAGGCTCCTGCAGATCGTGGCTCGCTGAATAGGCGAATTGTTCAAGATCCTGGTTCGCGCGACGCAACTCGTTCTCCGCCCGCTTGCGTTCCGTGATATCGCGGGCAATTACCGACAGCCCCACCGCAGTCCCGCTCTCGTCGTGAATGGGTGATATCGTCAGCAGGGCGGGAAAAACACTGCCGTCGCGCCGCATGCGCACTGTCTCCAGATTTCGAATGATATCGGACGCATTGCCGGCGGCGTTGATGATTTCTGGCAGCTCTGCCCTTCGCTCAGGCGGCACAATCGTGTCGGATGATCGTCCTGTGATCTCATCCGCCCTATAGCCGAAAAGCTCCTCCGCCGCACGGTTCCAGGTACGGATTCTGCCCTCGAAATCGTAGACGTATATAGCATCGCCTGAGGCCTCGACGATGGCCGACAGTTGGGACCTGCCCTCCTCGCCGCGTTTGCGCTCAATCAGGTCGGCCGCCTGCCGCCCCAGCAGGTCCAGCAGTTGCAGTTCGCGTTCAGTCGGGCGGCGCGAGCGGCGATAATGCGTCGAGAACATGCCCAGCACTTTGCCCGACCGGCTCACCAGGGGTGTCGACTGCACCGCGCGAGCCTCGGCTGCCAGCATGGCGTCACGCGCCGGCGAGCCCGCAAAAACAGGACTGGATGCGACATCCTCGACGATTACCCGCTCTCTCTTTTGGAGAGCGCTGCCGCAGGCGGCAAGCCCGTCATGCACCTCGTCGAAAAACTCGAGAAACACCTGGTTGAAACCGCGGTGAGCGACAATCCTCAGCTGCCCGCCATCGTCGAGCAGCTGTATATTCCCCATGTCAGCGTCGGTAATCTCTATTCCGGCGTCGAGAATCTCAGCCAACAGTTCCGAAAACCCGCCCACCTGAATCAGTCGCGTGCTCAGCTGCTGCATGCGGGTCATCGCCGCCAGATCCTCGGTCAGGCGCGCGTTGAGTTTCCGGATAGCTTCCTCGGCGCGTTTTTGCTCCGTGATATCGCGAGCGATCTTGGAGACGCCGATCACCTCGCCCTGCTGATTCCTGAGCGGCGAGATGGTCAGGGAAACGTTCAGCAAGCCGCCGTCCTTGCGCCGGCGCAGGGTCTCGAAATGATCCACCCGTTCGCCGCGCTGTAGACGCGCCAGAATCTCCCGCTCTTCCTCCTGGCGATCTGGCGGAACCACAATCATGATCGACTTCCCGACCGCTTCCGCAGCCGTGTAGCCGTACAAACGCTCCGCCCCTCGGTTCCAGCTGGTAATCTGCCCCCCGAGATCCTTGCTGATGATGGCGTCATCCGAAGTATCGACGATGGCGCCGAGCAGGAGCCGCGTCTCTTCGGCTTTCCGGCGCTCGGTGATGTCACGCGTAATGCCAAGCTGGACAATTGAACCGTCGGGGCGGCGCAGCGGCACGGCATGCGTTTCCATCCGGCAGCGTCTGCCTTTCAGTCCCACGATGTCAAATTCGCAGGAACCCTTCTGACCGCCGCAAACGCGTTCATTGAAGCGGCGGAACATTTCGCGGTCTTGCGGCGCGATGAGATCGTACACGCTTCCGCCAATCACGTCTTCCGCCGCGGCGGCGCCAACCATCTCCAGGCCCGCCTCATTCATCAGCAGCAGCCGTCCGTCGGCGGCCACCACCTTTACGCACTCGGGCGTGGTCGCGACAATCGCCCGGAAACGTTCCTCGCTCTCGCGCAAGATATCCTCGGCGCCTTTTCGCTCGGTAATATCCACCAGCATGTTGACCGCGCCTGTCAAACGGCCTTCCCCGTCGAATAACGGCGTCGGATAGGGTGTAAAGACTCTGCGCTTTCCGTCGGGCCGCTCGGCCACCGCTTCGCACCCGAATACGGGTCTTTTCTCCCTCAGCGCGACGGCCATTGGGCACTGATCATGAGGCAACGGCGTGCCGTCCGTGTTGTACAGCTTCCAGGTCACACACCACGAGTCGGTCCCCAGTTCCGGAACCCGCCCAGAGAAGTCCACAGCGGCCTGGTTGAAGAAGGTGATGCGGCCATCGGCGTCGGTCGTGTAGACCGCGGCGGGAATCGCCTCGATAAGTTCATGCAGCCGGCGTCCGCTTTCGCGCAACGCCTCCTCTGCCTGCCTTCGCTCGATCAGGTCGGATGCTTGCCGCGCCAGTATGTCCAGCAGGCGCAGGTCGCGCTCGGTGGGAGCGTGCGGTTGGCGCCAATGCGAGGAAATCATGCCCAGTAGTTTGCCGCTGCGCGAAAACAGCGGTGTAGATTGGGCCGCACGGATACCGGCGTCCAATAATGCAGCCATGCCGGCTGTGCCGGCCAGGAAATCACACGTCTCCACATCCGTCGCAATAGCGCGTTTTCCCGTGCGCAAGACTTGACCGCAGGTGCTTTCCGTATCGAAGCGCACCCATTCCCACACTTTCTCGCCCTCTGGGGTGAGTCCCCGGGAAGCCAGGAGGCGGAGTTCGCCTTTGGGACCGCGGTCGGGATAAAGCACCTGCATGGTGGCGAAGTCAGACCGCATGATGGCGGCGATGGCGTCGACGATTTTCGCGTATAGCGTGTCTTCATCGCCAGGCTCAATGAGCTGTGCGCTGATATCCTGCAATAGCTTCGTGTCGGCCAGTTCCGCGGCCAGCCGCGCTTGGCTCTCACGCAGGGCTTCTTCCGCTCTCTTGCGCTCGATACCGACCGCGATCTGGTCCGCCACCCGCGCCATGGCTTGCAGCGTGACATCGGACAAAGTCTCGCGGCTGAACATGCCGATGACGCCGACCAGCCGGCCATCGACGATCAGCGGATAGCCGGCAAAGGCGACCATCCCTTCCTTGCGTGCCCACTCCTGCTCCGGCACGCTCGGATCGCCAATCACCTGATTGGTCAAATGCGGCTTGCGTTGCGCCGCGATGCGGCCGATCTTGAAACTGCCAACGGGAATGCGCGCATGAGCGCCGTCGATATGCGTGTACAGCCCGGAGCTGGCCTGTAACTCCAGCACACTGTCCTCTTCATTGAAAGTCCAGATGCGTGCAAAGGCGGCTCCTAGTTCCTCGGTCATCGCCTCGGTGCAATTCCGAAGCATGTCGCTCAAAGTACCGCTTTCGATGATGTGCTTGCCGATGCGCGCGGCGAATAGATCAACCCGCCCCTGTTCCTTCCGTAGTTCCTGTTCCTGCCTGAGAGCGGTCACGTCGCGGGTGAAGCAGCGCGTGTGGACGAATTTCCCGTCCTCGAACAGCACACTAGAGTTGATGAGAACGTGCCGGATCGATCCGTCACGATGGCGCAGTCGTGCGGGGTAATCACTCAGCGTCTCGCCGCGGCTCAGGCACGTGAGAATTTCGTTAATCACCGGTATGTCCGCGTGAAACTCGACGATGTTCCGGCCGACATACTGATCCTTCGAATAGCCGAGAAGCTCGAGCTCGGCCTGGTTCGCCCACAGAATTGTGCCATCCGCGCCCACCCAATGCAGGCTGATGGTGGATGTCTCAATAAAATCGCGGAGCACGGCCTCGCTTCGGCGCAAGGCTTGCAGTTCTCGAAGCAGCGTGCTATCCGGAGCGGTACCCGTTCCATTGAAGTGTTCGGGCGCCGGGTGGATTTCGACTGGAACCGTGCGCGTCGACATCATGCAGCTTCCCCTCCTTGGCCAGGCCAGGCTTCCGACCCCACTGCGGCCTTCCTTGTGAGAATGTCACGGACAATCACGCCTAGCTGGATGAATTCGTCAAGGCGCGAGGGTTTCCGGAAATAAAATAACGCCGCATACTTTTGCGCCCGGTCCTCGTCCTCAGGCGCAACGGATGAGGTCATGACCACAACAGGCGTCTGCGCATATCGCTCGGTCGATCGCAGGCGCTGGAGGATTTGTTCGCCGTTGTAGCGCGGCAAATGCATGTCGAGCAGCAGGAGGTCCGGCCCAGGCGCCTTCGAATCGGTGTCGGCCTTTTCAATAAATGCTATCGCTTCCTGGCCGTCCCTCGCCACATGAAGAATATGATTGAGACCCTGGTCCCGAAGCGCGATGCGAACAATGCCTACATCGGCAGCTGAATCTTCAGCCAGGAGGATATGGTAGGGACGCTCTTGAGTTGTAATTGTAGCCATCGCCGTCATTCCCACCTGCCGACGCCTATGCGAATAGCTCCTCGGAGCAAATCTACACCGAGATTAAACAAAGGTCAACCCCAGCGCGACCGCTACCTAAGAAGGTACATTCTGTCCGAAAACCCGCACGATGACGCAGCATTTTGAGTAGACGCTATCAGAGTCCCTCTGTTTCAACCATTATGATAGGTCTTCTAACTGGTTGATAATACAGGCGTACCTCCGAGCTCGGCAAAAAGCCTGGGACAAGTCCCGGATACGCCGTCATGCAGGCGCCTTGATCGGCTAAACTGACCTGAGCGGACATCTCGAAACTGAATGCGATCACGGGTTAACAAAGGAAGAGTATGTCGACGAATCGGCCCATCAAAGTTGGTCTGCTCAAAGAGAGTGAACTCGAGGAAGCGGGCCGTATTGTCCGGCTGGCGTTCGGAACGTTTCTTGGATTGCCCGATCCCCTCAACTTCATGGGCGACCGCGATTTGATGGCGCCGCGCTGGCGCTCGACCCACGTCAAGGTGATCGCGGCGCGCGAAGGTGGCCGCCTGATCGGATCGAACGTAGCCTCGCGCTGGGGATCGTTCGCGTTCTTCGGACCCCTGACTGTGCTGCCGGAATACTGGGATCGCGGCGTGGCGCAGCGGCTGCTCGAAGCCACTATGACGATTTTCGACCGATGGGGCGTGCGGCACACCGGGCTGTTCACGTTCCCGCAAAGCGCCAAGCACGTGGGTTTGTACCAGAAGTTCGGCTACTGGCCGCGCTATCTTACCGCGATCATGACGCGCACACCGGAGGCTAACCCAGCTTCACAGGCTAAACCTGCGCATGCGCCAGCGTTGCTATCCACCTTCACCAAAAGCCAGCGCGAACAAGCCATCCAGGCCTGCGGGAAACTCACTCACAAGATCGATAAGGGGCTCGATCTGGCTGGTGAGATCCGGGCCGTACTTGCGCAGCGCACCGGCGACGTCGCGTTGACATACACGCGCGGTGTTCTCGATGCTTTCGCAGTGTGCCTGAACGGACCCGGTTCTGAGGGCGGCGAGACAACTTGTTACGTCAAGTTTGGCGCGGCCCGTGGTGGTGCCGGAGCCGGTGAACGTTTCGACAAGTTGCTGGATGCGTGCGAAGCGTTTGCATCCTCGCGCGGAGCGACCGTAGAGGCTGGCGTGAACCTGGCTCGCGAAGATGCTTGGCGGCGCTTGCGCTCCCACGGATATCGACTGACCACGCACGGTGTCGCCATGCAACGTCCGCATGCGGAAGGGTTCAATCGGGCCGATGCCTACGTGATCGACGACTGGCGTTAGGGCGGTCAGCTTTCAGATTGCGGACGTATTGCGCGAATTCGTTTGAGGGATGCGAATGCTCGTCATGAAACAATCAGTTGGCGTGAAGTCAAGACGTTTTTGGACTGGCTCCCCAAAAACCATGGTTTCCAACCACCTCTCCGCTACTGGCTGCCGTCCGTAAACTATTGATTCTATGTAAACGCCATGGAACTGGTTCCCGAGCGCTATACGAAGGAAATTCTGGAAGCCCAAAGGAGCGAGAGAGGGCAAGACGATCACCACGAGCGGTGGTTAACTGGCCGAAGCCGATTCATTCGGGGGAGCCGAATGAATGGGACCACCCTGTACCGAAAGTGGCGGCGATTCTTTCGGTAGTGGAATCCTGCCGCCGGTTGCGCGTGCCAGTCAAGGATTATCTCATGGACGTCTTGCCGGGCATTCAAGGGCGGAAGCTGTAATATAACTCCGGCCCATTGGCTGGCGTCGCGCGGTTGAACTTGACGCTGGGTTGGTAAAACGCTTCCGCTGAACTAGTGGTTCGTTGCATTCCTTCGGGGAGGCGGATGAAAGGGTCCACCCTGTTGGTTAGCAGCCGCCGATGGAAAGCGGATCGGTGAACCTTGAAACGGTGCCTGTGATGTGAGTCAACTCGGCCTGTGGTCGGCGACTGCTGGTCGGCCCTGGCGCACCCTCCCTCGGTAATCAGTCCCCTCTTAGCTCAGAGCCTGGATCAACGGCGTAGACTCCACGGTTGCCAAGAAAATCCGACTAGTCTTTATGCAACCAGTGCTCCGTAGGTTTTCAGGTATTTCATGCCGGTGTCGCACATGAGGGTGACGATGGTTGCGCCGGGGGCAAGTTGGCCGGCTAAGCGCAAGGCGGCGACGACGTTGGCGCCGGTGGAAGTGCCGGCAAAGAGGCCTTCTTCGCGGGCGAGGCGCAGCGATTCGGGGCTGAAGAAATTGGTAGTGTTGTAGCCCCAGTAGTTGATCAGCCCTTTGTCGGCCAGCGTCTTGTCGTTGAGGAAGGCGTGCACCGGCATCAGTTCCACGGCGGTGATGCCAAGCTTCTTCAAGTACTGCACCGCGGGCTTGGATGCGAGGCCCGCATAGGTGCCGCGCAATTCTTCGGGAACATCGGGATGGCGCTTCGTGAAGCCTTTCACGTGCAGCTCATAGATCACCGAATCGCTCAGCGGGATATTCGGCGACCGGTCCTGTTCCCAGTCGAAATAGGGATTCACCACCACGCACTTTTCCATGCCGGGTGCGTCGTCGCGGTCATCGAGGGCCAGATCCTCGGCTGGATCGCCCAGCTTATAGGGGAAAACGGGATGGTCCCAGTTCACGTTTCCGGCGATGGCGCGCGCATAGGGGTCCACCAGCAGCTTGGCGGGATTAAAGCGCAACCCCTGCGCGGGATCGTAGGGACCGTGCACCCGGTATCCATACAATTGCCCGGGCTGGAGGCCCGGCAGATAGCAGTGCCAGACGAAGGCCGTGCGCTCACGCAAGTCGATCTTCTCGGTTTCGCCCGCGGCCGGATCGGCGAACAGGCACAGCTCCACGCGCTCAGCGCGTTCCGAATAGAGCGCGAAGTTTACACCGGAGCCGTCCCAGGTGGCGCCTTGCGGGTACGGGCGCCCCGGCAACACAGTTCTTCCCATGGCAGTCTTTACAAGCATAGGACTGCTGGGGTGCCAGGTTGTTTCACGAGCCCAGGACGTAATCTTTGCGGGTGCGGTCCGCATCTTCTACCCGGTCCGGGTAATTACTACTTTACGAACAACCGTGGGTCTCGATGTGGTGCATGTAGGCGTACTTGGCGGCCTGCTTCCTTTCATTGGCCATGTGAATCAGGAGATCGAAGCGGTCGCTATCGGGTTCTCCGTTGACGATGGCCGCGAATTGCTGTTCGTGAAGCGCCAGCACCTCGCGCACGGTTGCGCCGAAAGCGTCCAGGAGACGGCGGCCCTCCTCGCAATAGATTTTAGGCTTCGATTCGCGAGGGCGAGCTGGCTCGTCAGTGCACACGGTCCTTCTCTTTTTGCAATCGAGAAGCCAAGACAGGCGTGTGCGCGGCTCACTGGGAACAATGCCAGGAACGCTCTACTGCAGCGGCAGATTGCCTTGCCCCTCGGATCCGTTTCCATTCGCACCGGTATCCTCGGGGATCTTCGACGCCGCGGCCACGCGGTCGCCTTCTTCCATGCGGACGAGCCGGACGCCTTGAGTGGACCGTCCCGCCTGACGGATCTCGCCGGATTCGATCCGGATGATCTTTCCGTCCTTGGTGATGATCATCAGGTCGGTATCTTCCTTCACCGACAGGACGTCCACCACCTTACCGACTCGCGGGGTGGTCTTCATATTGATGACGCCCTTGCCGCCGCGGCGGATCAGGCGGTAATCCTTCAACGGCGTCCGTTTCCCGAAGCCGTTTTCGGAAATTGAGAGGATGAGGCCGGATTCTTCGACTACCTCGATGCCCACCAGGTAGTCGCCTTTCTGGAGGTCCATTCCACGCACGCCGCGCGCCTCGCGGCCCATGGGGCGCACCTCGTCTTCCTTGAAGCGGATCGCCATGCCTTCGTGCGACCCCAGGAACATGTAGTTCTGGCCGTTGGTCAGCTTCGCGGCGAGAAGTTCGTCGCCCTCGTCAATGTCGATGGCGTTGATGCCGCGCGACAGCGGATTGTCGAAGCGCGTGAGGCCGCACTTCTTGATGACGCCCTGCTTGGTCACCATCACGATATAGCACCCCTCGACAAACTCCTTCACCGGCAGGAACGTGGTGGGAGCCTCGTCCGCCTGCAGGTTAATCAGGCTGGAGATGTGCTTGCCCTTGCCGGTGGTGCCGGCGTCGGGAATGCCGTAAATCTTGAGCCAGTAAACGCGGCCCTTGGTGGTGAAGATGAGCAGGTACGCGTGCGTGGAGGCGATCACCAGGTGCTCCACCACATCCTCCGTGCGCGTTCCCATGCCGATGCGGCCCTTACCTCCGCGGGTTTGGCGGCGATAGGTGTCGACGGCGGTCCGTTTCAGGTATCCGCCATGAGTCACCGTGACGGCGACGTCTTCCACCTGGATCAGATCTTCCAGCAGGATCTCGCCCGTATCCTCGATCAGCTGGGTGCGGCGCTCATCGCCGAAATCTTTCTTCACTTCGCGCAGTTCCTTGACGATTACATTGCGCACCACCTGCTCCGATCCCAGAATTTCCAGATACTCGGCGATCATGCGCTGAATGTCGGCCAGCTCATCGATGATCTTCTGCTGCTCCATGCCGGTGAGCCGCTGCAACTGCAGCTCAATGATGGCCTGGGCTTGCTTTTCGCTGAAGCGGGGACCGCGGGGGTCGGCGTCCACTAGCTTGGCGTATTCCCTGGCTTCGGCGGGCGTGATGAACTCCATCAACTGCTCGCGGGCTTCCCTGGGATTCTTGGCCGCGCGAATCAAGGCGATTACCGCATCCAGGTTGGTCAGGGCGCGCTGGAAGCCGAGCAGGATATGCTCGCGGTCGCGAGCCTTGCGCAGCAGGAAGTCCGTGCGGCGACGCACGACGTCGATGCGATGGTCGATAAACCGCCGGATCACGTCCAGCAGTCCAAGTTCGCGGGGCTGCCCGTTGACGATGGACAGCATGATGACGCCGAAATTCACCTGAAGCTGGGTGTGCTTATAGAGGTTGTTGAGGATCACCTCGGCCTGCTCGCCGCGCTTCAGCTCGAATACGATGCGCATCCCGTCGCGGTCGCTCTCATCGCGAATCTCCGAGATGCCCTCGATTTTCTTGTCATTCACCAAGGCCGCCGCGTGCTCGATCAGGCGCGCTTTGTTCACCTGATACGGAATTTCGGTTACGATGATGGCTTCGCGATCCTTGCCCACCTTTTCGGTGGCCGCTTTCGCGCGCATCTTGAGCGATCCGCGCCCGCGCGTGAAATACTCCAGAATCCCGGTCTTCCCGAGGATGTATCCGCCGGTGGGAAAATCCGGACCCTTCACAATTTCCATGATCTTGACCAGCGGCGTGCTGGGATGCTGCACCAGTTGAATGGTGGCGTCGACGATCTCGGTGAGATTGTGCGGCGGAATGTTGGTGGCCATGCCCACCGCGATGCCCGACGATCCGTTGATCAGAAGATTCGGCACCCGCGTGGGCAGCACTTCCGGTTCATGCTCGCTATCGTCGTAATTGGGGCGGAAATCGACGGTCTCCTTGTCGATATCCTCGAGCAGCGTGGCCGCGATGCGCGAGAGCCGCGCCTCGGTGTACCGCATCGCCGCCGGCGGATCGCCGTCCACCGATCCGAAATTGCCTTGCCCATCCACCAGCGGATAGCGCATGGAGAACGTCTGCGCCATGCGGACCAATGCGTCATATACAGGCGTGTCCCCGTGCGGGTGAAACTTGCCCAGCACCTCGCCGACGATCTTGGCGCACTTCCGCGTAGGCCGGTTGAAGGTGAGCCCCATCTCGGACATCCCGTACAAAATGCGGCGATGCACGGGCTTCAGGCCGTCGCGAATGTCGGGTAAAGCCCGCCCGATGATCACGCTCATCGAGTAGTCGAGATACGACTTGCGCATCTCGTCTTCGATGTTGATTGGGATCACATTTTTGTTCCCACCGTCGCCCGCGCCGCCCAGCGGAAGCTGCGGACCACCGCCGGCAGGCGGAACGGGAGGGTTCTTCGGATCGTCGGCCATGGGTTGAATCTAACTCCTTGAAAACAGGTCGGGGGAAGGTGATGCTTGTAAACCCTATTTTAGCATGTGGCCAGGGGAAATCGGCCTTTGCTTAAGCGAAAATCTCGGCCAGCGGCAGCGTGACCTCGCCCGCCCGCAGCACGCTGTCAACCGGCTGGCGCATTCCTTCGGAACTGTAGACGAAGCCTCTCTGCGTCCTTGGGTTTACCACCCAGATGAAGGGGATGCCAAAGGAAAGATAGTCGTCGATCTTGTCCTGAAGATCGCCGGCTCGATCATCCTTGGAAAGCACCTCTACTATAAGCATCGGCGGTTCGGTCAGGATGCCCGTTCCGGGCTGGGCAGCCCGAATCATGGTCACGTCGGGTATCCGAAATCGGGTGGGTTTCACTTGAACCCGCAACTCGACTCCAGTCCAATACTGTTTGTAGTACATGACGAGATAGAACGCGATCCTGGTTTGCCAGTGGCTGTGGTCGAATTCGCCCATATTCCGCTCCACTATCCTTCCATCCAGGTATTCGCGGTCGCCATCCGGATAGCTTGTGTGCAGATACTCATCAACGGAAATAAGCGCGGCGGTTTCCATGATCTGTTCTCTCACTCGATTCTAGCCTTTGTTCAGGCCGCCTGCCAGCCGCCTCCGGAGCGCCAGAGTCGTCTCCCGGTGACATCGCAGACACAGTGTCCGCAAATTGGACAAGTCGCACTCGCCACCGCCTTCCACTACCGGCAGGATGTGGTCGGCATCCCATAGGCTCTTTCGCGAACCGGGTCGCAGGCCCCAGTGGGCCAGCCGCCGCGACCTGGCGGATCCTCGCAGCTTCTTAATGTGGATCCACTCCGCCAGGCAATCCACCCCGCAGGCGGCGCACACACCCTTATCGCGATGCAGGACCTTTTCGCGCAGGTACCCTGGATCGCTGCGCAGCTTCCACTCCTCCACGCACCAGTTCGAGCAGAAGGTGATGCGTCCCTTGGGTACTTCGAGCTGGCACCAGCGGCACAAGTTCTGGCCGTTCTCGCCCTTGGGCAGGCTGCCGCGATCCACCCAACCGCCCGGCATGGAGCGCGAGGTGCTCATGCCCAAACATTTTAGCGCCTAATTGTTGTGGGGAGGAGGATCTACGAACTGACCGCCTCGGAAGGGGACGGCAAAGCAACTTGGGGAGGGCAGGTTGACTAACCTGCCCCACTTAGGGGGTACACTGATATACGGGAACAAGAATGTGGTCAGGCGCATCTAACGTTTAGGAAAGTTGCCACCATGACTGCGATTCGGCTATACTCCGCAATTGCATCGGTTGTGCGGAGCAGGCCGAGCAGCTTCATTATTTAGACTTGGATTTTCGGGAGGCGGGAGTGTTTCTGACACCAACGAGATTTGTTTTAGGGGTCGCCCTGGCGGGCGTTTTGGCGCTGATCCCGGCGCGTGTGCTGGCGCAAGGCACGCCTGCCACGCAGACCGGCCAGAAGGAATGGAAGGATCGCGCCGAATATGACCTGTACGATGCGATCACCAAGGACACCAACAACACCACTAAGCTCCAGAAGCTGGATCAGTGGAAAAGCCAGTATCCCACCACCGCCTTCATCGACGAGCGCCGGGTGCTATACCTCACCACCTATGCGGGGCTCGCGCGCGCCGCTGAGGCCGTAGCTGTCGCCAACGAGATACTCGCCGCGAATCCGAAAGACTTTACCGCCCAGTACTACATCATGTACTTCACGCAAGCGCTGGCGGGCACTGGCACGCCCTCTCCGGAAGTTCTCGACCAGGGCGAGAAGGCAGCCAATTCGATTCTGGCCAACATTAATACGCCTCCGCCGAACGTCACTGAGGATGCGTGGAAGGTCGCGCGAAAGGACGTCGAAGCCATGGTGCATACCCGTCTGGGATGGATCGCCATGCAGCGGAAGAACTGGACCGGCGCCGAGGACGAGTTCAAGAAGGAACTCGCCATCAATCCGAACAACGGCGACGTGGATTATTGGATGGGCACGGTAATTGTCAGCCAGAAGAACCCAGACAAGCAGGCAGATGCCTTGTTTTATTTCGCCCGGGCGGCCGGCTATGACGGCACGGGCGCCTTAAATCCGGAAGGTCGCAAGACAGTGCTGCAGTATGTGCAGAAGGCGTATACCACTTACCACGGCAGCGCCGAAGGTTTTGACCAGTTGATCCAGCTCGCCAAGGCAAATACCGCGCCGCCCGCCGGTTTCAAGATCGTAAGCGCGGCTGAAATCGCCAAGCAGAAGGCGGATGCCGAGGCAGCCGAGGCGGCCAAGAATCCGCAGCTCGCCATCTGGAAGTCGGTCAAAGAAGCACTCACCGGCGCGGATGGCGCCAACTACTTCAAGTCCAGCATGGAGGGCAGCTTGCTGCCCGAATTGACGGGCAAAGTAGTTTCCATCGAGCCGGCACTCAAGCCCAAGATCATCTTGCTGGCCATCGCGGATTCCACCGGCAAAGTTGCCGATGCCACGCTGAAGTTTGAGATTGCGTTGCCCGGCAAAGTAGAGCCCGGCACCGTGCTTTCGTTCCAAGGCGTTCCCACCAGCTATACCGCGAACCCATTCATGGTCCACTTCACCGTCGACAAGGAACACTTGAAGGGCTGGACCGGAACGGGCGCGGCGGCTCCGAGGAAACCACCCGTCCGACGCCGGCGTTAAGGCGCCTGCCCATAGGCCGTCGCGGTTCGATATACTCCCCAGGTGGCCGGATTTCGCGGCCTCCGGGGAGGCTGCGATGTTTCTAACACCCAGAATACTCTTGCTTTTCGCGCTGGCCGGCGTTTTTTCCACCGGCGCCCACGCGCAAAGCCCAGCCGGAGCGCCCGCCAGCAAACAGTTCCAGGATCGCGCCGAATACGACCTGTTTGAGGCTATCCGGACCGACACGAATTCCGCTACCCGGCTTCAAAAGCTGGATCAATGGAAGGCCCAATACCCCAACTCCGCGTATGGCGAGGACCGCCTCACGCTTTATCTCACCACTTACGCGGCCCTCAACCGGGCCCGCGACGCGGTCAACATCGCGAAGGAAATCCTGGCGCTGGATCCCAAGAACAGGACCGCACAATATTACATCATGCTGCTCACGCGTCCCCTCAGCGCCACTACGACGCCTTCGCCCGAGCTTCTGGAACTCAGCCAGAAAGCCACCAGCGACATGGTCGCCAATATTGCTACTCCGATGCCGCCGCTGACGCCTGAACAGTGGGCAAAAGCGCGGCCCGAAGTGGAAACGCTGGCGTATACGACGCTGGGCTGGATCGCGATGCAGCGCAAGGAATGGCAGGCCGCCGAGGAAGACCTGAAGAAAAGTTTGACCATAACTCCGAACAACGGCGAGACCGACTATCTGCTGGCCACCACGATGTACAGCCAGAAGACGGACAATCCCGCCGATCTGCCTCCCGCCTTGTTCTATTTTGCGCGGGCCGCGGCCTATGATGGTCCCAATTCTCTCCCTCCCGATGCGCGCAAGCAGGTGCTGGAGTATTTGCAAAAGGCGTATACCAACTACCATGGCAGCTCGGACGACTTGGATCAGCTGCTCCAGTCGGCGCAAGACAGTCCTACGCCGCCCGCCGATCTGCACATCCGCACGCGCGAAGAGATAGCCGAAGCGTTAAGGAAGAAGAAGGAAGACGATGCCCGCCAGAATCCGCAGCTGGCTTTGTGGAGAAGCATCAAGGAAGCGCTCACGGGAAGCGATGGCGCGAATTATTTCAAGACCAGCATGGAAGGCACGCTGATGCCCGAGTTGTCCGGCAAAGTGGTATCCATCGAGCCGGCGGTGAAGCCGAAAACCGTGGTGATCGCGATTGAAGGCGCGGCCGGAGACGCGGTTCTCAAGTTTGAAACGCCGCTGCCAGGGAAAGTGGAACCTGGGGCAATCTTAACGTTTCAGGCTAGTCCGGTGAGCTATGCGGTGAGTCCGTTCGTGGTGACGTTTAGCGCGGAGAAGGCGAATCTTAAGGGGTGGACGGGGACTACGCCGCGGCACACGGCTAAGCGGTAGGTGTGGGGTGGGGCCGCTGCTGGCCCCTTGCCGGCTTCTTGAAAAAGGAAGAATGCTGTTTACCGAGTGCCTCGGCAGGATTCTTCGCACGGCAGCGGGGCCAGGGGGCCCCGCGCGGACCAGGGGGTCCGCCCCACAAGGGGTTTAACAAGTTTTGCGGGTGGGGCGGGCTTTTGTCAGGACTAGGCTTGACACTACGCGTTCCCAGACGCCCATTGAGGAGTCCGTTCGCTCGATGGTTTCGTAATAGGTGACGAAGCGTGACACTGAAGGGAGTGCCGCGAGGCGGCGCTCGGCGCCTAACGATAGAACCGCCGCCATCGCTACCACTGTTCCGAATTTGATGCCGCGCCGGTTCACATTTACTAAGACGAGGAAACCCGGCATCGGTTAGCCGGAAAGCGCCCGTCCTAAGTCCTCTGAAAACGCCCGTACTTTCCGGATTTGCTGCTCGCTGGCCGGCTCCCGATACCCCTTCGCCACAAAAAAAGCGCCTTCGGCGCTCCTCACCAGCGCCGCAAACCCCTTTTCCGTCAACAGTCCCGGCGATCCCATGCCGCCGAAGCCGTCGTGGATGCGCTCCACCAGCGCCACGATTCCGTCGCGTTCAAGAACGTAATGAGTTGTAATTTCGAGCGCCGGCAAGATTTGAAAGCCGGCGGCGGCGAGGCGTTGCAGAATCGCTTTGGTCACATTTTGTAACGACCCAGATCCTCATCGTTGAGGTTCTCGAGCCAGCGCCGCAACTCTTCGTTGGTGCCCTTCTCTGAAATCGACGCCGACATCTTGGAAGTCTTCAGCACCGAATCGTCAACGTAGATGGGACAATCCAGCCGCAGCGCCAGCGCCAGCGCGTCGCTCGGGCGCGAGTCCACGCTGATCAAGTCGCCATCCTTGTCCAGCCAGATCACCGCGTAGAAAGTGTCTTCACGCAGCTCGCTCACCACCACTTTGCGAATCCCGGTTCCCAGGCCCAGCAGCAGGATCTTGATCAGGTCATGAGTCATGGGACGCGGCGTCGAAACTTTTTCGATCTCGAGCGCGATCGCGTTGGCTTCGTAAATGCCCACCCAGATGGGGAGAATCGCGTTTCCGCCCACGTCCTTCAACACTACGATGGGCATGTTGGTTACCGGATCCATCATCAGTCCCCGAATTTTCATTTCGACTTCCATATGGTCCCTCCCCCTGGCTACATATTAAAGCACGGCTTCGCCGGCGAAAGAATTGGGCCCGGAGCGCGTCACGCGAACATCCAGGTAACTGCCCAGCAGCGTTCTACTCTCATCCGGCTTTGGCTGCGATGCGTGCATGAAGTTGAGCGTGCGGTTCTGCATCGTGCGGCCGATCCACTGTCCCGTGGCCTGATTGTATCCTTCCACCAGGCACTCTTCCACCGCGCCCACCAGCGCCGCGTTGCGCCGGATCTGGATGGCGCGCTGCCGCTCCTGCACAATCGCCAGCCGCCGGACTTTTTCCTCTTCGGGGAGATGCCCGTCCAGCGCCAGCGCGGAGGTATTCGGACGCGTGGAGTACTTGAAGGCGAATAGCGCATCGTATTCCACGCGGTTCAGCAGCGTTAGCGTGTCCTCGAAGTCGCGCTCGGTTTCCCCCGGAAAGCCGACGATGATATCGGTGGTGATGGAGATGTCGCGCCGGGCGTTCTTCATCCACTCGATGCGGCGCATGTATTCATCGCGCGTGTACAGCCGCTGCATGCGTTCCAGCACGGACGACGAACCTGACTGCACCGGCAAATGCACGTGATTGCAAAGCGTGGGAGTCTCGTCAATGGCGTCGATAATCTCCTTGACGAAATCCCGCGGATGCGACGTAGTAAAACGCACGCGCCGGATTCCGTCTACCTCGCCGCATGCGCGTAACAGCCGTGCAAAATCCCAGCCCGCGGGCGAGGGATCCCGATAGCTGTTCACATTCTGCCCCAGCAGCTGGATCTCGGTATAACCCATATCCGCCAGCTCGCGCGCTTCCTTCAGCACGCTCTCGCTGGTACGGCTGCGCTCGGGACCGCGGGTGAACGGCACCACGCAGTACGCGCAGCTCTTGTCGCAGCCCTCGATGATGGTCAGATAAGCCCGATGCGGATTGTCGCGCCGCGCGAACGGCGTCTCGAACGTTTCTTCGGTGTCCAGATCCAAGCCGGTCACGCGGCGGTTGCCGGCTTCCAGCTGCACCAGCATCTGCGGCAGCTTGTTGTAGCTCGCCGATCCCACAACCAGGCTCACATGCGGCGCCTTCTCGAAGATCTTTTCGCCTTCCTGCTGCGCCACGCATCCCAGCACGGCGAAGACCTTGCCCTTGCCGTCTTTCTTGAATTGCTGGAGACGATGAAAGACTTTTTGCTCCGCCTTGTCGCGAATGCTGCATGTGTTGTACAGGATTAAGTCCGCCGCTTCCGGCGTCGCCACTTGGCTGTAGCCTTCCGTCACCAAGGTCCCGATCACCTTCTCGGAATCGTGCACGTTCATCTGGCAGCCGAAGGTTTCGATGTAAAACGTCTTCATAGTTCCCGCTGACCCCATTGTAAGCCCCGCGTCCACCCCCGACCCTCACACGTGTGAGCGTTACTAAGGTGTTTGCCCCATTGCCGCGCACTCGACACCGCCTTACTCTTAGGATGTGAAACTGTTGTTCGCTACTCTCTGCCTCTCCTGCCTGGCCGCTCAGGACTCCACTGTCCGTCTCAACGCCCCGGACATCAACGGCCGCCCCGTAGATCAAGGGGTCCAGGTAACGTCCTCGAAATCCCCCAACGGATCATCCGTCACCGAGCGCCTGCAGTCCATAAACGGACGCATGGTCCCCTGGGAGCGCGTGGAGGAGCGGGTCCTGCGCGATGACGCTTCCGGACGCGTTGTCGAGCGCTGGGTTCGCCACTACGATCAAACCGGCAATCCGACGCCGCCCGAGAAGAGCATGATCGAGGAGAGCAAGCGATCCGATGGCGGATCCACGCTGCGCACCACCACATGGCGTGGCGACCTGAATGGCCACCTGGCGGTGGCTGAGCGTTCCGTCCAAGAAATTGTTAAAAGGGGCAGCAGCGAGACCGCTGAAACCGTGACCGAACGGCCCACGCTGAATGGCAGTCTTGAAACGGTGGAGAAGACCAGTTCCGAGAAGACGCAAACATCCAACGGCTTCGCGGAAAACACCGTGATCTATCGAAAGGGCGCAAGCGGATTCTATGAAGCCGTGCGCCTTGTGAAGGAACACACCGACGCCCCCGGCCAGAGCGTAGACAACATCGCGGAGTATGAAGTGGGATCCACGGGCGCGCTGGAACTGCACAGCCAGGACATGCGCCGCACGGTGAAGCGCGCGGATGGCTCCGAGGAAATCAACATCGATTCGTTCGGCAAGTCGGTGGACGGCACGGCGCGATCAGCCAGCGATCGGGGTTTAGTGCTTAAGGAGCGCGAAGTCATCGAGCGGACGCCGGTAGCGGGGAACGCCGTGAAAGAAACCTACAGCGTCCAGCGGCCCGTGCTCGCCGATCCCAGCCGGTTGGCGCCCGCGAAGATCATCGCCGAGGCGGTTTGCAAAGGCAAGTGCGATACCGCCGGGTTATCCGTGGCCCAGATACATTAGCCAGCCGAGCCCGATCAGCGCCGCCACGAACCAGCCAAAACAGCGGGCTGCGTAGCGCAGGCGCTCCGGGTCGCTTCGCTTGGTAATCACGCCCAGGACTACGGACGTGAACAATGCGAACAATAGAGCCGCTTCGAAGTGGGAGAGGTTCATCTTGGGCATGGTTCAATCCTTCTTGCGGGTGACGATTTCATAAGCGTCCACCATCGCGAGGATATTGAGCAATCCCGCGGCTACCAGGAACTTGGTGCCGTAATCGTGAACGTGCCCCGCGACGTCCGGCTGCGCATAACCCAGCCAAACTGTCAGCAGATAGAGCAGGCCGCTAGCGAGGTCGCCGATAAAACCGCCGACGTAAATGATGGTGGTGAGAATGTCGCCGGTCTGCGGCTGGAACATGGCCCCGCGCATCGCGAGACCGAGCAGAAACATCGCCAGCACCGAGGCTGCCAGCAACGCGCCGCGCCCATACCGCTTCAGCAGAAAATGCCCGCCGCCCGGAATCAGCCATCCCAGGGCTATCACCGGCACCCATTTGCCGATAGAAGGCGCCGGCGCCTTCTCCACATTCACAGAAGCTCCCATTTCAGTATCTAGTTTAGCGTAGAATGCGGCTAAACTAATGGCTATGGCTCGCTTCCGCCGCACGGCCGTCCTCATGCTGCTTTGCGCTCCGTTCGTGCACGCCCAACGCAAGCCCACGCACATCATCCTGGTCACCGCCGACGGCCTGCGCTGGCAGGATGTCTTCCACGGCATCGATGAATCCCTCATGAAGGAAAAATCCGCGGGCATGCAGGACGCCGCCGCCGTGCGTGACCGTCTTTGGAAAGCGACCCCCGAGGAACGCCGCAAAGCGCTGATGCCGTTCTTCTGGAATACGCTGGTCCCCAGCGGAATCCTGCTGGGCAACGCGACACGCAACAGCGAGATGCGTGTCACCAACCGCTACCGCGTCTCCTATCCCGGCTATTCGGAAATTCTGACCGGCCGCGCTCAGGATGATGTGATTCGCGGCAATGACAAGATTCAGAATCCGCTACCAACCCTGCTCGATACGCTGCGCGATAAGTGGAAGCTCCGTCCCCGCGATGTCGCGCTGTTCGCCTCCTGGGATGTGTTCACGTTCATCGGAACGCAGAAGCCCGGGTCGGTGACTATCAACGCCGGATACAGCAAGCTGGAATTGCCCATGCCTTCCGCGAGGATGGCGGCGCTCAATGAGGAACAGTTTCGCGCCACCACTCCCTGGGAGTCCGCGCGCCATGATTACTTCACCTTCGCGCTGGGCTTCGAATACCTGAAAACCGCGCGCCCTCGCGCCCTCTACCTCGCTTTCGATGAAACCGACGACTGGGCGCATGACCATCGCTATGACAAGGTACTCGAAATGGCCTCGGAGTTTGACCGGTACCTCGAACAAATCTGGACCTGGGTGGAGCACGATCCCGAATATCGCGGCACCACTTTATTGGTGGTCACCTGCGACCATGGCCGCGGCAGCACGCTGGCGGACTGGAACTCTCACTCGCGCAACGTGGACGGAGCCGACA
Source organism: Acidobacteriota bacterium (assembly GCA_030776455.1). Taxonomy (GTDB): domain Bacteria; phylum Acidobacteriota; class Terriglobia; order Bryobacterales; family Bryobacteraceae; genus JALYHQ01. The sequence goes on along the minus strand of JALYHQ010000051.1, from coordinate 40,879 downwards.
AAATCTGGGCGCTCTTCGTTGGCCCAGGCGTTACGCGAACCGGCGAATCGTCCAACGCGCCCACGGCGTATCAGAAGGATATAGCTCCCACCATTTTGTCGCTGGTGGGTCTCGAACCACCCTCGCCTCCCATTCCCATGGTTGTGCAGACGCCGCGCCCGTAGGATTCACGCATGCCGGAGCTTCTCAAGCTGCTGTACGTCCGCTTCGTCACCAACGCCGTGCCGGTAGCGCTGCTGCTGATCCTCGCGTTTCTAGCCACGCTGGTGACGCGCCGGATCATTCGGGCATTGAGAAAGTACGTGGTAAAGATCATGCTCCAATCCGGCGGCGTCACGGATTACGAGCGCGAAAAACGCGCGCACACCATCGCCCTGGTGGTGGGCCGCACCCTCTCCTTCGCAATCTGGACCGCCGCGCTTCTCATGGTCCTGGAAGAAATGCAGTTCGATGTACGCCCCTTGCTGGCCGGCGCCGGTGTGATCGGCGTCGCCATCGGTTTCGGCGCACAGAACATCGTCAAGGATGTAATCGCCGGCGTATTCCTGCTGATGGAAAATCAGATTCGGATCAATGATGTCGCTGTAATCAACGGCAGCAGCGGCGTGGTGGAGGAAATCAATTTGCGCACCACGGTGCTTCGCAGCGAAGACGGCGCGGTCCACATTTTCCCCAATGGCGGCATCAACAGCCTCGCCAATCTTACCCGCGGCTACTCCTATGCCATGCTCTCAATTTCGGTTTCCTACCGCGAAGACACGGACCGCGTGGTCGCGATCTTGAAAGAGCTTGGCGAACAGCTAGGCGCGGACGAAGCCTATCGGTCCATGATTCTGGCGCCTCTGGAAGTGCTGGGCGTGGAAACGCTGGCCGATTCCGGCGTGCTGATCAAAGCCCGCTTCAAAACCGTTCCTTCCAAGCAGTGGGTCGTCCGCCGCGAAATGAACCGCCGCATCCTGAAGCGTTTCGAAGAGGACGGCATCGCGTTGCCCGCCGACTTCATGAATATTGCGGGACGCGCCCCCCATCCCGCAGCCGGTCCTAATGATGCGACAGCACCGTAGTATTGGGCACCACTTCAATCAGCTGCATCATCCCGCGATCCTCATGCGCCAGGATATGGCAGTGATCCACAAAACTCCCCGGAAAATCCACGAACCGGGTCAGCATTTTGATATACCCGTTCTGCCGCACTGATCCGCCCGGAGGAATCGCGGCCGGAGGCAGCCCGAACGTGTCCCACCAGATCCACGGCGCTGGAATCTTCAACGGCGCCGTCATGGTCGTCGGGTCGAAAATCTCGGTGATCTGAAACGGATTGATGTGAATGTGGAACGGATGGAAAATCGTGGACGTGCTGTTGAAGATGGTCCATTCCTCGGCCGTATCCAGCATCATCTTCTCGTCCACCACGTGGTCTGAGAATTGTTTGCCGTTGATCATGTACTTCGGCGCCGACCCGTCCGACGCGCGCCCCGGCCCAGCCGCCCCTTTGTCCCAGCCGTAATTAATCTCCCGCCGGTACCGGATGGCGCCAGGATTCACATCCGCCAGGAACGACGGAAACGCCGGGAACTGCCCCGCTTGCGTCGGAAACGGCATCGGCATCGCATTTCCGGTCACGTTGACGTTCAAGATTCCGCCGCCGAAGGTGTAGCAGCCCGTCGCATTCGGAGCCTGCACCAGAATGTCAATCCGGTTCGCCGGCGACATAGTCTTCGCCTGCGCCGATTTCCAGAATGTGTTGATCCAGTTCCACCAGAACCCGTAATTGTGGAAGCTGAACTGCACCCCGTCCTGCGCGATCTGCTTGAACTGGATGTTCGGCGCGCCCGCCGTCACCGGTGCGAACTCCACCGGGAAAAAGCCCTGCACCGACCCGTTAATGATGCGCCATAGCTGCACTTGTCCGGGCGCCATCGTGATGGTGGGATTGATCGCGCCGTTGACGCTCAAAGTAGCCGGGCCGCCCGGCGACGCACTCATCAGGTTCGGCGTGGTCACCACCTGATGCACCATCAGGATCTGTTCCTTCAGTTTTCCGCCGTAATATTGTTCCAGCTTGGCATCGTAATCGCCGCGGATAATAAACGCGCCTTCCAGGCCGTTGAACATGTTGATGGCGGTGGAACCGTGCTTGTGCGCGTGATACCACTGCGTTCCCGGCGCCTGGCCCATACGCAGCGGAACCCCGCTGGTGGGATATTCCGGATTCACGCCCGGATACTCCGGCAGCGTGAAGCAGTACGGATACGCCCCGATGTAATATTGCGGCCAAACGCCGTTGGCGGCGGCGTGTTCGTCGGCAGTCAGCAGCCGCAGATCCACCGGCGCCGACGGCAGACCATGCCCGCCCTTGTACGGCGCGGTCTTGTCGTATTCCGTCAGCAGCGCCTTCTGCGCGTTCACCCATTCCGGCGGCAAGTCCGCCCAGGTCTTCACTCGCTTGCCGGCCGCGTATGCGTCGAAAACCTTTTTGAACGCCGCCCCTACCTCACGCTCGGTCACCTTCGGATTCGGCCGGATGAAGAGCAGTACGTTGTCACCGAGTTTGTCGGGTGTCACGTGCGTGCCGTGGAAGTGGAGGTTCGCCGTGCTGGATCCATGCAGGCAATTCGGGAACACATCCGTCGCGGGATACCAGTTCTTGTTTGTCGCTCCGCCGGACCCGATCTTGGTGGTCGCGTCACAGCCCTGGTTATTGCCCCGGCCTTCCTCGCTCACGTCCAGCGAGCCGCCGAAATCCTCCACCTTCACCTGATTCAGAAACGTGATCTCCACCGTGTCGCCCACGGTGGCTACCAGCGTGGGCCCCGGCACCGGCGCGGTGTTGCCCGCGGGCGGCCAAGCCTGCGCGGGATTCGTGAGGTTGTATCCCTCGAAGTACCGCAGCATGGACTGCGCGCCGTCGACCGTGCGGTTCTGATTCTTCACCTTGATTACCGCCTGCAGCTTCTTCCCCTGGCTGGTGATCTGTCCCATGTTGGCGAACGCGGGACCGGCCGGACACGCGGGCGCACTCTGCGCCGCCGCGGGCTCCAGCATCCCTGAGATCGCAATTCCGGCTCCCGTGGCTGCCAGCGTTTTGCCGAGGAAATCGCGGCGTGTGGATTTCGTATCTTTCGATTTCATTTCAATCCCCCTTTACGTGACAACGAACGAGCCCTTCTCATTCGGATGAAGCGCGCATACGTAGTTGTAAGTTCCCGCAGCTGAGAACGAAACTTGCTGGATCGATGTCGGCGCGGGTTCGTTGGGCAGCTTCCCCGGGATCTGAAAATCCATCCACGCGTTGTTCACCACAGGCTGTCCCGCTGCCGGCGCCGGCGTGGGCCAATGCGGTTTGCTGTCGTTGTTCCGCCAGCTGATCACGGTCCCGGTCTCGACGTTCTCCGGGTTGGGGCTGAAAGTTGCGTTGGGCGCGCCAGGGTTAATGGCGATGATGGCTGTCTGGGACATCCGGCATCTCCTCGCTTAGAGCTTGAACTGGGAAACGACGTATTATTCTGTCCCAAATTTAACGCGGTGTCAAGCGAAACGCGTAGCGTGAAAACAGGGTTACCCCCGGTATTTCCCCGTGGCTTTCCGTTGTAGGGCGGGACCCCCGTCCCGCAGCCAGCCCCCCGGCTGGCTTGCCTCCAGCCTTGAGCCCGCGCCAGCTCCAGCACTTGCTCCGACGTCAGCCCATACAGCGGCGGCGTCTTCACCCCCAGTAGCGCCAGATACAAACCTCATGCATGGGCGTCCCTTCCGGCGTCAGGCACCTCCGTAACAAATCCCCGGGCGTAAGCTTCGCGAAAATCTCCACCGATTCGCGATGCATCCGGTCCACATACGCCAGTACATTCTCGTAACCATGCGCCCAGCTCGCGGCCGCCTTCGCCACGCGCAGCGTCCGCTCCCGAATCCGCTCGTAGTAATCGAGAAATGGCTGGATGGCCGTAATCTCCATCAGTTCTGTCCCGCAAATCGCCGGAAAAAACTCGCCGGCTTCCACTGCGGACGCGCCGGATCGTTCGCTACTCTCTCGGCCAGTTCCAGAATCACGCGGTTGAACTGTGCGGCCGCGTCCTTATCCACCGGCTGATTCAAATCGTCCGACGGCGCATGATAGCGGTTCTTCAGCCACTCCTTGTGCAGCTTCTCCTCCGGCGACCCCGGCAGATAACCGAACTTGAACGCCAGCGCCGGTATGCCATGCCGGATAAAGCTGTACTGGTCACTGCGAATGAATAGATTGCGCTGCGGCTCTTTGTCCCCTTGAATCTCCAGGCCCGCAGCCGTCGCCACGATGCGAATCTGATCGCCCAGCGTCGATTCGTCCAGCCCCTGCACTTCCAGATAATGCAGCGGATGCAGCGGCAGAAACATATCCAGGTTGATATCCGCCACAATCGCCGCCGTCTTCACCGTCGGATGCGCGGCGAAATACTTGGACCCTTGCAGTCCCTTCTCCTCGCCCGTCACCGCCACGAACAGCATAGACCGCTTGAGCGGCGTTTTCGCGGCGTGCAGCATGTGCGCGATTTCCAATATCGAAGCGATCCCGGAGGCATCGTCCATCGCCCCGTTGTAAATCGCATCGCCATTGATCGGCTGTCCCACGCCCACGTGATCCAGATGAGCCGTCAGCACCACATACTCGTTCTTCAAGGCCGCATCCGACCCCGGCAAAATCCCCGCCACATTTTGCGATTCCAGTTCCCACCGCTTCAGCTCCACATGCGCACGAAATCCCGCGGCCAGCGGAAACGCCGGCAGCTTCTCGCCCCGGTTGGCTGCCGCCAGCAGTTCGGCGAACGTATGCCCCGAGCCCGCGAACAATTTCTCGGCATGCTCCGGATTCACGGCGATCGCGAATTGCTGCCCCTGCGTCTCCTGCAGAGCCGCTTCCGCCAGATTCATCGATGGATTCAGCCGCGCCAGCGACGAGCGCGCCCACGGCACGTCCATCGCCTTCGGATTCTGAATCGTCGCGGTCCCGATCACTCCCGCGCTCCGCAGCGCTTTCCAGCGCTCGCCCGATTGAGAATGCGCCAGCAGCGGACCCGCAATTCCCTTGGGCCCGCCCGACAGAAACACAACGATCTTGCCCTTGAGATCCAACCCCGCAAGGTCGTCGTGATTGGCGTCCGGAATGTGCAGCCCGTAACCCACGAACACCGCCGGCGCTTCCACGTCCTTCGCAGCATCCGAGCGCAAATTGAAAACGGCGTCCGTCCCCAGCACCAGAGGCTCCGCTTTCCCGTCCCGCACCAGCGCGAGGCTCGACCGGTCCTCTACAATCTGCCGCGCCTGGAACTTCATCGGCTGCAGATACCCCGAAGTCCCCGCGGGCTTCAGTCCCGAGCGCTCAAACTCCCCCGCCACATACTGCGCCGCTTTCCGATGTTCCGGACTCCCCGTGTTCCGCCCCTGCATTGCATCGCTGGCAAGATACTCAATGTGGGCCCACCAGCGCTTTCCTTCGGAAGCATAATCCACCGCCCCCACCAGCAGCGCCGTCGCGCACAGCCCGATAACAGCAACCCGTCTCAAGTTCATATTCCTCATCTCCCACCGCGCCCGTGCAGCACAGGGCCATGCCCTGTCAGTAATAATCCGCGCAACTCATGTAGTACCCGCACCGCTCGCACACCAGCTTGCATTTCGACTCCGTCAGCCGCGTACTGCACACGGGACAGTAAAGCATCGGCTCATCCTCTCCCGGCTTCGGTGTCTCCTCAGCGTCCACGGCGACCTATTATAATAAGCTGAACATGCTTCAAAAAATCGCCGCTCTGATACTGTGTTGCGCTTGCGCCTGCACCGCCCAGCGCAAGGAAGCCGAGCGACCCGCGCTGCACGCCGCGCGCGGCACTCGCGGCGCCGTCGCCGCCGGCAGTGAATACGCGGCTGAAGCCGGCATGCGCGCCTATTTCGGCGGCGGGAACGCCGTGGATGCGGGTATCGCCACCATGTTCGCGGCCGCAGTCACCGAGTTTTCTCACTTCGGCTGGGGCGGGGAAGCGCCCATTCTCATCCGTACCAAGGACGGCAAAGTCCACGCCATCGCCGGCGTCGGCACCATGCCCAAGCTCGCCACCGCCGAGCTGTTCCGCACCCGCAAGATCCAGCCCGGCGAGATTCTCAGCATGGAGCCCAACGGCCTCAAGGGAATCATCCCCGTCGCCGGCATCATGCCCGCGCTGGTGCCCGGCATGGTGGACGCCGGCCTGCTCGCGCTGCGCGAGTTCGGAACCAAATCTTTCAACGAAGTGATCGCATCCGCCATCGACCTCGCCGACGGAATGCCCATCGACGAAACGCGCGCCGGCTCCATCGCCCGCTCGCGCCGCTTCTTCGACCTCTGGCCCGATTCCAAAAAGACCTTCATGCCCAATGGCGTCCCGCCCGCCCCCGGCGAGATATTCCGGCAGCCCAACCTCGCCCGCACGCTGCGCGCCATGGCCGCTGCCGAGAAGAAAGCTCTGTCCGCGGGCGCCAGCCGCACCGCCGCCATCGACGCCGTCCGCGATTATTTCTATCGCGGGGAAATCGCCCACAAGATCGACGCGTTTATGAAGGAGAACAACGGCCTGCTGCGCTATGAGGACATGGCCGCGTTCAAGCTGCAGGTGGAAGAACCCGTCTCCACCGACTATCGCGGCTATAAAGTCTACAAGCCCGGCTTCTGGAGCCAGGGACCGTCGCTGATCGAAGCGCTCAACATCCTTGAGGGCTTTGACATGCATTCGACGCCCGCCAATTCGCCCGAATATATCCACCGCGCCGTGGAAGCCTTGAAGCTCGCCTACGCCGACCGCGACTCCTTCTACGGCGATCCCAAGTTCAATAATATTCCCACGTCCGTCTTGCTGTCGAAAGCGTACGCCGCCGAACGCCGCAAGCTGATTGGTCCCATGGCGTCGATGGATTTTGTTCCCGGCACCATCAACGGCAAAACTCCGCGCCATCCTGTCGACATGGACATCACCCGCGCCAAGATTGACGACGCGTTAATGGCTAGTGACACCACCTGCGTCGACGCCATCGATCGCGATGGCATCGTCTTCTCCGCCACGCCCTCCGGCGCCTGGCTCCCCTCAGTAATCGCCGGCGACACCGGCATCGCCCTGACGGAGCGCGCGCAGAGTTTCATCCTGGTCCCCGATTCGCCCAACGAACTGGCCGGCGGCAAACGCCCGCGCGTCACGCTGAGCCCCACGATAGTCACCGATAGTAACGGCCGCCCATACCTGGCATTCTCCACCCCTGGCGGCGACAATCAGGACCAGAGCCTGCTGCAGCTTTTCCTCAACGTGGTGGAATTCGGCATGAACGCCCAGGCCGCCGTCGAAGCCCCGCGCTTCCAAACCCGCCACCTGGTATCGAGCTTCGACAACCACGCCTGGAACCGCGGCGATCTGCTCCTCGATGAGCGTATCCCCTCCACCACCGCCGCTGCCCTGGCCGAGCGCGGCCACAAAGTCGGCACCCGCTCCCGGTGGGCCAGCGGCGCCGCCCCCGTCATGATCCGCTTCATGCCCGACGGCGTAATCGAAGCCGGCGCCGACCCGTACGGCTACCGCGTCGCCCACGCCTTCTAGCGCCCCACTCTTGACAGGGCATGGCCCTGTCCTACAATGAACCTCCCCCTCTTCGACCCACCGCTCCCCAGCTTCGACCGCGCCGCGCTCGGCGCTAAACTCTTCGCGCTCGCCGCCTCCAACATCTACATCGGAACCAGCTCCTGGAAATACGAAGGCTGGCTCGATCAGATTTACACCCGCGAAAACTACCTTTACCGCGGCCGCTTCTCCGAAAAACGCTTCCAGTCCGAATGCCTCGCCGAATACGCCCAGACCTTCCCCATCGTCTGCGCCGATTTCACCTTCTATCAGTTCCCCACCGAACCAATGTGGCGCCGCCTCTTCACTCCTCCCAATCTCAAATACGCCCTCAAAGTCCCCGAAGAAATTACCGTCAAGGCCTTCCCATCGCACCCGCGCTACGGCTCCCGCGCCGGCGACCCCAATCACAGCTTCCTCGATGCGGCCCTCTTCCGCACCGCATTCCTCGACCTCCTCCGCCCCTGGCGCGACCGCATCGCCGTCCTGATCTTTGAATTTGGCACGTTCCCGAAATACTGCTATCGCGATGCGTCCGAGTTCCTCGCCGAGCTTGAACCCTTCCTCGCCTCACTCGATCCCGATTTCCGCTACGCCGTCGAAATCCGCAATCAGGAGTTCCTGCACCCCGACTACTTCGCGTGCCTCCGCCGCCACCACATCGCGCACGTCTTCAACGCGTGGACCCGCATGCCCGAGCTCTCCGAACAAATGCAGCTCCCCGACGTCTACACTGCCGACTTCACCGTCACCCGCGCCCTCCTCCGCCGTGGCCGTCCCTACGAGGAAGCCGTAAAAACGTTCACCCCCTACACAAAAATCCAGGACGTTAACGAGCCCGCCCGCGCCGCCCTCCGCGACGTGATCCAATACGCCCGCGACCGCGCCCAGCCTTCGTACATCTTCGTCAACAACCGCCTGGAAGGCAACGCCCCCGCGACAATCGAATCACTCTTGGTATAGTGGTGTTCAGCCCCAAGGGCCCGTAGCTCAGTTGGTTAGAGCGCTACCTTGACACGGTAGAGGTCACAGATTCGAGTTCTGTCGGGCCCACCACCCCCAGTAGCAACAACAATTTAGCTGAAGGGGCCGAATCCCTTGAGGCACTCGTAGATCGTTTCCTTCCGGAAAAGAAATACCTGGGACAACGTCTCCCCACGAACCATAATTCTGTATCGCTCCAGCTTCAAAGCCTTCGGTGGTACTGTGGGTGGGGCTGTAGCACTCAAATTGCGCGTTACAGCGCTCAGAGAAACGCGGGGTGTCACCTGTAACCGTCAACACCTATCTGCGACACATCAAGTGTTTCTATCTGTGGACGGGCAGGAAATGGGAACTGCCCTGGCTGAAGGACGAAGGGAAAGTTCTACAACGCTTTCAGAGGCGCAAGTGAAAGCGCTCATCGCCTTCAGGCCGACGGGCACGAACGCGACACGCGCTCACATGGCCGCGCTGGCAATCTTGGACACCGCCGTCCGCGCAAGTGAACTCTTGGGCATCATGCCCGACGCAATCGACTGGGACAGTCTTGTGCTCAAGGTGCTCGACAAGGGTAACAAACATCGCCTGGTCCCATTCTCGTTCGAGCTTCGAAAGCGGTTGTACCTTTCACGCGGAAAAATGCCGCGCGGTTCGTATTCGATACTCGGAATCAAACAAAGGTAACCGGGCGGAACCTCGAACACGATTTCACGACGTTAGGTACAAAAGCGGGAATCACAGCAGCCATGCCACCATTTGTCCCATATCAGACACTGTAATCCTACGATAACAGAGTCTTTGGGGTTCTACTGAGGAGTTAAGGTACAATGCCTCATCATGGCGATACCGGCTATAGTGGCGGGAATCAGCGGTCTCAAGGCCGCTGCGGATCTGACGAGGAGTATCCGCGACGGTCTCAAGTCGAGCCAGATCAAGCCGGATGAGATAGCGGGACGGATTGGGGAAATTTATGACTACATCATCGATTCAAAGGCAGCGCTATTAGATGCCCAAGAGGAGATACAAAGGCTTCACACACAGATACACTCCTTTCAAGACGACAAGGACTTTAAGGAAAGTCTGAAATACGATCCCATCGGCGTCTATAGAAGGAGGCTTGCGAACGGCGAGGAGCAGATATATTGTTCAGCTTGCCTAGATACCGATAACAAGAGAGTTCGCACGATGAAGGACATGAGCACCCGTCCTGCCACTCTTCGCTGCGACATTCATGGTTACAGGCAATAGGGACCCCGACAGAGAACTTGACCGGGCCTTTGGTACGCTTGCCGCGTGGCTACGCTCGATGCAACCCCGCTCATCGATAGTTCACGCGCGTGTGTCTGGAGAGGGGCGTTGGGTAGATTTGTTACCGTACTAAATGATCTGACCCGAATCGCACTTATCGCCCCCCCTGGTCTAGCTCCCGGCAGTCGTAGCAAAATCCAACTTTCCGAGTCTCGATCCCAACTCACGTTTTACTGAGTTGTGAACGTGGTAACGAGGCATCACTGCCGTTGTTAGAGCTTCTTCAGAGAGTGCCTTCTCAATATCTTGCAGTGACCATTCTTTTGCGTTCTTAAGGGCTTGAACTCCAATGATCGTCTCCACTAGGGTTTGCTCGAACCAGCCATGGACAGCATCTTCAACAGCGTCGCGAAATGCTTCGTTTCCACCGAGGCTCTGAAGGAATTTACCGACCATGTCTTTGAACACACGGAAATCGGCGTTGATCAGAAGCTTGTTTTGATCTTCCAGGAATCTGGCTGCTCTGTCTTCGAGCATTCCGATATCTCTAGTGCCGTCTTTCACGCTGATCCACCGAACCTCTGGGAAGATATCGCTCTGAACGCGCCTTCCCGGTGTACCACCCTCCTTTTGAAAGATAGAATAGACGCCGCCCGCCGTTCCACCCTCGCCGCCGCTCTGAGAAGGACCCGAACCCGAAGTCGTTGTGCCTTCACTCCGAGGCTTACCGCCCCGCGTTGTGTTTTGCTCATCAATGCGAACGTCGCCATCAATCATTGGGCGATAACGGCTGACGTTGAACAAATCCAGAATCTGTTTTAGTCGTTCCCTGATCGACTTGGAGTGATCTGCAACAGATGACGCAGCCGCCTTTTGATCCACCAATGCCTTGATCTCTTCGGGCATCTTTTCTCGGAATTCAAACGCCCAGTCTGTCCATGGAAGAGGTTCATTATTTACCAGCAACATTGTGCGCGCAGTGTTTGTAGTGACGCGCTTCTGCTGGGTCGATTTCGGTTCCACATAAATTACAACTTGGCGGTGCCCGAAGATCACCCCGAAGTTCTGCAACTTCGCAGATCCTGCTCGCCCCGTAATCACTTCGTACAGCTCGTCCTGATATAATCCCGCCACGTGTCCCGCCGATTCGATGTGCCCGGAATTGTTGCCCAACGCTGGCTCATCTCTCAACACCCACCAACTAGCGACGGCATCTGGCAGCTTGACAGTACCCTTAGCTTCGCAATGTTCATTTAGGTAGCGCTCTTGTCCGGTAATGCCGCGCAAGTTATTGCGATCTCTGTCGGTACGCGGGTACTCCCAGCCTTCTCGGACCTTGATGCTAACACCCTTCGGAAAACGAAAATACCGAGTGTTGAGGTATTTCGAGATCCATCTGGATGGAGACGGGGTATCTGGAGGGGAGTCCATTGTGTTCTGGCTAGGTGTATTTCCTAGCAAAATAATCTTTGTACCGTGTTCTCGGATGATATCCGGTTTGACCTCGTCTTCCAGAGTGATGTAGTACGGGAAAGATTGGTCTTTCCCATCAAACTGTTTTAGGCCATAGGTTCCGCTCTCGGGGTCGCGCCACAGGTGAATAAGGGCGCCCTGAGCCGATTTCCACGACAGATACATTACACCGGCGTGATTGCGGGTCGCTGTGGCGATCTTCGCTCCAACGCCATAGTTGCCACTCAACGACTGCTCAGACACCGACGATGAAAGTTGGTTGATATATTCCACCATCTCGTCGCCCGTCATGCCGATTCCATTGTCAATGATCGACAGCTTATAGACCGTTTCGAGGTCGTAGGTTATCCAGTCAACATCCCAAACGATCTCGCCCGTCTTCCCGTCGGTCCGAAGGATCGCTTCGATTGAGTTTGTCGTGAGTTCTCGAAGATGTTGTAGGGGGTGGCAGTCTTCACCGAGTCGATCAAGCAAAAACCCAGTGTTCTTGACGGTCATCGGTAGCGTGGTCTTGCCGCCTGCAGACTTTTGCGTAGACATTGCGATCTCCTTCCGAGCAGTGGTTTGATACGACTGCTCAGGAACTGAAAATTAAGCAGTGCCAAGTTCCGCCGGAGGGTGATCTCAATGAAACCAGCGACCAGATGAACCCTGTCCTGCTCGTTATCGCCGAGTATATCAGTAGCCGGAAGTGCTGTCCAGACACATGGACTGTTCGACGGGTCTAGAGAGTAGCGATAAGGGCGTTTGATCCCGAATCCTGCCGGGGCTAGATAGGTCCCGTGGGTGGGTTGTAAAGCAGTTTCGCTTGCGGAAGCTCCGTCAATATCTCGCTAATGGATCTAAGCCGGATGGGCTTGCCTGCCGCGAATCGCCTCGCGCTAGAAGAGAAACTGCCGGTCGAAACGAGCCATGCTGCCTCGCCACCACGGTGGACGAGCGTGCCGTATAAGTCCCTGACCGCAGACGGGCCGACGGGCTTCGCATGGGCTTTGCACTGAACAAGCGTTACCGATCCGTTCCTTTGCAAGACGAGATCAACTCCTCCATCACCGGAAGCGCCGGTGGTCCGAACGTGATATCCAATTTCGCGCAAGACCTTGGCGAGTTCGGTTTCAAACCCCGCTCCGCTTAGGGATCGCCACCACATCTCATGGCGTCTACGAATGTCGTATACGTGGGCATTGTAGTCCCGTAGAGTCTGTTGGTATCTGTTCAGTTCATGTTGGTACCGTTGAAACGCTGCGTAGTCGGACTGCGTGGGGGGCCAGAGCCAGACTGCGAGTTTCTCGGAGACGCGCCCAATTACGATGGCCCAGAAAAGGCCCGGCCCGATGCCTAAGACTGCCATAACCGGCCCCATGCTAAAGCCCAATCCAACGGCGAATGCTACCAACACCGCTAGTTGAGCCAACAACACTAAAGCTCCAAGCCAACCGCGTACTGGATTTCTGAACGTCTCCAACCTTTCCGGCGAAAGCCCCTGAGCGATAGGCTCGGTTGGTGGTCCGGGCAACTGTATGGCTGCCAAAGCAGATCTAGAGAGGGGCCTAGTGTTCCGAAGTACTTTCGGTGGTTGTTGCGAGGGCAGATGCGGTCGAAAGGCCGACGCATCGAAACGCTCGTACCACCGCTCGACGAACTCGTACTTCTCTCCTCGATCAGTCGTGGTTGATAGCCAATGCTTCACTCTGGCTTCAACATGGTCTGGGGGAACGTCGAAAGGACGGTAGCTCGGACGCCCGTTGTTACCAATGAACAGGGCCAGATCCGGGGTGATCCGAACGGCATCTAGTGTCATGGCTTTGAGTACTAACCCGTAATCTCATTCGGTGGTGCTCGTAACGAGATTACGGCAAGTTTGAAAGGAGCGCAAGCGTGCCCCCTCTCAGGAAGGATTTTGGAATCCGGTTACGTGCCATCCGACAAGAGCGCAAGCTCCCCCAAGACCGATTCGCCGAACTCGTGGGGATCTCCGTGGACTTCCTGAGCCTGATCGAGCGGGGCATCAACGCGCCGTCGTTCGAGACGCTGGAGTAGATGGCTAAGAGCCGCGTGTTCCGGTGAAGTCGCTGTTTGAGTTCCCGGAGAGGCGTGCGGTCAAGTAACGCTTTGCTACAGGTAGTATTCAATTGTGAACAGTTCTGGCCGATACCAGGGTCGTTGCAGAATACTATCGGCCTGCACCCGTCCACCGAGTTCCCGAAAACGTTGGGCCAGTGGCTCCAAGTGCTCATCCCCGCAAATCACTAATGCAGCGGTGGCCGGATTCATCCGGTCCGTGGCCCGCTCGAACATGTAGTTTTCGCGAATGTGATGCCACGCTAATATTTGTTGATCCGTGTACGTTGTTACGTTCGGACTTGCGTAATCAAGGGGAATGCCCAGTCTGAGCCTGATCTCCTTCGGCATATCAATATTGACATAGCGCTTCCGGCGATCAATTGCTAAGTGCTCAGCGAAGCTGAAAGCGGAATGCTTAATCTCTTCACAATATAGATCGAATCGATAGGTGCGGGCCAACACTTTCAGTTCTTTCCCGTACTCCTCAATTTGCGGTAACCATTCCTGCTGCGCGTGTTGATCCAGCGGGACCTGAAGCACATGATTGCACCCAAGCACGTAGATTAGCTTCGGGGGCATGTCACTCGTACCGGAAGCGCATCACAAGCCAGTTAGTGATCTGGCTCATAGGTACACCTCCTTCATTGCCAGTATACGACGGGTGGCGCTGGAAAGTTCGGGACGTGTGGAGCATCGTCAAAAAGTTCTAAAAAACTTTCTGTTCGGCCCACCCTGCGCTAGCGCCTAACCCAGCGTGGTCGCGCTCCGCTTTGATTCGAGGTGAGTCAATGCAGAGCTTCAACCAGCAGGTCACAGATTCGAGTTCTGTCGGGCCCACCATTCGCCACCAGGTTCTCCACCCGCCTCTACATTCCCCACCCTCAACCGCGTAGCATAGTATCCATGTCCATTGCCACCAAGCCGCTGGTGATCGAGAAGCACGCCGCCTATAACAAGCCGAGAATGTTTTTCCTGAGTGTCTGCGCTTTAGTGACAGCCGGGCTCAGCTTCGCCATGCGGTCCAGCATCGCGCGCGATTTGCAGACAACTTTCCTGGACCCCATCGACAGGCTGCGCTCCGCCGAAATGATCGGCGCGATTCTAGGCGTGGCTTTCCTCGGATTCGCATTCACCATCGCGATCGGCAGTCCGCTGCTCGACAAGATCGGCATGGGACGGCTGCTGGGGTTGTCAGGCGTCTGCTTCATCGGCGGCACGTTGATTGTCATCTTCGCCGGGAGCCTCGCGCAGGGCGGCGCGGTCTACAACGTCCTTTGGGCAGGCATGTTGTTGAACGGCATTGGATGGGGTCTGGTGGAAACCGTGATCAATCCGTTGACCGCCACGCTCTATCCGGATGAAAAAACCGCCCGGCTCAATATCCTGCACGCGTGGTGGCCCGGGGGCATCATCATCGGGGGGCTGATTGGGCTCGGCATCGGTCAGCTCAACCTGAGCTGGCAGGTGAAACTTGCGGTAGTGATGCTTCCCGCCGCGATCGTTGTCATTGGCTGCTTAAGTACGAAATTTCCTCGCACGGAGCGCACCGAGATGGGAATCTCAACCGCGGCCACGTTCAAGGAACTGGCCCGGCCCATGTTTCTGGTATGGTTCCTGTCGATGTTTCTAACCGCGGCTGCAGAGCTTGCTCCCGGACAGTGGGTGGACATGGCGCTGACGCGAACGGTGGGATTCCAGGGGATCTGGCTGCTGATCTATGTCAGCGGATTGATGTTCGTGATGCGTCACTTCGCCGGACCGTTGGCGCACAAGTTCTCGTCCGTGGGACTGCTGTGGATTTCGTGCCTGCTTGCGTCCGCTGGTCTGATTTTGCTGAGCATGGCGAATTCCCCCATCACCGGGCTGCTGGCGGCGACGGTTTGGGGGACGGGCGTTTGTTATCTGTGGCCCACAATGCTGGCCGCCACATCGGAGCGCTTCCCGCGCGGCGGCGCCTTGTTGATGGGTCTCATGGGGACCGCCGGAACTTTGTCCATTTACTTCGTGCTTCCCAAGATGGGCCACATCTTCGACTGGGCCAAGATCGACGCGGCCGGAGGAGACTCGGCCTTCCGCGCCCTGGCCGGAGATGAGCTGAACCGCGTACTGGCCATCGCATCGCAAACCTCGTTCCGGTATGTGGCGGCACTACCGGCTGTGCTGCTGATCGTGTTCGGCGCGATCTGGCTTTACGATCGGTCCAGAGGCGGCTTCAAGCCCGTCAAGATCGGCGATTAGCTCTTTGGTCGGGGCCCTATAAGTACCACCGATTCTGAGCCGCGATCAAAGGAAGCGATCGGCCTGCTGATGAGCGTGTCCATAACAGGAAAGGAAACGTGACCACTCTCTTCTGCCGCCGTGTGGGCAGGATAGTATCTTGCGGCCGATTAGCAATCGGCCTCTGGCAGGCGAAACCGCCTGCCCCACAAGCCTTAACAAGCTTCCCTGGGAACATTGTTGTTACCCTGAGATCAATGAAAATCATCATTCTCGCCCTGGCTGCGACTATTGGTGTGCACGCCGGCACGCCAACTTTCTCTCGCGACGTAGCCCTCGTTCTGTACAAGCACTGCGCTAGTTGCCACCGTCCTGGTGACATCGCGCCCATGCCGCTGCTTACTTATGAACAGGTACGTCCCTGGGCGAAGTCCATTCGCGAGAAAGTGGCGTTGGGGCAGATGCCGCCGTGGCATGCCGCTGAGGCCATTGGCACGTTCTCAAACGATCGCCGTTTGACGGCCGCCGAAAAAGAAACGCTGATCCAGTGGGCAACCAACGGCGCGCCGCAAGGCAATCCCAAGGATCTCCCGCCTCCGCCCAGCTTCACCGACGGCTGGGAGATCGGCAAGCCCGACATCATTCTGAGCATGGCAAAGACGTTCGCCGTACCCGCCTCCGGCACCATCGATTATCAATACTTCACCGTGCCCACTGACTTCACCGAGGACAAGTGGGTGCAGGCCATCGAGGTTCGGCCCGGAGCCCGAAGCGTGGTGCATCACGTCCTGGTTTTCTGCCGCGAACCGGACGGGCAACCTCGTCCACCGGCTTTTGTTCAGGTGCCGCCAAAATCCGCCGCTGCTGGCGCTGTCGCCGGGGTGCCCGCGCGATCGTCACCTAGACCCTCGGGCGGTCCGGGCACATTAATAGCGACAACGGCGCCCGGCACAAACGCCCTGACCTTCGACCCAGGGTCGGCGATGCGGATCAAGGCCGGATCCACTCTGGTGTTCCAGATTCATTACACGGCAAACGGCAAGCCGACGGAGGATAAGTCGAGCGTCGGAATGATTTTTGCCTTGAAGCCGCAGCGCGAGATCCGTAACAGCGCGTTCGTGAATGTGTTCCTCAAGATTCCTCCGGGCGCCGCTAACCAGGAGGTGGATTCGGCGATCGAGTTCCAGCAGGACGCGCACATCACCGCGCTATTCCCGCACACACACCTCCGCGGCAAGAGCTGGGAATATCGGCTGGTCTATCCGGACGGCCGCTCAGAAGTGGTCCTGTCAGTGCCGAAATACGATTTCAACTGGCAAACCTACTATGTCTTTTCGAAGCCGCTCGCAGTGCCTAAAGGATCGCGCCTCGAAGCCGCCGCGCGCTATGACAACTCCGCGGACAACCCCTGGAATCCCGATCCAAAGGTGGAAGTTCACTGGGGTGAACAGACCTGGCAGGAGATGCAATATTCCGGCATCAGCTACTTCGTGGATTAAGGCCGATACCCATCGAGTACAATGGTTCTTACCGCTATACGGAAGTAGAAGTGGCGTTCCTCCTCACGAGAACGCCCCAGCTTCGCCCAGTCATCAGGAGAATGCATGTCCCTCGCGCAGTTGAGTAGATCAAAACGTTTTTCATACCTCGCAGGGGTCTCGGTCTGCCTGATCCTCGCCGCACTCGTCGTTCGCGCCGCGCCTCAAGTTGCCACTCGCGCCGCCAAGGCGTCCACCGCCGCCTCTGCTCCCTCCGCAAAGTCCGCCCCCGTGCGATCCGCCGCCGCGAAGCCCGCTGCCACCTCCAGTTCATCCTTCACGGCGTTTGAAAGCGGACAGGTCCGTCCCATGGCGCTTTCCTCCGACGGCTCGCTGCTCTTCGTTGCCAACACTCCCGACAACCGCCTCGAAATTTTCTCCATCTCGGGCGCGGCCGCGTCCAACGTCGCTCTCACGCGAGTCGCTTCGGTGCCCGTTGGTCTCGAACCTGTCGCCGTCGCGCAGCGATCCGCATCTGAAATCTGGGTGGTTAATCACGTTTCTGACAGCGTGAGCATCGTCGATATCGGCAATCTTTCCACGGCGCGCGTCACGAGGACGCTGCTGGTGGGCGATGAGCCGCGCGACATCGTATTCGCCGGCCCCAAGCATGACCGCGCATTCATCACTACCGCGCACCGCGGCCAGAATTCGCCGGTGGATCCGCAACACACCACTCCCGGCGTCGGCCGCGCCGATGTCTGGGTTTTTGACGCCAACAACCTCGGCGCTTCGCTCAACGGCGACCCGCTCTCCATCCTCACCCTCTTCGCGGACACGCCTCGCGCACTCGCCGTAACGCCGGATGGCGCTACCGTCTACGCTGCCGCCTTCCATTCGGGCAACCGAACCACTACCGTCTCGTCGGGCTCCATCGGATCCGCCGGCCTGCCTCCGCCCACCAAGAATTTTGAAGGCAAACCCGCGCCCGCAGTCGGACTGATCGTGAAATTCCGCCAGAGTCCCACCGACGGCCAGATGCACTGGCAGGATGAACTCAATCGCAACTGGGACAGCGCCGTTCGTCTCACTCTGCCCGATAATGACGTCTTCGCGATCGACGCCGCGGCCACTCCACCGGTCCAGCGCGCCGGATCGGCCGGCGTCTTCACCGGCGTCGGCACCATCCTGTTCAACATGGTGGTCAATCCCGCCACCGGCGCGGTTTACGTCAGCAACACCGAAGCGCAGAATGACCAGCGCTTCGAAGGCCCCGGTGTTTTCGCGGGACACAGCGTGCGCGGCCACCTCGCCGAAAGCCGCATCACCGTGCTCAACGGCGCGCAAGTCTCGCCGCGCCACCTGAACAAGCACATTAATTACAGCCACTGCTGTGACGCCGCTCCGAATGACGAGAACTCGAAGAGCCTGGCTTTCCCAACCGACATGGCTATTTCGAGCGACGGCAAGACGCTCTACGTCGCCGCTTTCGGATCCAGCAAAGTCGGCATCTTTGACACCGCCACCCTCGCCGACAACAGCTTCGTTCCCAGCACCGCGAACCAGATCCCGGTCACAGGTGGCGGACCCAGCGGCCTCGCTCTCGATAAGTCTCGCAACGCGCTGTATGTGCTGACTCGCTTTGACGACTCCATTTCCATCGTCGATCTCGGAACTCGCAAGGAAGTCTCGCATGTGGCGATGTCCAACCCCGAGCCCGCCAGCATCGTCAACGGTCGAAAATTCCTGTACGACGCCGCGGCCACCTCCAGCCATGGCGATTCCGCCTGCGCCAGCTGCCACATCTTCGGCGATTTCGACAGCCTCGCCTGGGACCTGGGCAATCCCGACGGCCAGGAGGTCAACGATCCCGGCCCTTTCACATTCGTGCTGATCAACCAGCCCTTCCATCCCATGAAGGGACCCATGACCACCCAAAGCCTGAAGGGCATGGATAACGCGGGCCCGATGCACTGGCGCGGCGATCGCACCGGCGGTAACGATGCCGCGAGCGCGCAGCCTTCCAGCGGCAGCTTTGATGAAGCGGCGGGCTTCAAGAAATTCAATGCCGCTTTCCCCGATCTGCTGGGCCGCAGTCAGCCGCTCGCCCCCGAAGAGATTCAGGCCTTCACCGACTTCGCTCTGCAGCTCACCTACCCCCCGAATCCGATTCACAACCTGGATGGCTCGCTCACCGCGGATCAACAGGCTGGCCGCGATTTTTTCACCGGCATCACTTCCCGCGGCCAGTCTTCCGATACGGTCAAAACCTGCAACGGCTGCCACGTCATTGATCCCCACGGCAACCGCCAGTTCGGCGTCGCGCGCCCCGGCTTCTTCGGCACCGATGGTCAGTCCACCTTCGAAGGCGAGTCGCAGTTATTCAAAGTGCCGCATTTCCGCAATCTTTATCAGAAGATCGGCAAGTTCGGCGCATCGCCCGATCCGTTTCTGCCCGTGGATCAAACCCCGCAGATGGGCGATCAGGTGCGTGGATTCGGATTCCTGCACGATGGCAGCGTAGACACCATATTTCGCTTCCACGGCGCGGCCGTCTTTGTGAAATCGGCGATCAATCCCGGTGGCATTCCGATCGGCGCCGCGGGCGACACCATCCGCCGCCAGCTCGAAGCCTTCGTGCTATCCACCGACGGCAATGTGGCTGCGATCGTCGGCCAGCAGATTACCCTGAACAGCACCAACGCCGCAGTGGCCGGCCCGCGTATCGATCTCCTCGAGGCACGCGCTGCCGCGGGCGATTGCGAACTGGTGGCCAAGGGCCGCGTGCAAGGGCAGCCGGCGGGCTACTTATATGATTCAGCCCGCCGCGTTTTCGTGCGCAGCCAGAGCTCCGACACTCCCGGCGATACCGAACTGCGCGCCTTGGCCAAGACCTCCGGGGGCGAGATCACCTTCACCTGCGTCCCCCCGGGTTCCGGCTCGCGCATCGCCGCCGATCCAGTCTTCGGCCCCTCTCCCGCTTCGAGTTCGGCCGCCTTCGTCAGCGCCGCCAACCCGACCGGTGGCAGCTCGCTCGCGCCCGGCAGCATCGCTTCGCTGTACGGAACCAATCTGGCCTCGGCCACCTTGAGCGCGGGCAGTATTCCGCTTCCACAAAACCTCAGCGGCACCGCCATGACTCTGGCCCAGATCGGCGTGCCTTTGCTCTTCGTTTCACCAGGACAAATAAACTTCCAGATTCCCTGGGTCGCCATCACGCAGTCAACCCAGGTTCCTCTGGTCATCACGCAGGGACAAGGCGCCACCACCATCAACGTAACGCTTACGCCCTATGCGCCGGGCTTGTTCACCGCTAACTCGCAAGGCACCGGCCAGGCGTCGGCGCTGATCTCGAACACTACGTCCCTCGCCGCGCCCGCCGGCGCATTCCCCGGCTCGCGCCCGGCGAAGAAGGGCGAATTCGTATCGCTCTACTGCACCGGCCTGGGCGATGTGACCAACCGCCCGCTCGCCGGCGACCCCGCCCCTAGCGGCCCGCTCGCCAGTACTACGACGCTGCCCACCATCACCCTGGGCGGATCGGTCCCCGTCACCGTGATTTCCTTCTCCGGCCTTGCCCCCGGTTTCGCCGGCCTCTATCAGGTGGATTTCCAGATCCCCGACACCGCCGCGAGCGGCTCCGCCATCACCTTGGTCCTCACCATCGGCGGAATCAAATCCAACCAGGTCACAATCGCCATCCAATAGTAGTTTTTCTGTGGGGCGGGCCCCCTGGCCCCGCATCTTCATTCCCGTACACTGTAGAACTTTCCGCCCCTCTCCCCGCTTTCCCCTTGAAAAATTGAGCAAAACCGTTGGCAAACAGATTGCTATACAGACAGCGCGTGAAAGAGTAAGTAAGGGAGGCTACGGAAGTGAATTTCCAGCGGCCCGCAAGTTCGGGTCCGGAGGTGCATCTATTATGCTCTCGCAGGAACGACAACCTGAAATGCCAAGGCCGGCAAATGTTTGCCGGGAAAAGCAGCGTTTGATGGATACCTACAACCAGGAAACGGATTCTCTGGCACGCTCGGTGAGCGCGCTCACGAGCACGGCTTTCGATCCTTCCAGCGACGGTTTCGGAGACATGTGGCGGCTCGCCGGAGAAGGCCATTTGCGATCGCAACAGGCGCGCGCCGCGCTGGAAAGGCACGCAGCCGAGCACGGCTGCTGACTCGATGATCAGGAGCCTTCTGGTTCTCGTCCCCGTGCTGATGGGCAACTCCTTGTGGGGCGCTTCCATCTTCTTTTCGACCGACGGCACTGCGTCGCCCGCCTACACGCCCGGCCTCTTCTGGATGGCTTCCTCGTCTGTCGGCGGCCCGGTAGTGAATGTGGAGATGCAATTCAAATCCGCTCTAACGGGAACCGTAAGTTCCATCGTGGCTCCGCTGAGCGGGAACATCGCGGATGTCACGTTCGAATTGCGATCGGATGCGGCCGGGATGGCCGGCCTGATCCTCGGCATGTTCACGTTCCATAACGTGACCGGTACGCCGCAGTTGCTCACCGCCATGTCCAACAGTCCTGTGCAGCTGAACGGCGGCACGCTGTACTGGCTGGAGGCGCTGGCGCCGGTTCCCGGCCTCACTACTCAGAATGTGGACTGGTACTATGCATCCCCGGCCTTCAACGGAACCGTGGAGGTGGAGAATCCCGTTCCGGCCGTGCTCACCAATCAATCGCTGGCCGCCTTCGCCGTGAATGGAACCGTGCCCGAGCCCGCGACCCTGTGCGCCACTGGCCTGGCTCTGGTCCTGCTCTCCATGGCCTATCGCCACCGGATACGCGGCAGGTAGCGCTTACGCGACTGCGGCCGCGGCCAGATACTCCTCCAGAGTGCCCTTGAAGTTTTGGATCTTGTGATTTTCGAAGTGCCAGATCCGAGTGGCCACTTCATCCATCAGGTCTTCATCGTGGGTCGCCAGCAGTACCGTGCCTTCATACTTCTGAATCGCAATGTTGAGCGCGTTGATGGACTCCAGATCCAGATGGTTGGTAGGCTCGTCCAGCACCAGCACGTTGGGCTTCTGCAGCATCAGCTTGCACAGCAGCAGGCGTGCCGCTTCGCCTCCCGACAGGGCGTACGCCGGCTTCAGGCCCTCTTCGCCGCTGAACAGCATCTGCCCCAGCAATCCCCGGATCTCCTCGCGGGATGCCTGCGGGCTCCACTGATGCAGCCAATCGAATGCGGTAGTCTCTTTCTCAATCGAGAAGCGATGGTCCTGCGGAAAATAGCCCACCTGAACTTCATGGCCCCACTCCACCGTGCCCGTACCCGGGCTGGATTCTTCCACGCCGCCTGCGTTCGCCAGCAGCGCCTTGAAGAGCGTGGTCTTGCCGGCTCCGTTGCGGCCCATCAGCACCACCTTCTCGCCGCGGGCGATGGAACCCGAGAAGTCGCGAATAATATGGTCGCTTCCATAGGACTTGGAAACGTTCTTGAACTCCAGCACGGTGCGGCCCGAAGGACGCGTCATGGTGAATTTGATGAATGGCCGCTGGATGTTGCTGCGCGCCAGTTCGCTGGTCTGCAGGCGCTCCACTTCCTTCTTGCGCGACGTCACCTGGCTCGACCGCGTGCCCGCCGAGAAGCGCGCGATGAACTCGTTCAACTGCGCGATCTTCTTCTCGCGCTGGCTGTTCTGATTCTCGATGGTGGTGCGGATCTGCGTCTTCTGCAGCACCATGTCGTCATAACCGCCGGTGTAGGTGATGATGGTCTGATAGTCGATGTCGGCTATGTGTGTGCAGACGCTGTTCAGGAAGTGGCGGTCATGCGAAATCACGATCACCGTGCCTTCATGCCGGCTGAGAAACTGCTGCAGCCAGTGGATGGATTCCAGATCCAGATAGTTGGTAGGCTCATCCAGCAGCAGCGCTTCCGGCCGTCCGAACAGGGCTTGCGCAAGCAGCACCCGGACCTTCTGGCCGCCTTGCAGCTCGGCCATTCCGCGCTCGTGCAGCGTCTCGGGGATATCCAGGCCGTCCAGCAGAATCGCGGCGTCGCTTTCCGCGGCATATCCGTCTTCTTCAGCCACCACGCCTTCCAGCTCTCCCAGACGCATTCCGTCCTGATCCGTCAGCTCGGCCTTGGCATAGAGCGCTTCACGCTCTTCCAGGGCCTTCCACAACCGCGCGTTCCCCATGATCACCGTATCAATCACCCGGTATTGGTCAAACGCGAGCTGATCCTGCCGCAAGATCCCGAGCTTCCTGGGCCGCACCACGGCGCCCTTCTGCGGCTCGGAATCGCCGCTTAACAGCTTCATGAAAGTAGACTTGCCGGCGCCGTTGGGCCCTGTCAGGCCGTAGCGGCGTCCCGCGAAGAATGAGACCGTGACATCCTCGAACAGTACTTTGGCGCCGAAGCGCATGCTTACGTCGTTGACAGAAATCATGTGGTTTGAATTGGAAGATCCAGGCAGGACCCGCACCACCATCATACCGCGATCCGGTGGGGCAGGCGGTTTCGCCTGCCAGAGGCCAGTTGCTAATATCAGCCTCTCCGCGGCAGGCGAGAATCGTCACGATCCTCTCCTGCGTGCCGGCATCGCCCCTTTCGGAGCCGCGCGCGTCAGCAAGCGTACGCCAAGCGGCGGGCGTCAAGGAAGTTGCTGTCGTTGCGCTTCCTTCGGGCGCGGCTCTGAAAGCACGATCCGCTTTAGCTAGCGATGCGGCCCATTCTTCCCGCCCTATAGTCTTCCACCGCCTGCAACAGTTCTTGTCTCGTGTTCATGACGAAAGGACCGTAGCTCGCCACCGGTTCGCGAATCGGCTCACCGCTGAGCACCAGGGCCGTGGTGTCCTGTCGCGCCTCGAGCGAGACCCGGTCGCCTTCGGGATCCAGCAACGCAAGCTTGGCTTCGCCGTCCAGCAGATCGGACCCATTCACCAGCAGGCTCCCCTTGAGCAGAACCAAGGTCGAATTGAAACCGGCGGGTAGCGCCAGTTCCGCGCTCTGGCCGGAGTTCAGCCGCACGTCGTAAACATGCACCGGCGTGAAGGTGCTGGCCGGTCCCTGGGCGCCATGGAGCTCGCCCGCGATTACGCGCGCATAGGCGCCTTCACCCCCCAGGTCCACCGTCGGGATCTGGTTCGCGGTTAGCGTCTGGTATCGAGGCTCGGTCATTTTGCGAGCCTTGGGCAGATTCACCCAGAGCTGCACCATCTCCACAGTGCCGCCGTCCTTGGCGAACTGACGGGTCTGCTTCTCTTCATGCACTACGCCCGACCCGGCGGTCATCCATTGCACGTCGCCCGGCCCGATGGTCCCGGCGTTCCCGCCGGAATCGCGATGCTCCAGGCTGCCCTGATAGACGATGGTCACGGTCTCAAATCCTCGGTGCGGATGCTCGCCCACGCCGCGCGGCTTATCCGCCGGCGGGAAAACCGTTGGACCGGCATAATCCAGCATCAGAAACGGGCTGATCTCAGCTTCCAAGCCGTTGGATGGGAACAGATTCCGCACGTGGAACCCATCGCCTACCCAGTGTGTGGAACCGCTTTCGAAAACGCCCTTCACTTTCTTGTTGTTTGCCATAAGTTGTCTCGATATCGAGATACTTAGTAGATGCGCGAGAACACCCCCGGGATTCGACTTGACGCCCCGCTTCAGTATTTCTACCCTTGTGGCATGGAAGTATCATTGACTCCGGAGCAGCACGCTCGGCTGACTCAGCTTGCCAAGCGAGTTGGAAAGAATGCTGAACAAGTCATCCGGGACGCGGTTGACCGGAGGCTGGAAGATGAGGCCCGCTTTGATGAAGCGGTCCGCCAGGGGTTTGCATCACTGGATCGGGGTGACTATGTCGGGCACGATGAGGTCGGGACCCGGATCGAGCGGTTATTGCAGCCCTGATGCAGATCCGCTGGTCTCCTGAAGCTGCGGACGACCTTGAACGAATCGTGCGGCGAATCCACAAGGACAACCGGTCTGCCGCCAGGAACGTCGCCAATACCATATATCAGGGTGGCGTCCCTGAAGGACTTTCCCCAGCGTGGTCGCGTCGGTCGCATCGAAGGAAGCCGGGAGTTCGTCTTCGCTACCGCATCAACGGGCAAGTCGTTGAAGTGTCGCGCATCTACCACGGCGCCCAGCATTGGCCTTAAGCCGAACGGTCGGGCAAGACACTTAAGATGCCGAAAAGGAGCCGAGCCACGCGGCATAGTCAGGCCCTATCAACAGTCTCACCCGACGCCCAATAGTCCGCTGAAGTCACCACTGGAACAACCTCAAAATCCACCAGATCATCCCAACGGCTGACCCAGGCGTTCAGCGATTCCCGATCGGGTGCTTCCATCAGTTGGAAGCACCGGGCTCCCGCCGAATCTATCCAACTCGCATGGTATGAGACGCCCTCCGGGAGCATGCGGCCGCTTCGCGCGAACCGCTCGCCGACTGCGCGCGTGTCGCCGCCCCGGAACCGCTCTATCACCATGAACATCATTCCAGAACGCCTCCTTCCTGCTATCCTAGAGATTACTCCCGCCTCGGACCATCACCTTGAAAATCGGTTTCGTCAGTCTCGGATGCCCCAAGAATCTCGTCGATACGGAGGTAATGATGGGCACGCTAGTGGAGCGCGGCCACCAGTTGACACATCAGCCGTCGGAAGCCGACGTGATTGTGGTCAACACGTGCTCATTCATCGACCCCGCCAAGCAGGAGTCGGTGGACACCATCCTCGAGATGGCCGAGTTCAAAAAGAGCGGGAATGCGAAACGGCTGATTGTCGCCGGCTGCCTGGTGGAGCGCTATCGCGGCGACATCCAGCGGCAGCTTCCGGAAGTGGACGCGGTCTTGGGCACTAATGAACTCGACAAGATCGTCGCGTTGTGCGAAGGCGACGCCGCCGCATCGAATCCGTTCGAGCCGTATCTTTATCATGACCTGACGCCGCGAATTCTCTCGACGGCGCGGCACACCGCCTACGTGAAGATTGCCGAAGGTTGCGATCATCCCTGCACGTTCTGCGTCATCCCGCAGTATCGCGGCAAGTTTCGCAGCCGGCGGTTCGAATCGGTAGTGGTGGAAGCCACGCGCCTGTTCTCGCAAGGTGTCCGCGAGATCAATTTGATCGGGCAGGACACCACCTGCTACGGCGAAGACCTCGGCATGAAGGACGGGCTGGCAACGCTGCTGGCGCGGCTGGCGAGGATTGAAACGGCGCACGAGAAGTGGATTCGCTTCCTGTACTGCTATCCCAACAAGATCACGCAGAAATTGCTGGACACCATTGCCGGGCATCCGTCGCTGGTGAAGTACATCGACATGCCGCTGCAGCACGCCAGCGCGCCGGTGCTTAAGCGCATGAAGCGCGGCGCGCATGGCGACATTTTCCTCAAGCTGCTGGAGCGCATTCGCGCGACGATTCCCGGCGTGGCGATTCGGACCAGCATGATTGTCGGATTTCCGGGTGAGACTGATGCGGACTTTGAAACACTCTGCGATTTCGTGCAGGCCGCGCAGTTTGACCGCCTGGGTGTGTTTTCTTATTCCGATGAGGACACCAGCGCGAGTTTTCAGCTGGATCAAAAGGTGGACGCGCGCACCATCTACAACCGCAAGCGCCGTCTGATGGCGCTGCAGCGTAAGATTTCGCTCGCGCGCAACCGTTCGCTGATCGGGCAAGAGTTCGACGTTCTAGTAGACGGACCTTCGGGCGAGACGGATCTGTTGTGGGAAGCGCGCCTCCCTGGGCAGGCGCCCGAAATTGACGGCGTTTGCTACATAAACGATTTTCCCGAAGGCGGGGAACCCCGGGCCGGACAGTTCCGGCGGTTTCGAGTGAGCGAGGCGCATGATTACGATCTGGTGGGAGCGCTGGTGGACTCCGGCGGCGACATCGCACCTCCCCCGGCGGCATTCCCCATCCTGGCGGCGCCGCGGGCGCACTCCACGCCTGTGGGGCGCTAGGCCGGCGTTCGATAATTGGAACGATGAAGTGTCCGATCTGTAAAAAGACAGTGGAACGCGGAGACGAGGACTTTCCGTTCTGCAGCGAGCGCTGCCGGCTGATCGATCTGGGCAACTGGGCGTCCGAAAAATACGTGGTTTCCAGACCTCTTGAGAAAACCCAGGAAGACGAAGAAGCCGAGTGATCAAATTCATCGCGCGGGTGATTGGGACCTGGTTCGGCTGCGGCTACGCGCCTTTCGCGCCCGGCACGGTTGGTTCCGGCGCCGCTGTGCTGATCGCTTTCGGGCTGCATCATTGGCTGATGTGGCCGCCCTTTGTGTTCATCCTGCTCGCGGCCACGTTGATTGTACCGGGCGCGTGGGCCGCGGGCGTGGTGGCTCGCGATATTGGGATGGAGGATCCCAACCTGGTGGTTGTGGATGAAGTAGTGGGACAGTGGATCGCCATCGCCGGAGCTACCACGCTCAATTGGAAATCGTGGCTGGGCGCGTTTGTGTTGTTCCGGATCTTCGACGTCTGGAAGCCGCCGCCGATTCGCAAGCTGGAAGAGCTTCCGGGCGGCCTCGGCATCGTGGCCGACGACATCCTGGCCGGAGTTTACGCCGCACTTGTTATATTTGGAGCAGGATACTTCAATCTTTACTGATATGGCTTCCAAGAAAGACTCCAATGGCCGGCCCGAGATTTCCAGCGTATCGCCGCTGGCTGCCATCCCCGGCGGAGAATTTCAGATCCGGGGGAAAGGCCTGGCCAGAGCGCAGCGCCAGCGTGTGACCATCGGCGATGTGAGCGCGCCGATTGTGGTGGGATCGGATTCCTACGTCATCGTCAAGGTTCCCGAAGGCGCGGGCGCGGGCGATCTCATCGTCGAAACAGGCAACCAGGCCACTACCGCATACACGTGCGAGATTGCTATTCAGATCGCCGATAATCTGTATCCCGTCGGCAATCCCGCGGTGGACTCCGCCGGCAACGTATACGCCACGTTCAGCGGATCGCGCGGGCAGAAGACTCCTGTGGCGGTTTACAAGATCGATCTCAACTACACGCCGCGGCCCTTCGTCACCGACATGATGAACGCCACCGGCCTCGCGTTCGACGGCGATGGGCTGCTCTACGTCTCTTCGCGTCACGACGGCATCGTCTACCAGGTTACGCCGGGCGGCGAAATGTCGGTGTACGTGGAGGGCATGGGCGTCGCGACCGGCATCGCGTTCGACAATGATGAGAACCTCTACGTAGGCGACCGCAGCGGCACTATTTTCAAGATCAGCCGCACGCGCCAGATCTACGTGTTCGCCACCATCGAGCCTTCCATCGCCGCGTATCATCTTGCCTTTGGCCCCGACAATCATCTTTATCTCACCGGCCCCACCACTTCCAGCTTCGATTCCATCTATCGCATCACTCCCGCGGGCGAGGTGGAAACCTGGTACCGCGGCCTGGGCCGTCCGCAGGGAATTGCTTTCGACGCCGAAGGGCGGCTGTATGTCGCCGGCTCGCTGGGTGGCCGACGCGGAGTGGTTCGCTTCGATGGCGCGCGCAATCCGGAGCTGTTCCTCTCCGGTCCAGGCATCGTGGGAATGGCGTTTTCTCCGTCGCGATCGCTGATGGTCTGCACCAACAACGCCCTGTTCCGCGCCGATGTGGGTATCTCGGGGAAGCCGCTGCCGTGAGTTCAGCGGCCGCCAATGCTGAAATCATCGCGGTCGGTTCGGAACTGCTTACGCCAGGAAAGATCGACACCAATTCGCTGTACCTCACCGGCGAGCTGAACAATCTGGGCGTGGAAGTGGTCCGCAAGATGGTAGTGGGCGATGACCGGGCGCGGCTGGTGCAATCGATCCGCGACGCCGCGGCGCAGTCCCAGTTCGTGATTCTTTCCGGCGGCCTGGGTCCCACCGAAGACGACCTCACGCGCGACGCCGTGGCGGAAGCTCTGGGCCGGCGGCTGCTTTTCAATCAAGACATCTGCGACTGGCTGGAGGCTCGCTTCCGCAGCTTCGGCCGTAAGATGGCCGAGGTCAACAAGCGGCAAGCTTATGTCGTGGAGGGCGCCGAGATTCTGCACAATGACCGCGGCACCGCTCCCGGACAATGGCTCGCGGAGAACGGCCACATTCTCATGCTGCTGCCGGGGCCGCCGCGCGAGTTGAAGTCCATGTTCGGAACATTGTGCCTGGATAGACTGCGCGCGCTGCTGCCTCCGCTGGCGATTCGCACGCGCTTCTATCGCGTGGCGGGCATCGGAGAATCCGATCTGGACCAAATCATCGCTCCCATCTACACCAGGTACGCGAATCCCGTGACCACCATTCTTTCGACATCCGGCGATATTCAGATCCATCTGCGCGCGCGCTGCTCGACGGAAGCGGAAGCCGAAGCCCTGCTGGCGGATCTCGGCGGCCAGATTGAAGCGGCGCTGGGCGATCGCATCTATTCGAATAACGGCGACCCGATGGAGAAAGTAATCGGTGGCCTGTTGCGGGAGAAAAAGGCCAGTCTCAGCGTGGCTGAGAGTCTGACGGGCGGCATGCTGGGCATGCGCATCACTTCGGTAGCGGGCGCATCGGATTATTTCCGGGGCGGCTTTCTTACCTACACCGATGAGATGAAAACCACGCAACTGGGCGTGCCTCGCGAGGTGCTGGAAACGCAGACTGCAGTGAGTGAACCGGTGGCCACTGCCATGGCCGCGGGCGCGCGCAGCCGTACCGGCTCCACATATGCGCTGTCGCTTACGGGAAGCGCCGGACCGGGCGGGGAAGACGACGGGCATGTCTGGATTGGGTTGGCCACTCCCGACGGCGTGGAGGCGCGCGAGCTGCGCTTCCCGGCCGGCGACCGCGACCGGGTGCGTCTGTTTGCCACCAACACAGCGCTCAATCTGCTGCGAAGGAAGCTGTGCGCGCTGTAGTTCTCGCCTTCGCATTCCTGGCAGGTCCATTGTTTTCGCAACCGGTTCTGCTGCTGCGGAATGTTCACGTAGTGGACGTAGCGGCGGGCAAGGTCACGCGCAGCCAGGCGATCCTGATCCGTGGCAATCGCATCGCGGAGATTGCGCCGCACATCACCGCTCCCGCGGGGGCGCACACCGTCGAGGGCACGGGCGAGTACGTAATCCCCGGCCTCTGGGACATGCACGTCCACCTCTGGTACAAGGAAAACCAGTTTCCGCTGTACCTGGCGCAAGGCATCACCGGCCTGCGCGATATGGGCAGCGATCTGGAGCGCGTGCAGGCGTGGCGTCGCGAGATCGCCGAGGGACGGCTGCTGGGTCCCCACATCGAGACCAGCGGACCGATGATGGATGGGGTCGCGTCACAGGATTCCAAGCTGCCGGTGCTGGTAGTGCGCACTCCGGCCGATGCAGTGGCGGCGTACAGTCGGCTGGAAGCGAAGCGCGTCGACTTTATCAAAATCGGATCGAGGCTCCCGCGCGATGCGTATTTCGCGCTTCTTGACCGCGCGCGTAAATGGCGCGTGCCGGTAGCTGGACACGTTCCGGATGACGTCACCGTGGAAGAGGCGATTGTAGAGCGCCAGGCCAGCATGGAACACCTGCTGGGGATATTACTCGCGTGCTCCAGTGAAGAGCAAAAACTGCGTGCCGCGAAGCCTCCCGATATGGCGCAAATCCTGGATACTTTCGATGCGGCCAAGGCAGACCGGCTTTTTGTGCAGATGGCTCGCAATGAGGCGTGGCAATGTCCCACCCTCACCATGTGGCGGCGCGTGTTCGGATGGGACGCCGAGGGCGAGGCCGCGAATCCGCTGCTCGAGTCGGTCTCGCCGGCAATTCGCAAGGGATGGAAGGAAGATCCGAAAGAGATACGGGCGTCGGCGTCGCCTGAGGCGTTCGCGCTGCACACGCGGCAATACGCGGCGCTGGCCGCGATTGTCGCGCGTATGCAGAAGAACAATGTGCCGCTGCTGGCGGGGACCGATACCGGCGATCCGTACACGGTGCCGGGGGATGAGTTGCATCGCGAACTGGAATTGCTAGTGAGGGCGGGGCTGACGCCTGCGCAGGCGTTGCGCGCGGCTACACTCGCCCCGGCGAAATATTTTGACGCGGATGAAGAGCTGGGGCACGTGAAGGCTGGGAAGCGGGCGGATCTGGTAGTGCTGGAGGGGAATCCGCTGGAGGATATTCGGAATACGCGGAAGGTGCATGCGGTGATTTTGGGCGGGCGGTATTTGCCAAAGGCTCGGTAGGCTGACAGGGCATGGCCCTGTCCTACGGTGCAGAATGAAGATGGTGGAGTTTCCGATCTACGAAAACGAGGCGCGGGGGATTCTCAGCGCCACGAGTGGGTTTATTGCCGAGGCGGGGTTTTCGCATTCGCTTTCGCCGGCGCGGAACTGCACGTTTGGATGCACCTATTGTTATGTGCCGACGCTGGGGATTTACGGCGGGTTGAAACCTGACGATTGGAAGCGCTGGGGGCAGTTCACTACCGTCAAGCGCAATGCCGCCGATCTGCTGCGGAAAGAACTGCGCGCCCATCTGACCATTTACTGCTCGCCGCTGGTGGATCCTTATCAGCCCGCCGAGGAATCGACCGAGTTGATGCCGCGTATTCTGGATGCCGTGCTGGAACGGCCTCCGCGCGTGTTCGCGATCCAGGCCCGCGGGCCTCTGGTCCTGCGCGATCTCGACCGGCTGATCGCGCTGGCGAAACGCACTACGCTGCGGATCAGCTTCTCGCTGACCACTGACCGCGAAGACGTTCGGCGTCTCTACGAACCGCACTGCGCCTCGATTGACGCCCGGCTGGATACCATCGCTCGGCTGCGCGAGGCAGGGCTGCGCGTTCACGCAACTCTCGCTCCGCTGCTGCCGTGCGATCCGGAACGCCTGGCAGCGCTGGCGCTGGCGGCGTCCGCGGAGGACATCATCGGCGACCCGCTGCATATCCGCGCCGTGAAGCGGCAGGGCGCAACCACTCGGGAGGCGGCCGTTCGCATCAGCGCGAAACACGACTTTTCAGCTTGGCTCGATCCGGAGTTTCAATCCGAGGTACTGCGCCGCATGGATCGCGTGGTGACGCAAGCAGGCCGGCGGTTCGCATCCGGCACGGAGGGCTTTCGATGGCTGGCACAATAACAGCGGACCCGGTTCTGGAGCGGCTGGGCATTCTTCCGGTGAACCACGGTGCTTCGACGGGCGAATGGATCGCTACTACGGGCCGCGAGTTTGCGAGCTTGAATCCGGCCGATGGTTCCGAACTCGCCCGCGTCCGCATGGCCACCGGCTCAGACTATGAAACCGTAGCCGCGCGTTCGCTGGATGTCTTCGAGCGCTGGCGAATGGTCCCCGCGCCAGTGCGCGGCCAGATCGTGCGCGAGATCGGCGATGAGCTGCGGCTCGCCAAGGAGGATCTGGGCGCGCTGGTGACGCTCGAGATGGGTAAGATTCTCGCCGAAGGCCGCGGCGAAGTGCAGGAGATGATCGACATCGCCGATTTCGCCGTGGGGCTTTCGCGCCAATTGTACGGACTCGCGATGCATAGCGAGCGCCCGCGGCACCGCATGTATGAACAGTGGCATCCACTGGGGCCGGTCGGCGTCATCTCGGCATTCAATTTTCCTGTCGCCGTGTGGTCCTGGAACGCGCTGCTGGCCGCGGTGTGCGGCGATACGGTGATCTGGAAGCCGTCCGCCAAGACGCCGTTAACGGCCATTGCGGTGCAAAACATTTGCGATCGCGTGTTGGACCGGCACGGCTGGCGAGGTGTCTTCAGCGTGATCATCGGCGAAGATGCCGAAGTGGGGGCGCGCCTGCTCAATGATCGCCGGGTGCCGCTCATCAGCGCGACGGGAAGCTGCCGCATGGGACGCATCGTGGCGGAAACCGTAGGCCGTCGGCTGGGTCGCACGCTGCTCGAGCTGGGCGGCAACAACGGCATCATCGTTATGGACGATGCCAATCTCGATCTCGCGCTGCGGGCCGTTCTATTCGGAGCCGTGGGCACGGCGGGGCAGCGCTGCACCAGCACACGGCGCGTCTTTCTGCAGCGGGGCATTGTGGGGTCCATGCTGGACAAACTTAAGGCGGCGTATGCTCAGATTCCCATCGGCGATCCCCTGAAGCCGGGCACGCTGGTGGGGCCGCTGATCGATCGCGAGGCGGTGGAGATGATGCTGGGCGCGCTGGATCGTATTCGAAAAGAAGGCGGCGAGGTAGTCTTCGGCGGGCGCGATCTAAGCAATTGTTTCGTCGAGCCCGCGCTGGTGAAGGCGCGCGCGAATATGGCTATTGTGCGCGAAGAAGTGTTCGCGCCGATCCTCTATCTGATCGAATTTGACAAGCTGGATGAGGTTTTGGATTGGCACAACAATGTGCCGCAGGGGCTGTCGTCGGCGATGTTCACCACGAATCTCATTTCAGCGGAGACGTTCCTGAGTCATCGCGGAAGCGATTGCGGGATCGCCAATATCAATATCGGAACCAGCGGTGCGGAGATTGGCGGGGCGTTCGGTGGCGAGAAGGACACAGGCGGCGGGCGCGAATCGGGGAGCGATTCCTGGAAGGCTTATATGCGGCGGCAGACCGTCACCATCAACTGGTCGGATGAATTGCCGCTGGCGCAGGGAATCAAGTTCGAGTCGGGAGCCTTGTAGCGTTACTTGGGGTCTTCGATTATGAGGTCCTCGGGCTGAGCGCCTCCTTCGAACATTTTTGAGGAGTCAAAGAATCCGGAGACCGATAAGTGCATACGCACGTCTTGGTTCGTCTTGTTCTGCCAGAACCAGCCATGCACCCCGGTGGTGGGCGCGGTGAATGAGCCGTAGAAGCGGTCTCTGCCAGTCTTGTTGTCGAGCAGATAGCTCTCGAAATAGTTGGACTTGGGTTTTTGATCCGGCTCGCCGTGGAATTCGAATTGAAGCCGCCCGTCCGCTTTCCAGGCAAACACCATGGTCGCGCCTTTCTGCATGTGATATTTGATCTCCAGCGCTTCGCCGGGATGCAGTCCGATCTCCTCGGTGTCCACCTTATAAGTGCCCGGTTGCATCGTATAAATTCCGTGGCTAGCGGGCGTGGCCCGGCCGCCGGAGTTCGAATCGGCCTGGGAAATACCGTTCAACCTGAGCAGTCTGCCCGTTCGCAATGGGTCGATGCCATATTCGGCGGGCAGAACGGCGGTAATAAGAAGTACCAGCGCGGCCGCGAGAGCAATCAGAGTTGCCTTCACGATCGCTCTCTTCGAGGGTGCTTGCGCCACTGCCAGGTTTTGTCCTTCAGCCATATTTGTTGCTTACTGTGGAATCAGGTATCCGGCGATCTGATATCCCACCAGAATGAACCCCACGGCCATCAGCGCGGTATTGGTGGCCAGGGCGTATCTGAAGAATCCGCTTCTGGTTCGCCAGATGCTTAGAGCGATCAGGATTGCGGTCAGCGCCAGCACTTGACCCAATTCCACCCCGATATTGAAACTAAGAATGTTCGTGACTAGTCCATTGCGGCCGAGATCCAATTCTTGAAGTTTCGTTGCCAGGCCAAAGCCGTGGAACAAACCGACAATCAAGACAGCAAGTTTGGTATTCGGTTGAAATCCGACAATGCGCTTGAAGCCATCCATGTTGTCGAATGCTTTGTACACCACCGATAGACCGATGATCGCGTCTATGAGATACGGGTTCGCGTGAATACCGCCCAGAACGCCCGCGAGCAGCGTGATACTGTGTCCGATCGTGAACAGGCTAACGTAGAGAACGATGTCTTTCATCCGGTAGAGAAAGAAGATGACCCCCACCAGGAAAGCCAGGTGATCATAGCCCGTCACCATGTGCTTGGCCCCCAGATAAATGAACGGAACAATCGCGGCGCCCTCAGTCGACTGAACAAAGCTGGCATCTTGCTTGGAAACGTTATGCGCGCTCGCGGCGCCGGAAATCAAGAACCCGGCGATCACCAGCGTGATGGCGATGGACAACCGTTGAGACCTCATGATGGCTGTGCAGATCACCAGAAAGTCTAGCATGCATGCAGGCAGCTGCATTCGTTCCGGGCTATAAAGTAAAGATATAGGATCCCATCCATGCCAACATTTGTCCGCTTCATAGCCATCCTCGTCGCCGGCCTCACGATACTCTCGGCGCAGACGCTGAAGCAGATCGGTTCTATCGACCTTCCAGGGCCAGGCGGGAAGCGGTTCGATTACCTGACCATCGATTACGAGGATCATTATCTGCTGTCGGCGCACTTGGCGGCGGGAATCCTCTATGTGATCGACACGCGCAACAACCAACTGGTGAAGGCGATTCCGGGCGTTCCTGGAGTGGAGGGCGTTGAGTTCGTTCCGGGGCCGAAGAAGGTGTACACATCCGATGCGGGCGATAACAGGATCGGCGTAATCGATTTGAAGACGATGTCGGTGATCAAGAAACTGGCCACCGAAGCGAAACCCGATGGCAGCGCATACGCCGAGCCGTTTCGCAAATTATACGTCTCCGATGAGCGCGGCAAGGCCGTCGCGATTGTGGATGTAGACAAAGACGAGATCGTGAAGACACTGAAATTCACCAGCGAAACCGGCATGCCGCAGTACGATCCGGTGACCCGCAAAATTTATCTCAATCTTCAGGAGGAAGACACGTTCGCGGTGATCGATCCGGCCAACGACACCGTAGTGGCCCGTTATCCGGTGGGGCGATGCAAGGGAAACCACGGCATGGCGCTGGACCCTGATCATCACCGCGCGTTTCTGGCGTGCGAGGGGAACGATCTGCTCGCTGTGTTCGATCTGGATGCGCATAAATCCATCGCATTTCTGCCGCTGCCTGCTGGACCCGATGTTGTGAAGTTCGATCCAGGTCTCCGGCGCATCTATGTGGCGTGCTCCAGCGGTGCGATTGCGGTCTTCCATGAAGACGATCCGAATCACTTTCGAAAGCTGGAGGATTTCGCGGTGCAGAAGAAGGTTCATAGCCTCGCTGTGGACGTGAACACGCACCGCGTATACGCGCCGGAGCAGGAGGAGAACGGGCATCCGGTAGCGCGCATGATCGTTTACGAGGCCATCCAATGACCATCCCGGCGTCGTCGGCATGAAGCCGTCGCGCCTGGCTGGATTCCTGGGACTAGAGCGAAACCTGGTTTTGCTCAGCCTCGCGGTTGTCGCCATCGGGATCGGCGAGGAATTATGGATGCGCTTCCTTCCAAAGTATCTGGAAGTGCTGGGCGCCGGCGTGCTAGCGATCGGGCTGTTTGACGCATTGAAGACGCTGCTGGGAGCGCTCTACGCGTGGCCGGGCGGCGCCGCTGTTGACCGCTGGGGACACCGCTGGTCATTGCTGCTGTTCACGGCGCTTTCCATCGCCGGCTATGCCCTGGTCTGCGCGATTCCTTTCTGGCCCGCGGTAATCCTGGCATCCTTTCTATTCCTGGCCTGGAGCAATCTATCGCTTCCGGCCACGTTCACCCTGGTGGGCGCGAACCTTCCGCCGGGCAAGCACAGCATGGGGATCGGACTGCAATCGCTGATCAAACGCGTGCCCATCCTGATCGGTCCGGTGCTGGGCGGCATCCTGATTGATCGGATGGGCGTGGCGCGCGGCGTGCGCGTGGGGGCGCTGGCTTCGGTGGCGGCGGGAATCCTGGCGCTGGCGCTGCTGAGCTTGGTGCGCGGCGGCGCTGTCTCGCGCACGGCGATGCCGGGACTCTCGAACACGCTGCGCTCGTTCAGTCCCCGATTGCGGCGGCTGCTCCTCAGCGATATCCTCATCCGGTTCTGCGAGCGCCTCCCGTTTGCGTGGGTCGTGATTTACGCCATGGATGGCGCGGGAATGAGCGGTGAACAGGTGGGCATCCTGATCGCCATTGAAGTGATCGCAGCCATGCTGTGCTACATCCCGGCCGCCTGGTTCGCCGACCGCTACGGGCGCGAGCCGTTCGTGATCGCGACGTTTCTCTTCTTCACGGCGTTCCCCGTCGTGCTCTACTACTCCCACACGTTCGCAATGCTCGCAGTGGCGTTCGCGGTACGCGGTTTGAAGGAATTCGGCGAGCCCGCGCGGAAGGCATTGATCATCGGCTACTCCCATGAAAAGACGCGCGGACGCACGGTAGGCGCTTATTATCTGGTGCGCGACACCGTCGTCACCAGCGGATCTTTTCTGGGGGCGGCGCTGTGGAAGCTTGGGCCCGGCTTCAACTTCTGGACCGCGGCGGGATTAGGGGCGACTGGAGCGGCTGTCTATATACTTACGGTGAGAGGGAAACAGTGATGCGGGCATTCGGAATTTCGCTCTTTGCGCTGGCAGACGCGGCATCTGCACAACCGTCGGCCAGTTATAACTTCGATTCCGACGCTCCTGGTAAGCCGCCCGTCGGGTTCACGTCCTACGCTACAGGCGGTGGGCCGGCGGGCAAGTGGATCGTGCGGGAGATGGCGGAGGCGCCCAGCGGCAAGCACGTAGTTGTGCAGACGGACCCCGACTCCACGGATACGCGGTTTCCCGTGCTGATCGCAGACAAGGGCGAGTACCCGGATGTCGACGTCAGCATGAAGGCCAAATCGATCTCAGGCAAGGTGGATCAGGGGATGGGTCTGGTCTTCCGGTTTCGCGACGCCAAGAGTTATTACATTGTCCGAGCCAACGCCCTGGAGAACAATTTTCGTCTGTATCGAATGGTGAACGGACGGCGTCTACAGTTTGCCGGAGCAGACGTAAGAGTATCGCAGCGCCAGTGGCACACCGTTCGAGTTGTCGCGAAGGGCGATCACATCGTCTGCTGGTTCGATGGGAAGCAGTTGATCGACGAGCACGATAAGACCTACACAATGGACAAGGTCGGCTTGTGGACCAAGGCCGATAGCGTGATTGCATTCGACGATTTGACAGTTCAGTAATGGAGCAAGACATGAAACTTTGGTTAATGGTCACAAGTATGGTAATCGCGCTGCACGCGCAGCCGATTCCGGCCGAGTACGATCAGGCGCTGAAGACGCTCGGAAAGAGTGGGGATTTCAAGGCCGGCGTCCTGAAGATCAACATCCCGCGGAACGATCTGAAGATGACGGTCGCTGGAGTCGCGACGCCGACGCCGTTCGGTTTTGGCGGATGGCTGGCGATGACCAAGGGCAACGGCGGCGACGTGATGATGGGCGATCTGGTGCTCACCCAGGAAGAGGTGAATCCCGTGATGTCGGCGCTGCTGGACAACGGCCTGGAAGTAACGGCGCTGCACAACCACTTCTTCTTCGAAGAGCCGCGGATCTTCTACATGCACGTGATGGGACACGGCGCGCCCGCTGATCTGGCCAAGAAGGCCAAGCCCGCGCTGGATCTCATCAGCCATCCCCCGGCTGCCGGAACCGTCGCAGCCAATCAGATGGACACCGCAAAGATCGCCAAGATCGTGGGGCATGATGGCGAGCAGAATGCGGCCGTATACAAGATCACTATCGGGCGCGACGATTTGAAGATCCGTGAAATGGGCGCCGTCATCAATGCGCGAATGGGACTCAATACATGGGCGGCGTTTTTTGGGACGGATGCGGATGCGGTGATTGCCGGGGATGTCGCGATGCTGCAGACCGAGGTCCAGCCCGTGCTGAAGGCGCTGCGGGGACATGGGATTGAGGTAGTAGCTATTCACCATCACATGACGGG
The DNA here is from genome assembly GCA_030776455.1 of Acidobacteriota bacterium. Lineage (GTDB taxonomy): Bacteria > Acidobacteriota > Terriglobia > Bryobacterales > Bryobacteraceae > JALYHQ01. The sequence continues at coordinate 2,261 of JALYHQ010000051.1, read as the reverse complement.
AACGCAACCGATGATTATCTTCTTGCACTACTGGGGGAAGGGGCCGGCGGAGCAATTGGCAGGGGCGTTTCGGGTGGCCGTGGACGAGCTGGGCAAGGTGCGCTGACAGGGCACGGCGCTGTGCTGCCCGATCTTCAGAAAAACTTCAGGCATGCGGGAGATACTGATAACGGTGCCCAAGTTCCTTCTAGTTGCTTTCGTCTGTCTGGCGCCGCTGTTTGCGCAGACGGCTACTTTGCGGGGACGTGTTACAGACGAATCGGGGGCGGTGGTTCCCGGCGCGATTGTGACTCTGGCGGGTCCGGTGGCGAAAACCACCACCACCGGTAATGACGGTTCGTACTCGTTCAACGCGCTGGCCCCGGGGGATTACACCGCCCAGGCATCGGCGCCTGACCTTGCGCTGCCGGCTCCCATCAAGCTGGTCCTCAAAGCCGGCGCACAGACACTGAATCTGCAGCTCAGGATCGCTTCCACCATGCAGCAAGTCACGGTGGAGGAGAGTGCCGGCCCCACGGTGTCGACGGATTCGGCCAACAACGCCGGCGCGCTGGTGCTGCGCGGGGATGACCTGCAGGCGCTGGCCGACGATCCTGACGATCTGCAGGCCGATTTGCAAGCTCTGGCAGGTCCGGCCGCCGGACCGAACGGCGGCGCCATCTACATCGATGGATTCAGCGGCGGGCAGCTTCCCGCGAAGGAATCCATTCGCGAGATCCGCATCAACCAGAATCCTTTTTCGCCGGAATACGACAAGCTGGGCTACGGGCGGATTGAGATTTTCACCAAACCCGGCACCGATAAGTTTCACGGCATCGCACAGTTCAATCTAGGCACCGATTGGTGGAATTCACGCAATCCCTATGCGCAGCAGAAGGCGCCGTTTCTGCTGAAGGAGTACGAGGGAAACGTGAGCGGCCCGATCGGCAAGCGCGCCTCCTTTTTTCTGGATGCACGCAAGGAGTCCGTGGACAACGGCGCGGTGATTAACGGCAGCATTCTCGATCCGGCGACGCTGGGCATTGTGAATCCCTTTACCAGCGTGTTCCTGGTGCCGCAGCGGCGCGTCAGCGCCAGCCCGCGGTTTGATTATCAGATAGATCCCAAGAATACGCTGACGGTCAGGTACTCGTACAATCGCGTGGACATCGCTGATGCGGGCGTGGGCGGATTTAACCTGGTGTCGCGGGCCTATGACGATCTCAACCAGTTTCATACCCTCCAGATTTCGGAAACGGCGGTGCTGTCCGCGAGCGTGATCAATGAGACACGATTCCAGTTCTTTCGCGCGCAGGACGACATCCAAGCCAACAGCTTGAATCCCGCCATTCAGGTACTGGGCGCCTTCAACGGTGGCGGTGCGCAGGTGGGGCGCTCCAATGTCACGCAGACCAGCTACGAATTTCAGAACTATACATCCATCGCGCGGGGCGCGCACAGCTGGCGTTTTGGGGCGCGGCTGCGCGAGCAACAAAACAGCAGCATATCGCCGCGCAATTTCGGCGGTACATTTACGTTCGGCGGGGGCCTTGCGCCTAAGTTGGACGGCAATAACCAGCCCGCGGTCGATTCGCACGGCATGCCCGTGCTCGGGTTGATCGACTCTATCGAACGCTACCGGCGAACGCTGTTGTTCCAGCAATTGGGATACGCGCCGGCGTTGATTCGCACGCTGGGAGGCGGCGCCACTCAGTTCAGCCAGTCGCTGGGAAACCCGGCGCTGTCGGCGAGCCAGTTCGATGCCGGCATATTCGCCGGTGACGACTGGCGCGTCCGCCCCAACCTCACCTTGAGCTTGGGGCTGCGTTACGAAATGCAGACCAATATCCATGACTGGCGCGATGTTGCGCCGCGCATCGGTATCGCGTGGGCGCCGGGCGCGGGCGTGAAGAACTCGCGTCCGCAGCTGGTGATCCGCGCGGGATTCGGCACATTTTACGACCGCTTCTCGCTGGCCGACACCATCACATCCTTGCGCTACAACGGGATCCTGCAGCAGCAGTTCGTTATAGCCAATCCCGACTTCTTCCCGGCGATTCCTCCGCTGTCCGCTCTCACCGGGTCTCAGTCGGCCCAGGTGATTCAGGAGCTCAGCCGGAACCTGCGCGCGCCATACATTTTGCAGTCGGCGATCGGCGTGGAGCGACAGTTGCCCAAAAACACAACCGTCGCAGTGACCTACGCGAACTCGCACGGGCTGCACTTGCTGCGCTCGCGCGACATCACGGCGCCGCTGAATCCTGTATTTCTGATCGAATCGG
>JALYHQ010000050.1 GCA_030776455.1 Acidobacteriota bacterium | reverse complement strand
GTACAGGACCATCAAGGCTCGATCACGGTCCAGAGCGAGGAAGGCGTGGGCTCGGAATTTACGGTGCGGATCCCGCTGGACCTGGAATCACGGAGGGCCGCATGACTAAAGAGAAGCTGTTGATACTGGACGATGAAACCCGGATTCTGAGTTCACTCGAGGACCTGTTCGAGGACGACTACGAAGTGTTGACCGCCAGCGATGCGGAGACGGCGATGCGGCTGGTGCAAGAGTACGACGTGGCCGTGATTCTCACCGATGAGCGCATGCCGGGGCTCAGCGGACATGAGTTTCTTCAAAAAGTGAAGGATATCTCCAAGGCTACCCGCGTGATGATCTCGGGATATGCCGACATGCACGCTTTGACGGAAGCCGTGAATCGCGGACAGATCTTCGCCTATGTCGGCAAACCCTGGGAGCCGATCGGACTCAAGGCGACGATTGGCGCCGCCATGGGCCAATTCCGATTGATCCAAACGATTGACCGTGAGCGCGCGTTGCTGCAAGTTCTGATGGAAAGCATTCCCGACCTCATCTACTTTAAGAATTCCGACTCCCGATTTACCTGCGTCAACCGGGGACAGGCGCGGGCACTGGGGGCCCAGGATCCGGAGGACTGCGTGGGCAAGAAAGACTCGGACTATTTCGAAGCCGAATACGCTCACAAGTCGTACGAGGACGAACAGGAGATCGTCCGGACGGGCCGGCCTCTGCTGGACCGTGTCGAGGAGCTAAAAAAAGCCGGTGGGCAGGTGTGTTGGATGTCCACCAGTAGAGTCCCGATCTTCGACAAGAGTGGAGTGGTTACTGGAATCGCCGGTGTTTCCCGCGATATTTCGGGTCTGAAGAAAGTGGAAGGCGCTCTGCGGGAGTCCAGTGAGCACAACCGTTTAATCATCGAAACGGCCAACGACGCGTTCATTGGAACGGATGCCGATGGGACCATCACGGCATGGAATCGCCAGGCTGAGCTTACTTTCGGATGGTCCGCTGCCGAAGTCGCGGGCCGCGGTATGTCCGACACCATCATTCCCCTGGAGCACCGGCAAGGCCTGGCGGGTGGTGTGGAACGGTTTTGGACCCACGGCGCGGGCGTTGCATCCAACCGTCGGATCGATCTCGAAGCCTTGCATAAGAACGGTCTCCGGTTCCCGGTGGAGTTGACTATTTGGCCGGTTCAATCCGGCGAGACGTACAGCTTCAATGCATTCGTGCGCGACCTTACCGAACGCCGGCAAGCCGAGGAGGCCCTCATGGAAGAAAAGACGCTAGTGCAGTTGTTGCAGACTGTGACTGTCGCCGCCAATGAGTCGTCCACCCTGGAGCGCGCCGCGCAGATTTGCCTCGAACGGATCTGCTCCTTCACCAAGTGGCCCGTTGGCCATGTATTGTCGCTGGCGGACGAATCGCCGAATGAATTGATTTCGGCGGGCCTGTGGCACGTCGAAGGAAAAGAGCAGTACACGGATTTCCAGAAAGCCACCGAGCGCAGCCGGTTCGCCAGCGGCGAGGGACTCCCCGGCCGAGTTCTGGAATCGGGAGCCCCGGAATGGATCGCCGATCTGGCCCAGGTGGCGGGCTGCTGGCGGGCCAGCGAGACCGGGCCGGGTGGACTCCGATCCGCATTTGGATTTCCGATACTGGCGGAAAACAAAGTCATCGGAATTCTGGAATTCTTTGCGCTCGAAGCGACCGAGCCTACCCAGGAGTTCTTGAAGCTGATGGCCCACGTCGGCTCCCAACTCGGGCAGGTAATTCTGCGCCAGCGGGCCAAGGAGGATTTGGAACACGCCCGGTACGCCGCCGAGTCCGCTAGCCGAGCCAAGAGTGAGTTCCTGGCCACCATGAGTCATGAGATTCGCACCCCCATGAACGCGATCCTGGGCATGGCGGATCTGCTCTCCGAGACTCCTCTCGACCCCATTCAGCGCGACTACGTCGCTATCTTTCAGAGAAGTGGGACCAAGCTACTGGGCGTGATCAACGACATCCTGGATCTTTCCAAGGTGGAATCGGGGCGCTTCGAATTGGAGTCGATTGATTTCGATCTCGGCGCGGTTCTGGAAAAGACCATCGAAATCGTGCTGCCGCGCGCCCAGGCCAAAGGACTGGCGTTAACGTTCAAAACCTCGCCCGCCGTCCCACTCAGGCTGAACGGTGATCCCGACCGGCTAGGCCGGGTCCTTATCAACCTCATAGCCAATGCGATCAAATTCACGGATAAAGGGTCCGTCTCCGTGACCGTCGAGCGTGACGCCGCGGGCAGCTCGGAAGGCTCCTTGCGTTTCAATATCACCGATACGGGCATCGGCATTCCACCGGAGAAGCAGGACATGATTTTTGGCAGCTTTTCTCAAGCCGATTCTTCCACTACGCGCAAGTACGGCGGAACGGGGCTGGGCTTGGCGATCTGCAAGGGCCTGGCGGAGCTAATGGGCGGCAGCATAGACGTCACCAGTGAGGTTGGGAAGGGGAGCACGTTCTCCTTCACGGTACGATTCAGCCTTGCTAAAGCTCCCATAGGCGAGAAGACCCGGTTGTTGCCGGAAAGCGTCCAACCCCCCGCCGCAGCGGACGCAAGCCGCCCCGCCACGCGCATTCTAATCGCCGAAGACTCCGAGGACAACCTGTTCCTGGTAAAAGCTTATTTGAAGGGACCCCGGTTCGAGTGCGAAGTTGCCAGAAATGGGCAGCAAGCGGTTGAGAAAGTTCTGTCTGGCGACTTCGACCTGGTACTTATGGATCTACAGATGCCGGTGATGGACGGCTACGAGGCAACCGGCTGGATTCGTGAATGGGAGAAACAAAACAACCGTCCACCGATTCCCATCCTGGCGCTAACTGCGCACGCCCTGGCGGAATACGGTCCCCGGACGTTGGCGGCGGGCTGCACGGCGCATCTTACCAAGCCCATTAGCAAGGCCACTCTGCTGAACGCGATTGCGAAATACTCGGCTTCCATTCCCGCCGCGTCAATTCTGGTCCGGGGGAATCCGGACCTTCGCGACCTGATGCCGCGCTTCTTCGATAATCGGCGGTCTGACCTGGAGGCCATGCGTGAGGCGCTTAAGCATTCGAACCTGGATGCGATCCGCATACTGGGCCACAATATGAAGGGCTTCGGCGGCGGCTACGGATTACCTGAGATCACGGCAATAGGGCTCTCGCTCGAAGCGGCGGCAAAGCGTGAGGATGGCGCGGACATCCGCAAACAACTGGCCGTGCTTTCTGAGTTCCTGGCGAACGTCCAGGTAGTCTACGATGAAAAGCCGGCTCCGTCTCCAACCAACTGAGGCGCCGCGCCCAGGCGTCTCAATCGTGAACTGCCGTCTGTCATAATGCTCCTAGAGCACGACTCCTGGCATCCTTGACGCTCTACGGTAAGCCAAGTCGCCTTCAGGCCGATGATCACTGAACCCGCCCGGTTGCGAGATTTCGCCATACGTTATACCGCCGCGTGGTGTAGTCAGGACCCGGCCAGCGTTGCTTCCTTTTACTCGCCGGACGGCTCGCTCCGCATTAACGATGGACCCGCCGCAGTGGGACGGAGTGCCATCACGGAGTCCGCGCGGGCTTTTATGAGCGCGTTTCCAGACTTGCAGGTGCTCATGGACGACATCCTGATTCAAGACGGCCGCGCGGTATACCACTGGACACTGCAGGGCACCCACACCGGGCCTGGAGGTACCGGGAACCGTGTTCGTATCAGTGGATTCGAGGTATGGATCCTGGGGGATAAGGAACTCATCCACCAATCTCAGGGCCACTTCGATAGCGCGGATTATGAACGACAGAAGGGCAGCGCGTAACACGCCAGGCCGGGGCCGCCGCTATCACAAAAGTGACCAGTGAAACTATCCGTGAGCAGTTGGCCGTCATAACCGCGCGCATTCGGGATGGGCGCGTGACGGATGAATACTCGCGCGAAGGGCCCCTGCGCTCAGAGCTGTTCAGCACGGACCAGATGGTGCAACACGGCAAAGCGCTGGCGGGCTCGCACCAACTGAGTCCCGAGCGCACGCCGGATCAGCTCTTGAAACGGCTGGCGGAGAACGAAGATGTTCTGCTGGCCGTCCGCAATCTGACGGCGGAAGCGGTGAAGTCGAACCGGCGGATCACTCCGGCCGCGGAGTGGCTGCTCGATAATTTCTATCTCATTGAAGAGCAGATCCGGACGGCTCGGAGGCATCTGCCGAAGGGCTACAGCCGGGAATTACCGCGTCTGGCGTCGGGACCATCGGCGGGATTGCCGCGTGTTTACGATCTTGCGCTTGAAACCATCTCGCATGGGGACGGCCGTGTGGACCCGGAAAGTCTGAGCAGCTTTATCGCCGCCTATCAGGCCGTGGCTGTGCTGAAGCTAGGCGAGCTGTGGGCTTTGCCGATCATGCTGCGGCTGGCGCTGATCGAGAATCTGCGGCGGGTGGCTTCGCGCATAGCGGCGGACCGGCTGGATCGAAACCGGGCGGATCAGTGGGCCGATTTGATGACCGAGACGGCCGAAAGGGATCCCAAGAGCCTGATTCTGGTGATCGCCGACATGGCGCGCTCGAATCCTCCTATGGTGAGCTCATTCGTTGCCGAACTGGCTCGCCGGCTGCAAGGCCAGGGTCCCGCGCTGGCGCTGCCGCTCACCTGGATTGAACAGCGGCTGTCGGAATCGGGGACCACCATTCAGTTGCTGGTTCAAGAGGAGAGCCAGCAGCAGGCGGCCGATCAAGTTTCGCTCTCCAACAGCATCGGAAGTCTGCGCGCTCTGGGCGCCATGGACTGGCGGGAGTTCGTGGAGCGAATGAGCGCGGTGGAACAGATACTGCGCGGAGACCTGGGCGGGATTTACGGCGATATGGACTTCGCCACACGTGACCGCTACCGGCACGCGGTGGAGAAGGTGGCGCGACGTAGCCGTCTGTCCGAGAGCGAAGTGGCGCAGGCGGCGATCAAGCTGGCGGGCGAGTCCGTCGCCGGGAACGGCGGCAGCTCGCGGGCGGCGCATGTCGGATATTATCTGATCGACAAGGGCCTTCCACGGCTGGAACAAATGGTGGGCGCGCGCCGCTGGATCACGCTCCGCTTTCCGCTGGCAATTTACCTGGGCGGGATCCTGCTGATCAGCGCGGGCCTCACCGCGGGATTGCTGGTCCAGGGTCTCGCCGCCGGCTTGCGCGGCTGGGACCTGGCGGCGCTGGGAACGCTGTCGCTGTTGTCCATGAGCCAGCTGGCAGTGGCGATTGTCAACTGGCTGGCTACACTCCTGGTGAAGCCGCATCCCCTGCCGCGCATGGATTATTCCGAGGGCCTTCCAGCGCACTGCCGGACGCTGGTAGTGGTCCCGAGCCTGCTGCTTAGTTCGCAGAATGTCGACGAACTGGTGGAAGAACTGGAAGTGCGGTTTCTGGCGAATCAGGACCAGCAGCTCTACTTCGGGTTGCTGACCGACTTTCGCGACGCCGACCAGGAGACCCTGCCCGAGGACGAAGCGCTGCTCAGTCTGGCGCGACAGAAGATAGAGGACCTCAACGTCAAGTACCCGCGCACAAAATCCAGCGCCTTCTTTTTGTTCCACCGGCCGCGAAGATGGGAAGCTCGCGACCGGATCTGGATGGGATATGAGCGCAAGCGGGGAAAGCTTGGCGACTTGAACGCGTTTCTGCGCGGCGAACCGCGCAGCGCCGCCGGGGACCGCTTCTCGCTGGTGATCGGCGACACTTCTGTTCTGGATGGCGTGAAATACGTGATCACTCTGGACACGGACACGCAACTGGCGCGGGAGACGGCGCGAGAATTCACCGGCGCCATGGCGCACCCGTTGAATCAGCCCTGGTATGACGAGCGCAAGGAACGCATCACCGAAGGCTACAGCATCCTGCAGCCGCGCGTGGCGGTGAGCCTTCCGGGAACCAGTCGGTCGCGTTATGCGCGCTTGTGGGGGAGCGAGCCCGGAATAGATCCTTATACGCGGGCGGTGTCGGATGTATACCAGGATTTGTTTGGCGAAGGGTCATTCATCGGGAAGGGTATCTACGATGTGGATGCATTCGAGCGGGCGCTGCGCGACCGCTTCCCGGAGAATCGCATCCTGAGCCACGATCTTCTGGAAGGCTGCTACGCGCGCGCCGGGCTGTTGAGCGACGCGCAGCTCTACGAAGAGTATCCGTCGCTGTACAGCGCGGATGTCAGCCGGCGGCATCGCTGGATTCGCGGCGACTGGCAGATTGCGAGATGGCTGCTGCCATTCGTTCCGGGACCCGCGGGCCGGGCCAAGAAGAATCCGCTTTCGGGACTGTCCCGCTGGAAGATCTTCGACAATTTGAGGCGCAGTCTGGTGCCGCCCGCTTTGACCCTGCTCCTGGTGCTGGCCTGGATCGTGCTGCCAGCGCCGTGGATCTGGACCTGGGCCGTCTTCGGCATCATCCTGGTGCCTGCTCTCATGGCATCCATCGTGGATGTGCTGCGCAAGCCGGGTGATGTCTTGTTGGGGCAGCACCTCTCTTCGGTGTGGCGCTACACGGAGCGGAGTTTCGCCCAGGCGGCCTTCACCCTGGTTTGTCTGCCGCATGAAGCCGTGTTTAATCTGGATGCGATCGCGCGCACCATGACGCGGATGCTACTCACGCATAAGCGGCTGCTGGAATGGAATCCGTCCGGCAACGCGGGGCGAAGGGGCACCGGTTTCTTCGCTGCATGGCGTTCCATGGCAATGGCTCCGCTGATTGCCTGCGCCGCCGCCGGGGCAATTGCGTGGCACCGGCCATCTTCGTTCGAGATGGCTGCTCCGGTACTGGCGCTTTGGTTCGCATCGCCGGCGATCGCATGGTGGATAAGCCGGCCGGTGCCGCGCCGCGAGCCGAAGCTGTCCGGCGATCAGATCGCTTTTCTGCGGAAGTTGTCCCGCAAGACCTGGGCTTTCTTCGAGACTTTCGCCGGCCCCGAGGATCACTGGCTGCCGCCGGACAATTTTCAGGAGCAGCCCGCCGCCATTGTGGCGCACCGCACGTCGCCTACCAACATGGGGCTCGCGCTGCTCGCTAATTTGAGCGCCTGCGATTTCGGATATATATCCGCCGGCCGTTTGATTGAGCGTACGTCGCATGCGCTGGACACCATGGAAGGTCTGGAACGGCATCGGGGACACTTCTTTAACTGGTATGACACGCAAACGCTGAAGCCGCTGCCGCCGAATTACATCTCCTCCGTCGACAGCGGCAATCTATCGGGTCATTTGCTGACCTTGCGTCCCGGATTGCTCGAGCTGCCGGACCGGGAGATCGTGGGGCGGAGAACATTCGAAGGATTGCGCGACACGCTGGCGATCGTGATGGACGCGGCGGAGGGCACGGCCGCGGCCGAGCTGGCTGCACTGGAGCGTGATCTGAACCAGCCCTGCCCGGCCGCAATCGCGCCGATGCGGACTTTTCTGGAGAAGCTTTCCGCCGCGGCGTCCCAAGTTACCCAGGCGCTGGACGCAGGCTCCCGGATGGAGGCGTCCGGATGGGCCCATGCTTTCGTGCGGCAATGCCGGGATAGTCTGGAGGAGCTCACCTTTCTGCTGGCGGACGAGATGCCGGAGGGTATCCCCACCTTACGCCAACTGGCTGGCGTCGAGCTCGACACGGAAACACGGCGGCGGGCACAGGAACGAATCACAGGCATTGAGCGACTGGCCGGACGCGCGAGTGAACTGGCCCACGTGGAGTATGACTTCTTGTTTGACAAGTCGCGCCACTTGCTGGCCATCGGCTACAACGTCGGCGAGCGCCGGTGCGATCCCAGTTATTACGACCTGCTGGCATCCGAGGCGCGGCTGGCCACCTTTGTGGCCATCGCGCAGGATCAGATGCCGCAAGAAAGCTGGTTCGCGCTCGGGCGTCTCCTGACTACTGCGAATGCGGGCCCGGTGCTGCTTTCCTGGAGCGGGTCAATGTTCGAGTACTTGATGCCGCTGCTGGTGATGCCCACCTATAACAACACTCTGCTGGATCAAACCTACCGGGCCGCCGTTGAGACGCAGATCGAGTATGGCCGCAAGCGCGGCGTGCCCTGGGGCTTCTCGGAGAGCGGATACAACGCCGTGGACGTTCATCTGAATTACCAATACCGGGCGTTCGGCGTGCCGGCGCTGGGATTGAAACGGGGCCTGGGCGAGGATCTGGTGGTGGCGCCGTATGCTTCCGCGCTGGCGCTGATGGTGGCGCCGGAAAAGGCCTGCGCGAACTTGCAGCGCCTGGCCGCGAATGGACTGGAAGGCAAGTTCGGGCTGTATGAAGCCGTGGATTACACGTCGTCCCGTTTGCCGCGCGGGCAAACTAGCGCAACCGTTAGATCCTTTATGGCTCATCACCAGGGGATGAGTCTGCTCTCGCTCGCCTATCTGCTGCTGGATCGTCCCATGCAGCGGAGGTTCGAGTCAGACCCGCTGTTTCAAGCCACCATGCTATTGCTCCAGGAGCGAATTCCCAAGGCCAGGGCGGTCTATTCGCATACCTCCGACGGCTGGAATACGCATCCGTCGTTCAGTCCGGCTGAGCGTCCCATCCGCGTCCTCAACGCGCCGGATCCGCCGGTGCCCGAGGTGCAGCTGCTTTCCAACGGACGCTATCACGTGATGCTGACTAGCGCGGGCGGCGGTTACAGCCGCTGGAAAGAGATGGCGGTAACGCGCTGGAGAGAAGATGCCACGCGCGACAACTGGGGCGCCTTTTGTTACCTGCGCGAGGTGAAGAGCGGAGAATTCTGGTCCACGTCGTACCAGCCCACGCTGAAGCGCACGGAAAGCAGCGAAGCCATTTTCTCGGAGGCGCGCGCCGAGTTCCGCTGCCGCAACATGGGATTCGATACGCATACGGAGATCGCGGTTTCGCCCGAGGACGACATCGAGGTGCGGCGGGTATCCATCACCAACCGGAATGCCCGGCGGCGCGAAATTGAAGTGACCAGTTACGCCGAGGTGGTACTGGCTTCTCCTGCCGCGGACGCATTGCATCCGGCGTTCAGCAATCTGTTCGTGCAGACGGAGATCATTCGCGAGCAGCGAGCCATCCTGTGCACCCGCCGGCCGCGATCCCAGGATGAGCGCGTACCTTGGATGTTTCATCTCATGGCGATTCACGGCGCGGAGCTCGGCGAGGTCTCCTATGAGACGGACCGGATGCGCTTCCTCGGACGCGGCAACACGGCCGCCGATCCCGATGCGATGCACGGAGCCGCGGCGCTTTCGGGAAGCCAGGGCTCGGTGCTCGACCCGATTGTGGCCATCCGCTACCGGATCGTGCTCGAACCCGAGGAAATGGCCACCATCAATATTGTTTCGGGCGTCGGTGATAGCCGCGCCGCCTGCATGGGGCTGGTGGAGAAATATCAGGACCGGCGTCTGGCCGATCGCGTATTCGATCTGGCGTGGACGCATAGCCAGGTAGTCCTCAGCCAGTTGAATGCCACCGACGCCGACGCGCTGCTGTACGAACGCCTGGCAAGCTCGGTTATTTACGCGAATCCCTCCCTGCGCGCTGATTCGGCCGTGCTGATTCTGAACCGGCGCGGGCAATCCGGACTGTGGGGCTACGCCATCTCGGGCGACTGGCCCATCGTCCTGGTGCAAATCTCGGATGGCGCCAATATCGAACTGGTGCGCCAGTTAGTGCAGGCGCATGCTTACTGGCGGCTGAAGGGACTCATGGTGGACCTGGTGATCTGGAACGAAGATCGCGCCGGTTACCGCCAGGTTTTGCAGGATCAGATTATCGCGCTGATTTCCGCCGGCGTCGAAGCCGATATCCGGGACCGGCCCGGCGGAATTTTCGTGCGTCCCGGCGATCAGATATCGAGCGAGGATCGGATTCTGCTGCAATCCGTGGCGCGCGCCATCTTGAGCGACAGCCGGGGAACGCTGCTGGAACAGATCAACCAGCGGCGCAAGGAAATTTCGGTCCCACGCTTCGCGCCCAAGCGCGTGTATCAAAAGGAGCTGCGGCCTGGGCCCGGAGAACAGCGGCGCGATCTGCTGTTCTTTAACGGGCTGGGCGGCTTTACACCCGACGGACGCGAATACATTGTCACCACCAGCCCCGGGGTAGTTACTCCCGCGCCCTGGGCCAACGTGCTGGCCAACTCGCAGTTTGGAACCGTGGTTTCCGAGAGCGGTTCGGCTGCTACCTGGAGCGAAAACGCGCACGAATTCCGGCTGACGCCCTGGACCAACGATCCAGTCACCGATTCCAGTGGAGAAGGCTTCTATATTCGCGACGAAGAGAGCGGCCAGTTCTGGTCTCCCATGCCGCTGCCCTGCCGTGGGCTAACGCCGTATGCCACGCGGCACGGATTCGGCTACAGCGTGTTCGAACACACCGAAAGCGGGATTCGCACGGAAGTCATGGTGTACGTGGCGCTGGATTCGCCGGTCAAGTTCACTGTTGTGAAAGCCGCCAATGAATCGGGACAGGCCCGCAAGCTCTCCGTGACGGGATACGCCGAGTGGGTGCTGGGCGATTTGCGCTCAAAGACCGCCATGCACGTGATTACGGAGCGCGATCCCAATTCGGGCGCGCTCTTCGCGCGCAATCCCTACAACACCGAGTTCCCGGATCGTGTGGGCTTCTTCAGCGTGGACGATGCCGGCCATACCGTAAGCTGCGACCGCACCGAATTTCTGGGGCGCAACGGATCGCCGCGAAGCCCGGCGGCGATGGGGCGCGCGCGGCTCTCCGGCAAGACCGGAGGGGGCCTGGATCCCTGCGCGGCGATTCAGGTTCCGTTCGAATTGGCCGCCGGTGCGGAGCGCACTATTGTATTCACGCTGGGCGCGGCTCAAAACGCCGATGAGGCCGCGCACCTGGTGAACCGGTTTCGCGGATCGGCCGCCGCGGCCACCGCGCTGGATGCCGTCTGGCAGTACTGGAAGCATACGCTGGGAGCGGTGAACGTGGAGACACCCGACCAGTCGCTGAATATTCTGGCCAACGGCTGGCTGCTCTACCAGACACTGGCGTGCCGCATCTTTGCGCGCAACGGATATTACCAACCCGGGGGCGCGTACGGATTCCGGGATCAGCTCCAGGATACGCTCGCGCTGGTGCATGCCGAGCCGCGTCTCTTGCGCGAGCATCTGCTGCGCAGCGCTTCGCGCCAGTTCCGCGAGGGCGATGTGCAACATTGGTGGCATCCGCCGCAGGGCCGCGGCGTCCGTACACACTGCTCCGATGATTTCTTGTGGCTGCCGCTCGCTGTGGCTCGCTACGTGACGACCACCGGCGACACCGGCGTCCTGGATGAACCTGTGCCTTACCTGGAAGGTCGTCCGGTAAACGCGGATGAAGATTCATATTACGACCTGCCGGTTCGCTCCAGCGAAGTAGCCAGCCTGTATGGCCACTGTGTGGCGGCGATTCTGAGAGGCCTCAGGTTCGGCCAGCACGGCATGCCGCTGATGGGCACCGGCGACTGGAACGACGGTATGAACCTGGTGGGCGCGGGCGGGAAGGGCGAAAGTGTCTGGCTGGGATTTTTCTTGTATCGGGTTTTGACCCGGTTCGCCGCGGTCGCGCGTCCGCATGGCGACGTCGCGTTCGCGGACCGGTGCGAGCAGGAAGCCTCGCAACTGGCCAGGAACATCGAACAAAGCGGCTGGGACGGTGCGTGGTACCGGCGAGCATACTTCGACGACGGAACGCCGCTGGGGTCGGCTGAAAACGACGACTGCCGGATTGATTCCATCGCGCAGAGCTGGTCCGTGCTGTCCGGCGCGGGCGATCCCGAGCGGTCGCGGGCTGCGATGGAGGCTGTGGATCAGCGCCTGGTGCGCCGGAGGGACGCGCTGATCCAGCTGCTGGATCCGCCCTTCGATCACTCCACCATGAATCCGGGCTACATAAAAGGATATGTCCCCGGCGTGCGCGAGAACGGCGGGCAGTACACACATGCCGCTATTTGGGCGATCATGGCCTTCGCGGCGCTGGGCGACAGCCGCCGCGCCTGGGAACTGTTCGGCCTGATCAACCCCGTGAACCACGCCAGTTCTGCCCAGGCGATTCAGCTATACAAAGTAGAGCCTTACGTGGTTGCGGCGGACGTTTACGCGGTGACGCCGCACACGGGGCGCGGCGGCTGGACCTGGTACACCGGATCGGCCGGCTGGATGTACCGCCTGATCGTGGAATCACTGCTGGGCCTGCGGCTCGAGACCGACAAGCTGTACATCGCGCCTTGTTTCCCAGGGGAGTGGACTACGTTCACGGTGCACTACCGGTATCGGGAGACGGTCTACCACATCACGGTGAACCGGACATTAACTGGAGTGGTGGAAGCAGTGGTTCCGCTAGTGGACGATCGTCAGGATCACACGGTGGAGCTAGCGCTTGCGCCAAACCAACGCAAAGATTCCCAGCAAGCCACCGAACGCCACCAGTCCTGACGACCCCGGCTCCGGTGCCGCCGCGACTCCGCTGCAGCCGTTCACGTTCGTGGTCCCGGCCAGGGTATTCGCCGTTTCGGCAAACACACAGCCGTTGATGGTGCCCGCCAGCGTGCCGCTGCCTCCCGATGCGGCGGACATGGTGAAGCTTTGTCCAGCGAGTATGTTGCCGTCAAAGGTGATCGGTCCGGAGCTTCCCACGCTGATGGTAGCTATGGTGCCGACAATCCAGTAGATGTTGCTCGCCTGGGCCTGATTTTGCAGCGTAAACGTTAACGCTCCGTTCGCGGTGAAAGCTCCGGCGGTCCTGATAATGAACACGGCATTGGGATCGTTCTGAGCGTCGAAAGTCAAATTAATACCAGTAGCAGTGGAGACGTCGGGCGTGCTGAATGTGTACACGTTGTTGCCGACAAAGGTGCGGCTGGTCATGAGATCGGTGAACGATTGAGTGGAAGCCAGCATCTGCGCCGCCGTGAACGCGTTCACGAAGTCGGTATAGGCGTTGTTGGAGAACGTGCTATTGGGCGCAATTACACTGCCCCCCACCGTGGTTCCGGTGGGGTTGAAGCCTGTGATGGTCCCGCCGGCGTTGACTCCGACGTTGCCGCTCACCACGGACGTCCCGGTATTCGAAATAGTGCCGCCGAGAAGCCCGAAGGAGCCGGCGCTGCCCAGGTTCACCATGATGGGAGCCGCGAACGCGGGTACGGCAGCCACGGCCAGCAACCAGCAAATCAATAATCTCTGTCGCATAATTTCTCCGTTCGCCCTGACCTGGATCGGGGACGCAGAACGCCACCTTCTAATCCATGACGAGGTAGTCCCGTTTCTTACTTCGGCATATGCGATGGCCAGGGGACACCAGGCAACCGCCTGGTTCTTGCCGGTATTGTGCCTGGTTCAACCCTCTCAACGATCGATTTGAGCTTGGGAGATTGACGCGGCAACTCGAATCGGATCATGATAAGTTAAACACAGTAAAGGCGACCCCGAAGGTTTCGGATCGGGGATTTCATGGCAAAACCCAAAATCTCGCGGCGGCGCGGCGCCGGTGGCGCGAAGGCGTCCAGTGGGAAAGGGGATTCTCCGGATACGCCTGTCGAGGTGTCCACATCGCCCAACATGGAGGACGATCTTCCGGCGCGAGCGCCCGGCTTTCCCATTGTTGGCGTGGGCGCTTCCGCGGGCGGCCTGGAGGCGTTCACACAACTGCTCAAGGACCTTCCCGCGACCACGGGGATGGGGTTTGTATTTATTCAGCACCTTGCGCCTCAGCATCCCAGCATGCTGGCCTCGATCTTATCGCGGGCAACCACAATGCCGGTGATGGAAGCGACACACGCAACGCTGGTACGGCCCAACCATGTATATGTGATCCCGCCCAACACGCTGCTGAGCCTGGCGAACACCCGCCTGGAACTCGCGCCCCGCTCCGACGAGCGTGGCGCGCCCCGGCCTATTGATCATTTTCTCCGTTCCCTGGCGGTGGAGCGGAAAACGGCCGCGATCGGTGTGCTTCTATCGGGCACCGATGCCGATGGAACTGCGGGCCTGCAGGCCATTTGCGGGGAAGGCGGGATCGCCATCGCCCAGAGTGAAGAATCGGCGAAACATCCCGAAATGCCGCGGTTCGCCATTGCCGCCGGCGTCGCCGATCTCATACTGTCTCCCCAGGAAATTGCGCTCGAGTTGGACCGGATTGCACGGCATCCCTCCCTGAATGGACGTGGGCAGAGGAGCATTCCCCGAGACGACCATGCGGAGGAGTCCCGGTTGGGCCGAATCTTCGCGGTTTTGCGGGCGGCTACCAAGGTGGATTTCCGCGGGTACAAGCCTGGAAGCATCCGGCGCCGCATCGCCCGCCGTATGATTCTGCAGGGCTATCAGGACCTGGAGACTTACGTTGCTCAATTGGAGGCCAATCCTCCCGAAGTGCTGGCGCTGTACGAGGACATCCTGATCAACGTTACCGGATTCTTCCGCGATCCTGAAACTTTCGAAGCTTTGGAAAAGGAGATTCTCCCGAAGCTATTGCGCGATCGTCCAAGTGATTTACCAGTGCGCGTGTGGGTGGCGGGATGTTCCACCGGGGAAGAGGTTTACTCGATCGCCATGTGCCTGTCGGAGGCGATAACAACTCTCGCCATGCCCATTTCTATCCAGATCTTCGGCACGGACATCAGCGAGCGATCCATTCGTACCGCCCGGGCGGCTATTTACTCGGATGCCCAAGTGTCGAAACTGACGCCGGAGCGGCAGGCGCGCTTCTTTATCCCAGTGGCCAACGGCTACCAGGTTGTCAAAGCGATTCGGGAAGTGTGCGTGTTCGCGCGGCAGAACCTGTTTGTGGACCCGCCCTTCGCCCGGCTGGACCTGGTTAGCTGCCGGAATGTTCTGATTTATCTGGGGCCGGCCTTGCAACGCCACGTGATCGCTACCTTTCATTTTGCGCTGCAGCCCCGCGGTTACCTCATGCTGGGACGTTCGGAAACGCTCTTGGACTCGCCGGATTTCTTTTCGCTCTTGAACAAGCAGCACAAGTTTTACGAGAGGAAGGCTACCCACGCGGATGTGAGCGCGGAGCTGATGGGGCGCGGATTTGCTCAGGAGCAGCCCCGAAGAGCGGTCCCCGTACCCTTCAGGGGCAAGGAAAGAGCGGTGGACGGAGAGCTGGAAAAGACAGCCGAACGCATTGTGCTGTCCGAGTACGGGCCGGCTTGGGTGGTGGTGAACAAGAGCCTCGATATTATTCACTCGCGAGGGGACACCAGCCCTTACTTAAAACTCGCGCCCGGACGGGCGACATTCGCACTGCTGAAGATGGTCCGGGAAGGTCTCCGGGGCGAACTGCGGAAACTCCTGACGCGCGCACAGAGCGAGCCCGGACCGGTCCAGTCTCCGGTCTTGCAAGAAAAGCAGGGCGAGCAGATGCGCAGGATCCGGATGGTGGTGCGCCGCATGGACGGCGCCACCGCTCAAACCGGTTGTTTTCTGGTTCTCTTCTTCGCAAGCCGGAAGGCTGCGATAGCTCCCAAACAGAACAAAATCGCGCGCGATTCGGCGGACGGCTCGGAGCGGCTAAGGCAAGAACTGGCGCTCACCAGCCAGCGCCTGCAATCGATCATCGATGAGCGCGACGCGGCGAACCAGGACCTCACCACTGCGAATGAAGAGATCCAGTCAAGCAACGAAGAGCTGCAAAGTATCAATGAGGAGCTGGAGACTTCCAAGGAAGAGCTCCAGGCGGGGAATGAGGAGCTCAACACGGTCAATGATGAGCTGCAGAATCGTAATCATGAACTGAGCCGTATCACCGACGATCTGGCCAATCTGCTGAGCAGCGCTGCGATGCCGATTCTGATGCTCGATAACGAGCTCCGTATCCGGCGGATCACTCCGCCGGCTGAGCGCCTGCTCAATATCCGTTCCAGCGATATTGGACGGCCCATCGGCGACATTCGGATGCGCCTTAGCATGGACGACCTGGAGCCGATGATCCGCAGGGTAATTGAGACATTGAGCGCGGAGGAAATTGAGATCCAGGATCGCGAGGAAACCTGGCACGCGCTCCGCATTCGGCCCTATCGCACCGCCGACAATCGGATCGAGGGCGCAGTACTGGTGCTGGTGGATATCGATCAGGTACGGCGCGCGCGCGTGGCGGCAAACGCTGCGCGAGCTTTTGCCGAATCGGTGGTGGAATCGGTGGAAACACCTCTTTTGGTCCTTCACGGCGACCTGCGCGTTCGGATGACCAATCGCGCGTTCTTGCAGTTGTATCGGTTGCAGCCCGGGGACGTCGAGAATCGAGTGTTGTTCGAGATAAACGGGGAGCAATGGAACCTGCCCGGGTTGCGCACCGCTTTGGCGCAGCTCTCAGCCGGTCAGCCGGCGATAGACGATCTGGAGGTGGAGCAAGAGGTGGCCGGATTGGGCGTGCGCACTCTCTTGATTAAGGCTCGCTCCATTCAGCCGGATGGCGACCATCAGATCCTGGCCGCGATAGAAGACATCACCGTCCGCCGCAGCGCCCAGCGCATTCTTGTGGATGAAAGTGAGCGCCTGAAGCGCAGCGTTCAAGTGGGCGCCGCGCATTTGGAACATGCCGAAACGGCTTTGCATGAGACTCAAACCGCGCTGCTCCGCAATCGCGGGGAGCTGCGTGCGCTTACGGCCAGCCTTCTGCACAGTCAGGAAGAAGAGCGCAGGCGGGTCTCCCGGGAATTGCATGACGAGTTGAGCCAAAAAATGGCCAAACTGCAGTTCGACATCGAGACGCTGGAACAGCAGGCTCCTGCCGGTCAGAAAAGGTTGAAGGGAAATTTGCTGGCTCTGCGGGATAAAGTCGCGGCGGTCTCCAATGATGTCCGGCGCATCGCCTACCAGCTCCACCCATCGACCCTGGATCATTTAGGTCTGTCCGTGGCCCTGCGGTCCTTTAGCCGCGAATTTTCCGAACGCGAAGGAATTGAGGTGCAATTCACGGCGCGCAAAGTGCCCGTGAAGCTGCTTCCCGAGATTGCCAGCTCGCTCTATCGCGTGACGCAGGAAGCGCTGCGTAACGTCGCCAAGCATGCCGGCAAGACGGCCGTGAAAATCGTGCTGGCCGGAAATGCGGATCACTTGAATTTGTCGATTCAGGATGAAGGGCCCGGCTTCGATACGAGCGCCATGCAAGGGAACGGCGGGCTGGGGTTGATAAGCATGCAGGAACGCGTGCGGCTTGTGCGTGGCCAGTTTACGATGAACACGCGGCCCGGGCACGGGGTCCGTATTTCGATTCAGGTGCCACTGCGCGTGGAGGAGGAAGCGAATGCGAGCACGATTACTGCTGGCGGATGACCACACCCTGCTGCTGGAAGGCATCCGGCTGATGCTGGAGCCGGAATTCGAGCTGGTGGGCAGCGTGGAGGATGGGCAGGCATTGCTGGCCGCCGCGAAAACACTCAAGCCCGATGTCATCCTGCTGGATATCTCCATGCCGGTCCTGAACGGAATCGACGCGGCGCATCAACTCCGCAAGATTCTTCCTTCAGCCAGGCTGATTTTTCTCACCATGCATGCCGATGCGGATTACGTAACCGAGGCATTTCGAGCGGGCGCGGCGGGTTACTTGTTAAAGCGTTCGGCGGCATCCGAGCTGCTCACGGCGATTCGAGAGGTTTTGAACGGCAATCACTATGTGAGCCCGCTGGTCACGCGGAACGCTTTGGATATGTTGATGACCTCTAACAAAGCCGAGGGCAAATTCTCGGACCGCTTGACGGCCCGCCAGCGCGAGGTATTGCAACTGGTGGCCGAAGGACGAACGCGTAAGGAAACCGCCAGCGCGCTGGGGATTTCCGTGAAAACGGTGGAGTTTCACAAGGCCGCGGTGATGCGGACGCTGAATTTGAAGACTGCCGCGGATTTCACGCTGTATGCCATCGAGCATGGCATGATTGTCGGAGAGCGGACCGGGTAGGCGACCGGCGTCCGGCTAAGCTGGATGGCAACCAACGTGCCTCACAGTTACCGCGACATCGTTTTCAAAGGAGACGTGAAATGCTCGGTTTAGGACTTGTAGGAACTATTATCGTGATTGTATTGGTGGTTTGGCTGATCCGCAGAGCGTGAACGATTGAAGTTGGGATGCCTCGAAGGCGCCCAGTAACCCAACGATCAGCACGAGTGGTGTATTTTCTGCCGTACAGGTGAACGGCCATGCCAAACCAGGACCTTCGTCGGACTTGCGGGAAACCCTACCAGCTTCCAAAGCTGGCCATAGGCGATGTTCTGCTAGTGGGCAAGTTCAAGAATCGTAAAGCGACAATCACAGGATTCTCTGTGGACGAAAACAATCAGCCAGTGGCGCAAACCGACAAGGGCGAACACAAGATCTTCAAGCCGCGAATCGCTAAACTGATGCCCGTGAAGTAGCTTCCGCCCGCTGGCGTGTCGCGTCGAAGGCCACAGCCGCAGCCGCGAAATTCCCTGGGATCCCCATAAGCCGGACGTCTTCGGCGTCAAAACGCCTCTGCTCGTCATGGCTGACGATCCAAATGGTTCCCAAGACGTTTTGCCCGTCGGTAAATGGAATCACCAGACCTTCCACAATCTCCGGTTGCGCCTCCTGGAAATAGGTGAAGAAGCGGCCGGGATAGCGAAAGAGCGTTGGCTCGCCACGATCCAGGCTAACCCCACACGGGCTCCACGATCTGGGCGTGGTCCCGCCCACATAACTCGCGAAGGCGCCGCTCAGAACGGCCCATCGGAACACCTCCTGACCGTCCGCCGTGGTTTCCGTGAGACTGACGCCCGCGGAGCCAGCCTGGCATAGCTCCACTGCGAAGTCGGTAAGGCATTGCAGCAGCCCCGCCGGATCAGTGGCCATTTGAGCCGTTAGTTCGCGCAATGCCGCGGCTTCACGCGCACCGTCGCGCGTTCTTCCCGGCCGTACCGAGGGCAGATCCGTCACCAGGACATCCTCAAGACGAGACTGGTCTGCGATACCACTCGACCGGACGGACACAGCGCCTTCTCGGTCCGGGAGTCTTACATAGTACGACGAAGCGGATTGAGTCCCCCGCTTTTCCACTCCGTCCCATCGAACTCTCCGGCAGAAAAGCAAACCTCCTCGGAGCCGCTCGCCCGTGTCCAGCCGCGGTTTGGCTGTAACTGTCAGGATCACGCCCGCTGGATAGTTCGCATTCTTGAGCAAGACAACGGCATCCGCCACATGTTCGCCGCGGATGGCTCGCTGCAATGGAAGCGAAGCTTCAGGATACGGCGTGATTCCGTCCTCCTGATAAAGGCCCTGCTGTTCCTGCGGCGATGGCGCATCGCCGAACATCGCGCCGCCAAAGAGCTGCTCGGCCGCTCGATTCCATAAGATGGAGCGTGCCTGGCTGTCGGCGAGCAGCACGGCTTCAGGGGAATGCTCAATAACACCGTGCAGCAGGAGACTCGCTTTCTTGGCGTGGATGCGAATTCCTTCGGCGATTTTTGACTCCGCCTTGGACGGAACCACAGCGTCGGATGCCTTCAGAAGTTGGCGAAGATCCTGTAAGGCTTCCCGCATCCAGGTCTTGACGCTCCCCAAGGGGCAACGGAAACGAACCGCTATCTCCGCATGGGAGAGCCCTTCCCAATATCCGAGTTCGATAATTGCGCGCTGGTCTGGCCGAAGACGCTGAACGGCTGCTTCCAAGAGAATGGCTTCTGGCTCCAACACCACCGCGGAAACGGCCGGATCGACATCGACACTCTCCGCTCGGAACGCACGGTACTGTTCCGAGCGCCGATAATCGATGGCGATATTATGCGCCACTCGAAGCAGCCAGCCGGCCACCGAACCCCGGCTTTCATCAAAGGCGTCGGCATACTCCCATGCCCTGAAAAATACCTCCTGGACCAGGTCTTCGGCCATGCCGGCGTCGTGAATCAGGCTGCGGATGCGCGCCTTCAGACGGCTCTGATGCTCACGGTACAAATGTTCCATGGCCCAGGGCTGACGTGCCTTCAGGCCTTGCAGGAGATCACTGGAGATAGAAGCCATAAAACGTTGAGAGAGACTCAGGAAAGCATTGGAGCGCCGGTAGCGTCAGTGCCAGAATACTTCTGAACGCCTCGGCTTGAATACCAGGCAAATGCCTGGTATGAGACGCATGCGGTCACTGAGCGCCATTCCGGCCCGCAGCTGTCATCGCCTCCTCAGCAAAAGAGGGAACACCCCCGGCGAGTAGAGCTTGTTTGCACTCGAATATCGCATCGCTCAATGCCTCGAAATCAATCGACGCTTCGCTCGCTTTCGGGAACACGTCGTTCTCTTCTTCCCAGATATGGTGGCGGACGTGCTCCGCCAGCACCGTGAGCTTTGCATCGTAATGATCCTCCCGGCCATCCATGCATTCGAGCTCGGCGATCAAGACCTTTACAACGCGATGTTTCTGGTCCGCCTCGTTCATGATGTCCGTCCCAACGGGCGTGCGGATCGCGGGATAGAAGATCTGCTCTTCCAGCGCGGCAAGCAGCTTGAGTTCAATCAGCGCCTCATCTGCAATTTTCTTCTTTGCGGCCCGATCCTGGGCTTTCTCGAATTTGTCAAAGAGATACTCTACGGTATCGTGATCTTTTTTCAGAAGCGCGAGAGCAGGGTTCGCTTGCATCATTCTTATCTTCCTTCGCAGACTCTAGGACCTTCTTGCTGGAGTACCCAGGAACCGAGCTGGGGATGGCCGGAACCGGTATTCACTCCCGGCCACCCTCCTGCTCACGACGCTTTACTACGCCGCCGGAGTCGCCCCAGCCGAGGACGTATTGATTAGCCCATTCACGCCGTTCGGAAAGAAGCCGCCCGCTGTGACGTTCGACTTGCCCCCGTACACGATATACAGCACCTGGCCCGGCGTGCGAATCGGCGTCAATCCCTGGCTGTCCACCGAAATGTACCGCTTACCCGACGGAGGCGGCAGTATATCGATGGCATCCACCGGCGTGGTGGGCGCCTGGTACAGCGCCGCATGCAGCCGCAAGTTTCCCGTGTGCTCCGCTTCCGTTGCCAGAATGCGCGCCGCATAACCCAGAATCACCTTGCTCTGAATCAGCGGCGCCGCCCCGCCGTAGGCCGATACGCCGACATCCTCGAACGCTCGCGCCAGATTGATAAATGCCTCCTGGCTCTCGAAGCCCGTACCTAGCGCGTTCAGATTGATGGCTGGTTTCGCGATCGGCTGGATTCCCAGCGACAACAGCGTCTGACGCAGGAAGGTGACGTGCGCGCGTTCATCCGACCCAATCTCATCCGAGCTCACAGCCAGGGTAGAACCTTCAATCAGAGGCACCTTCTGACCGCCCGTGGTTGCTCCCTGCGTTCCGCTGCCCGTGATTCCCACGCCCATCTGATCGATGGTCTTGCCCGTCCGCGCCACCGTGTAAAACTCCGCTTCCAGATACTCCAGGTTCAGCGCAAACTGAACGATGTCCACGTCGGTGATGTCCGCCGCCTTGGCGGAGTTTGAGGTGGCCAGAAAAGCGCCGACACCGGCGCTGGCCATCCCCAGTTGCTTCAAAAATCCGCGGCGATCCGCCGAGGTTCTCTTCTTTCCTGTTTCATTCATGATTGTTCTCCTTGCGCCTTGGCGCGATTTTGTCTTGAAGATAATGGCAACGACGATTGGAAGTTACTTACTGGAACGCCACTCGTCCCACATTTGCTGGAACTCCATCCACAGTCAGGATCAGGTCGACTTCTCCCTTTCCCGCTAGAGTCTGTGGCAGCGGACCCAGATTGACTTGGTCCAATCCCGGATATTGACTTTGCGCCCCGGCGTACAACACGGGGACGCTGATCCCGCCGATGGTCGCCTTCACTGGATTCAGCGAATGCCGGCGGATCCCGGTTCCATAAAGAATGAGGTAGACCCGATCCGCTGTCGATACATTGATCGGGGTGCTCACAAAGGTGCCTGCGGTTGCTCCCGGCCGGAATGGCGATTCCACCGACGCAACGCCCGACGGTGTCACCCGCAATACTTGTGCGGCCGGTACGCCCTTACCCGTGGCATCGGCTGAGAAAATGGCCGGCGCCACATTGGAGACCAGTAAGGCCCCCTGCGCAACCGTATTGCCTCCGGATGTCACCACCAGCGTCGCCCGCCCCAGCGCCGTGTTCGCCGGCACCAGGAAATTGATCTGTCCCGGCGATACCAGGTAAAGGAGCGCCGGCAATTTTGCACCCGTGCTGTCGGTGATGGTGATCTGTGTATTGCCCAGATTCGACGGCAACGGGAAACCGGTTGCCGGTGTGGTGGCGGTAGCGAGGTTCGTTCCCCACGCCGATGCTATGGAATCCGGCGCCACCACCGGACCGTAGCTCGCCCCCGAAGTTGTTGTTACCATCCCTGTCTGCGCCCAAGCTCCCAGAGACACCGCCAAGGATAGTATGAAAGTCTTCAGTATTCGATGTTTATTGTTTTGCATGTCCACGCTTTCTATTGGAGACGACCGGAATTTTCCGACCCTGCCCACTGCTCCGTGGACTCCCATTGAGGCGAAACATTTCAGTGTAAGTTAGAGATAAAGAAGTACTTACGCGGGATATTGTGGTATTACGAGATTCGCGGCGTGATTGGATGTTTTCTTATGCAGGTCACTCAAAAATGGTTCATATGCCGGTAGGATGAAGGAACTCGGCTATACGAATCCCCCATTCCCTTTGGATGTTTTTTATTTTGATATTTACAACAGGTTTCAATTTCGGCACACGTCACAGCTTATGGAATGCATTCACCAGGCTAACTCCGGTCCGCCAAGGTACCCCAAACGAGTCGCCACGCGTCTGTCCTATTGCAACCTCTTTGCAGGCGACATTGAGATTACTCGGGTGAAGCCCCGGTCCTCTCTCCGGTTGTGAAGAAGGCAAGTTCCATCCACCGGACCGTCAGTTCCGCGAACTTAGCCCCCAGACAGCGATCCTGGCACTGACCACCGCGGACCCTCAAATCCGAAGCACCGCACAGGTGGGAGATCACCCTTGATTGATGAAAACATGCGCCGGAAAATCGACCAGGCCGAGTCTTGGAGTGTCCAATACCGGGGCACTCCCTATGATGACGCTCGTAGAGTGCAGGGCCAGTGGTACTACCGTGATATAGTGAGCCGCGAGTATCGCGAGTTCCGTTTTCAAAATGACGTGATCCCGCTGTCGAAGAATCCGCCGAAAGATCCTTAGGGCGAATGCGCCGCCATTTGTCATCGGAAAACGACACATTTGTGTTGGCACGGCGTCCTCACTGTAGAGGACTCATGTGTATATTGGGCAGCGTCATCCATCGGATGAATTGGCCGAGGAGGAGTCTTGCTCTGACATCCCTCCGAGTCCTGGCTTTTGTGTTGCAGCCGTGTCCCCTGCTTTGCGGTGGACCCGGGGACTTGCGAATCAGAAAGGCGTGAAGCGTGCCCACCAAGAATCTTCTCGCAAGAGACTTTCCGGTGGTATGCGTCGGCGGTTCGGCGGGCGGCCTGGACGCCTATATTCGGTTGCTCAAACATCTGCCCTCCGATATGGGGGTCGCGGTGGTCATCGTGAATCATATGACCCGCATGCCCACCCGGCTCCACCAGATTCTTCCCCGCTATACCCAAATGCGGGTGGAATTGATCACCGAGAGTTTACGCATTGAACCCAACCACGTATTCATCATCCCGGCTAACCGCGACTTGCACGTCCTTGACGGAGAGTTCCACCTAAAGCCGATTTCAAAACCCAGAGGATGGCCGGACGTGATTACGGTGTTCCTGTGTTCCCTGGCTAAGCATTGGGACGGCCAACTGGTCGCGGTCATTGTTTCTGGCTTGGACGGGGATGGGGCCGCTGCACTCAGCAGCATCAAGCAAGCCAGCGGCATTACAATCGCACAGCGCCCCGACACCGCCTCGGAGCCGGATATGCCCGAGAGCGCCATAAAAAGCGGGTACATCGATTTTGTGCTCTCGGCGGAGGATATCGCTCACGAGCTTGTGCGGATTGCGAAGCCCTCGAAGTTTATCGCCAAACGAGTTCAGGTCACATAGGGCCAGAACTTATCTCGCGCAACGGGATCAGCAACGGCGGCAGCTTTTTTCCGCTTTGAGAGCGAGGGTACCGTCCCAGTTCATCGACGCGGTAGGAGTGCTGCACTCCGCAGTAGGGGCATCCGGCGCGTATCTCTTCCAAACGCTGTTCTCCGTTCCTGTATTCTTTCCAGGTTGTGGACCAGGGCGTCACACGCTCCAGGGTGACAACCACCTCGCAAGATTTGCAGATGAGACCGCGCTCGCATGATCTATTGCTGAGTGGTAGGCCCAAGCTAAAGCGTACAGCGGCATTGCGGGTTCGGTAACCAGGCAACAGCCTTGATCGCGGAACTCGGTCCCATCGCCGTTAACCAGCTCCCCACGGTCACCATTTCCTAGGCGAACAGCATCACCGTTTCCCGTCCCATTCCACATCCACGAATCCGTCGCCGTTTAACGCTACCTGACCTACAGGGAGGCTTTGGCGTCTGCGTCGTCGAACAACCATTGTCCCGGGGAATGCCAGGCGCATGCCTAGTTACGCGAAGTGTCGATCTGGTGTTATTGTTAGTTACCCTTTTAACGAGCTGCCCCAGGCAGTTTCAGGACGTCTCTTCCAATGTCTGGATTGGAGTTCCAATGGCTGGACAAAGATATCGTTTGAAAACCGCAACGCTGGCGATTCTGGAACACAAAGGCCACCGCATCCCCATAACCATCCCGCTCGGAGGCGTCGTTCAATTGGTGGATGGAGCGCTCAATGGCGAGCGTTGGGTGGATGTGGAATGGGAAAGCAAGCACCTATTGATGTTCACGATGGACTTGCATGATCGTGGCGAGATAGTTGCCTCGGCGTAGAGCCGACCACATCCACCTGTTTTTAGGCCGCGCCCTCCTGCATAGTGTCGCGGTCAGGCCAGGGAGTCGCAAGCGCGGTAGTGGCGGCTCCTTGGCCATCTTTCCTTGCCCGGACACCTTCAGCGCCACCAGGCACCTGCCTGGTTCTAGGAATTCGAAAAGCTCTGTATACTAAAGGCCCCGGAGAGTGATCTTTACCGTGTCTGTGCAAACAGCGTCGAGTTCTCCCGTTCCTCTGGAGTCGGTTATCTCCACCGAGGAATTGAATCGCCGGCCGGCGCGGCAGCCGGACCTCGAGGCAATCAACGCCGCTTTGGTGGCATTGGCAAAGATGATGGCTCGCTCGCCGGAGCGCATCCTGCAAGAGTTGGTTGAAACAGCGCTCACCCTGTGTCGCGCGCACTCGGCCGGGATCAGCTTGCTGGAGCAAGAGGATGGCCAGAAGATTTTCCGCTGGCACGGCGTTGCAGGCCAATTCGCCGCTCATCTTTGGGGTACCACTCCTCGGGAATTCAGTCCCTGTGGCACTGTATTGGATACCAACGCAGTGCAACTGATGACGTATCCCGACCGCCACTTTAGCTACTTCGCCGAGGTGGAGCCCCGCATTACAGAGGCCTTGCTCGTTCCCTTTCATGTTGGGGGTGAAGCGGTCGGGACAGTCTGGGTCGTCTCGCATGACCAGACCAGGAAGTTCGACTCCGAAGACGCACGGATGATGACTACGCTGGGAGAGTTCGCGGCCGCCGCTTATGAGGTTTTGTCCGGCACCGTCGCTCTGAAAAGTATCATTGCCACCACTCGGGCGCCTTTGCTGGTGCTGGATGGGAAATGCCGCATCAAGTCTGCCAGCCGATCCTTCTACGAGGCCTTTCAACTAACTCCCGAAGTTACGGAAGGACGCCTGCTCTACCAGCTTGGAAATGGGGAATGGGACATTCCAGCCCTGCGCGCGGGTTTGGAAGAAGTCTTGCCCAAGGAAGGCATGTTCGAGAATTTTGAGGTCACGCTAGACTTTGCTTCGCTCGGACGGCGCGTGCTGTGTCTGAATGCCCGCAAACTCTGGCGCGAAGACAACCCCACTGGACTAATTCTGCTGACCATGGAGGATATTACCAATCGCAAGCGAAATGAGGAGGAACTGCTCCGTTCCCACGAAGACTTGCAGCGCTTTGCTTATGCGGCTGCGCATGATCTCCGCGCCCCGCTGAATTCATCCATGCGCCTCTTGGATCTGTTCGATCGCCGGACCGGGACCAGACTGGAAGAAGGCGACCGCCATTTGTTATCCCTCGCTAAAGCCAACCTTGAGCGTCTGCAAGCCTTGATGAGCGACATGCTCACCTGGTCGCAGGTGGGCGGCACGGAGAACACGGCGATTGTATCTTTGAAAGAAGCCCTGGAGACGGCGCTGGCGAACCTCCAGGAACCGATCGAGCAGACCGCGGCGCAGGTGAACTTTGACTTGCTGCCTGAAGTCGGAGCGAACCGGTCCCAGCTGACGCTCGTGTTTCAGAATCTGATCGGTAATGCGCTCAAATTCCGCTCGGATGAGCCGCCCCGTCTCCACATCGGAGCCACCCTCGAAAACCGGGAATGGGTTGTATCCATTGCCGATAACGGGCAAGGCTTTGACTCCCAGTTTGCGGAGCAGATTTTCCAGCCGTTTAAGCGTTTGCACGGGCCCGAGATACCCGGCAGCGGTATTGGCCTCGCCAGCTGCAAACACGCTATCGAGCGGCTGGGCGGGCGTATCTGGGCGGAATCCGCTCCCGGCCAGGGTGCGAAGTTCTATTTCACTCTCCCGCAAGCCGATGCGG